>NZ_PSVY01000002.1:0-279346 GCF_002932635.1 Rathayibacter sp. AY1D1
GGGCGGGACGGGGCGGGCTCGGCGGCAGGAGTCGGGGAGGCGGTCGCCTCGATCCCTCTCGACGCCGGTGCGCCGACGGGATCGTGGGACGGCTCCTGTTGCGGCGGGCGTCCCGTCCTCCCGGGGGTCGCGCGCGTCGCTCCGGCATCGTCCGACGCGGCCCGTCCGGCCACGGCCGGCACCGTGCTCCTCGGAGCGGCGCCGGAACCCCTGGACCGCCCCGCCGGATCGCCGTCCGCTGCACTCGTCCGGTCCGCGGCCTCCGGGTCCGTCTCCGGTCGGTCGGCGCTCGCCGTCGCTCCTCCGCTCGACGCCGGCGCAGCCGCCTCGGCCGTTGCGCGCTCGTCCACCCGCGCGGAGGCGTCCTCCGCCGCCACGAGCGCGCCGCCCCCGTTCCCGGACAGCAGCACCACCGCGCCGACGACTCCCGCGACCGCGAGTGCCGCCGCAGCGGACGCGGCGACGACTACTCCTGTTCCGCTGCCCGCTCTCGACGCTCGGACCGCTCTCGACGCTCGAACCGCGCTCGACGCCCGGACCGCGCTCGGCAGCGGACCGGAGGCCGCGCCAGAGCCCCCGCCCGCCGCCCAGGCTGCCGCACCGCTCACGCCGGCCGAGAGCGGCAGCAGCACCGACGCGAGGCGGCGCGCAGTGCTCTCGGCCTCCGCCAGCGCCTCCCGGCAGGAGAGGCACCCGTCCAGGTGCCGGTCGATGCGGTGCCTGTCCCGGACGGGGGCTCGTCCTCGCGCGTACGTCCCCGCCCGCTCGAGCACCCACTCGCACTCGCCCGTCGCCGAGGCGTCCGCCACGTGCTCCCGGATCCACGCGGAGCGCAGCCCCTCCCGCGCCCGCACCCCGAGCGCTGCGACCGCGTTGGGCCGCAGGCCCATCAGCGGTGCGGCGGCGGCGGGGGACAGGCCCTCCACCTCCGTGTACCAGAGCACCTCCTGCCAGCGCGGCGGCAGCGCCCGGAACGCGCGCGCGCCCAGGTCGCGCTCGAGGGCGGCGAGGGCGTGCGCCTCGGGATCGGGGCCGGCAGAGGGGAGGGCGCGGTCGGCCTCGTCGAACGGCCGCTCGTGCCGGTCCCGCCGGGCCCAGGATCCCGCGACGTTGCGGACGGTGGTGAAGAAGTAGGGGCGGAAGGCGCCCTCGGGTCCGCCGCCGCGCTCGATCGCCCGCAGGACGCGGAGGAACGCCTCCGAGACCAGGTCGTCGGGGTCGGAGCTGCTCGCCCACGCCCGGGCCACGGTGCGCCCGGCCGAGGAGTGGCGGCGCCAGAGCTCGGAGACCGCGTCGGTGCGGCCCTCCCGGACCAGCGCGACGAGCTCCTCGTCGCTGCGGCCGTCGATGCGCTCGGAGCGGCGTCGAGGACCCACGGCGACGCCCTCCCTCCCGGTCCCGCGCCGGGACCGCCCGAGGGATCGTCGCACGATCGCGCGTGCCCGCCCCCGACTGGCGCGACTCCCGCGCCACCCGGCCCGCTTGCTAGAGTGAGCCCGCCGCGACTGGCGTTCGGATGGGTGACCATCAGGGAGCGGCACCTCCTCCGGGGCAGCGCCCCGGACACTTTTCCCGCCGCACGCCTGGGCTGGAACGGATACCGTAGATCGGGTCGCCCGAACGAGCCGTGTCGCGCCGCAGCGACCTGCCGGGCCCCTTCCGTTTCCCAGCCAAGGAGCGTCCGTGTCCTCTTCCCCCGCCAGCCCCGGCGTCGCCGCCTCGTTCGACCAGCCCGTGTCGGTGGTCGACCCCGAGATCGCCGCCGTGCTCCAGCAGGAGCTCGACCGCCAGCGCGGCTACCTCGAGATGATCGCGAGCGAGAACTTCGTGCCGCGCGCGATCCTCGAGTCGCAGGGCTCCGTCCTGACCAACAAGTACGCCGAGGGCTACCCCGGACGCCGCTACTACGGCGGCTGCGAGTACGTCGACATCGCCGAGCAGCTCGCGATCGACCGCGCCAAGGCCCTCTTCGGCGCCGAGTTCGCCAATGTCCAGCCGCACTCCGGAGCCTCCGCCAACGCCGCGGCGCTCGCCGCGCTCGTGCAGCCCGGAGACACCATCCTCGGCCTCGAGCTCGCGCACGGCGGCCACCTGACCCACGGCATGAAGCTGAACTTCTCGGGCAAGCTCTACAACGCGACCGCGTACGGCGTCGACCCGCAGACCTTCCGCATCGACATGGACGCGGTCCGCGAGAAGGCCCTCGAGGTCCGTCCGCAGGTGCTCATCGCCGGCTGGTCCGCCTACCCCCGTCAGCTCGACTTCGAGGCGTTCCGCGCCATCGCCGACGAGGTCGGCGCGAAGCTCTGGGTCGACATGGCCCACTTCGCAGGCCTCGTGGCGGCGGGGCTGCACCCGTCGCCGGTGCCCTACGCCGACGTCGTGACGACCACCGTCCACAAGACGCTGGCCGGCCCGCGCTCGGGGCTCATCCTCGCGAAGCAGGAGTACGCCAAGAAGCTGAACTCGGCCGTCTTCCCCGGCCAGCAGGGCGGCCCGCTCATGCACGTGATCGCCGCGAAGGCGACCGCGTTCAAGCTCGCCGGCGAGCCCGAGTTCGCCGACCGCCAGGCACGCACCATCCGCGGCGCGCAGATCCTCGCCGAGCGCCTCACGGCGGCCGACTCGAAGGCCGAGGGCATCGACGTCCTGACCGGCGGCACGGACGTCCACCTCGTCCTCGCCGACCTGCGCGACTCGCCGCTGGACGGCAAGCAGGCCGAGGACCGCCTCCACGAGGTCGGCATCACGGTCAACCGCAACGCCGTGCCGTTCGACCCCCGCCCGCCGATGGTCACCTCGGGCCTGCGCATCGGCACGCCGGCGCTCGCGACCCGCGGCTTCGGCGACACGGAGTTCACCGAGGTCGCCGACGTCATCGCCGAGGCGCTCAAGCCCTCGGCCGACCTCGAGGCGCTGCGCGGCCGTGTCGCCCGCCTCACCGACGACTTCCCGCTCTACCCCGGGCTGTAGTCGATCCGCTGCACCACCCGCGCGGCGGAGGCCGGGGCACCGTCCCCCTCCGCCGCGCAACGACCGAGGAGCCCGAGATGACGGCACAGGTACTCGACGGCGTCGCGACGGCGACGGCGGTCAAGACGGAGATCGCGGAGCGGGTCGCCGCTCTGCGCGAGCGGGGCGTCGTGCCCGGGCTCGGAACGCTGCTGGTGGGGGACGATCCCGCCTCCCGCTCGTACGTCGCGGGCAAGCACCGCGACTGCGCGGAGGTCGGGATCGAGTCGATCCGCGTGGACCTCCCCGCGACCGCGTCGGCGGACGACATCCGCGCCGCCATCCGGCAGCTCAACGACTCGGAGGCCGTGACCGGGTACATCATCCAGCTCCCGCTGCCGAAGGGCATCGACGAGAACGCGATGCTCGAGCTCATGGATCCGGACAAGGACGCCGACGGCCTGCACCCCACCAACCTCGGCCGCCTGGTTCTCGGCGTCGAGGGCGAGCTGGACAGCCCGCTGCCCTGCACGCCGAACGGGATCGTCGAGATGCTGCAGCGCCACGGCATCCCGACCTCGGGCCGGCATGTCGTCGTCGTGGGCCGCGGGCTCACCGTCGGCCGTCCGCTCGGGCTCCTGCTCACGCGGAAGGGCCTCGACGCCACCGTGACCCTCACCCACTCCCGCACGGCCGATCTCGCCGCGGAGGTGCGCCGCGCCGACATCGTGGTGGCCGCCGTGGGCGTGCCCGGGCTCATCCGCGCCGACTGGGTGAAGCCCGGCGCCGCCGTGCTCGACGTGGGCATCACGCGGGTCGAGAACCCGGAGACGGGCCGCGCGAAGCTGACCGGCGACGTCGCACCGGAGGCGGCGGAGGTCGCGGGCTGGCTGTCGCCCGTGCCCGGCGGAGTCGGCCCGATGACGCGCGCGATGCTCATCCACAACGTGGTGACGGCGGCCGAGCGCGCCCTGCGCTGACCGGTCCCGCGCCACAGGACCCGCGCCGGACCGCGCTCGGGGGCGACGTCCAGTCGCCTGCCGGTAGCGTGGCCCGGCGCTCTCGCGTCCCCCACCCCGTCGGACACGTCCTCGGAGCGCGCCCCGCCCCACGAGGAGAACCCATGCTCACCGTCACCGCCTACGCCGCCCCCTCCGCGACCGAGCCGCTCGTCCCCACCACCATCGAGCGCCGCGACGTCGGACCGCACGACGTGCTCATCGAGATCGCCTACTCCGGCATCTGCCACTCCGACATCCACACCGTCCGCGGCGACTGGGGACCGGTGGCGTACCCGCTGACCGTCGGCCACGAGATCGTCGGCGTCGTCGCCGAGGTCGGCTCCGAGGTCACCAAGCACTCCGTCGGCGACCGCGTCGGCGTCGGCTGCATGGTGAACTCCTGCCGCGAGTGCGAGAACTGCCTCGCGGGCGAGGAGCAGTACTGCCTGAAGGGCAACACCGGCACCTACGCCTCCGTCGACCGCGACGGCACCATCACCCAGGGCGGCTACTCCACGCACGTCGTCGTCGTCGAGGACTTCGTGCTCCGCGTGCCGGAGTCGATCCCCTACGAGGCCGCCGCTCCGCTGCTGTGCGCGGGCATCACGACCTACTCGCCGCTCTCGCACTGGGAGGCGGGCCCCGGCAAGCGCGTGGCCGTCGTCGGCCTCGGCGGGCTCGGCCACATGGCCGTCAAGTTCGCGCACGCGATGGGCGCCGAGGTCACCGTGCTCTCGCAGACCCTCAGCAAGAAGGAGGACGGCCTCCGCCTGGGCGCCGACCACTACTACGCGACGCGCGACGAGGCGACCTTCACCGATCTCGCGAACACCTTCGACCTGATCGTCAACACGGTCAGCGCGCCCCTCGACCTCGACGCCTACCTGGGGCTCCTGCGCCGCAACGGCACGATGGTGAACGTGGGCGCTCCGGCCGAGGCGCTGCCGCTGCACGTCTTCACGCTCTTCGGCGCCCGTCGCTCCTTCGCGGGCTCGGGCATCGGCGGCATCCGCGAGACCCAGGAGATGCTCGACTTCTGCGCCGAGAAGGGCATCGCGAGCGAGGTCGAGGTCGTCTCGGCGTCGCAGATCAACGAGGCCTACGAGCGCGTCCTCGCCTCGGACGTCCGCTACCGCTTCGTGATCGACGCCTCCACGTTCGAGAAGTGAGGGCGGCCGGGGCGCTAGCCTCGGCGGCATGAGCGAACGGAGCCACCCGGCCGTCGACCGCGTCCTCGCCGACCTCGACCGGCACGGCGTGCACCCGACCGTGCGCTGGCTCGATTCGGCCGCGTCGACGGCGGCACTGGCGGCCGAGGCGCTGGGCGTCGACGTCGGCCAGATCGCCAACTCGCTCGTGTTCCTGATCGACGGTGCGCCGCTGCTGGTCCTGACCAGCGGCGGCCACCGCGTCGACACCGCCTGGCTGGGCGTGCAGCTGGGCGGATCGATCACCCGGGCGCCGGCCGCGGAGGTGAAGTCCGCGACGGGCCAGACGATCGGCGGTATCGCGCCGGTGGGCCATCCCGCGCCGCTGCGCATCGTGGTCGACACGGCCCTCGCCGCCTACGACGTGGTCTGGGCTGCGGCCGGGCACGCGCACACCGTCTACCCGACGAGCTTCGCCGAGCTGGTTCGGGTCACCGGGGGAGAAGGGCGCGCCGTCGTTCCGCCGGATCCGGCGCCGTAGCGGCTGGACGAGGAACGCCCCCTGCGACGCGAGGTCGCAGGGGGCGTCGACGGAAGCAGAGGTCAGAGCACCCGACCCGCGCCGTCGGCGGCCGTGACCAGGAAGAGCTCCGGAGTCGTGAAGCCCTTCTCGGCGAAGGCGGCGAGGACCGCGGCGCGGACCTCCTCCTCCTTCTCCACCGGGGTGAGGGCGATCGCGGAGCCGCCGAAGCCGCCGCCGGTCATCCGGGCGCCGATCGCTCCGGCGCCGCGCGCCGCCTCGACGGCGGTGTCGAGCTCGGGCACCGAGATCTCGAAGTCGTCGCGGAGGGAGACGTGGCCGGCGTCGAGCAGATCGCCGATCGCCCGGGGACCGTGCTCGCGCAGGGTGCGGACGGTCTCGAGCACGCGGACGTCCTCGGTCACGACGTGCTTCACGCGCCGGTAGGTGACGTCGTCGAGGAGCTCCTGGGCGCGCGGCAGGTCGTCGACCGTCAGCTCGCGGAGCGACGGCACGCCGAGGGTCGCGGCGCCGAGCTCGCAGGAGGCGCGCCGCTCGGCGTAGCCGCCGGTGGCGTGCGCGTGCTCGACGCGCGTGTCGACGACGAGCAGGACGAGGCCGGCCTCCTCGAAGCCGAGGGGGACGACCTCGGTGTCGAGGCTGCGGCAGTCCAGGAACACCGCGGCGTCGCGCTTCCCGAAGAGGGAGGCGGACTCGTCCATGATCCCGGTGGGGGCGCCGACCGCGACGTTCTCGGCGCGACGGCCGACGCGGGCCATCGTCGCGCGGTCGAAGCCGAGGTCCCAGAGCTCGTCGAGGGCGACGGCCATCGCGCACATCAGCGCCGCCGAGCTCGAGAGCCCCGCGCCGACCGGCACGTCGGAGTCGACGTACGCGTCGAAGCCCGAGCGGGAGCCCAGGTCGACGCCGTACTCGGTGAGCGCCCAGACCACGCCGAGCGGGTAGGCCGACCAGCCGGTCACGGCGCCGGGGCCGAGCTCGTCGAGAGCGACCTCGACCACCTCGGGGGAGAAGGCGCTGCTGATCCGGATCAGGCGGTCCTCCCTCGGAGCGACGGCCATCGCCGTGGCGCGGTCGATCGCGAAGGGGAAGACGAAGCCGTCGTTGTAGTCGGTGTGCTCGCCGATCAGGTTCACGCGGCCGGGGCCGGCCCAGACGCCCGCGGCGGGGCGGCCGAAGGTGCGCTCGAAGGCGGCGGCCGCGCTCTCGGCGACGGCGGTCAGGGATGCGGGAGCGGCGGTCATCGGTTCTCCTCGGCGATGTCGGCGGCGGTGGTGGCGGGAGTGGCGGCGCCGCCGGGAAGCGAGTCGTCGCTGTGCGCGGCGACCGGCAGCGCCGCGTCGGGGCGCTGTGCGATCCCGGCCTCGAGCACGGCCGCTTCGGCCCGCTCGATCGCCGCGCGCAGGGCCGCGGCGCTCGTCTCGGGGGCGATGTCGCCGATCCAGGCGCCCATCGCGGCCTCGCTCCCCGCGAGGTACTTGAGCTTCGTCTCGGCGCGGCGGGGCGAGGTGATCTGGAGCATCAGGCGCACCTCGTCGCGGCGCTCGTGCACCGGGGCCTGGTGCCAGGCGGCGATGTAGGGCGTCGGGGTGTCGTAGAGGGCGTCGATGCCGCGGAGCAGGCGCTGGTACATCACAGCCAGCTCGTCGCGCTCCTCCGGGGTCGTCGCCGCCAGGTCCGGGACGTGGCGGTGCGGCAGGAGGTGCACCTCGACGGGCCAGCGCGCGGCGAACGGCACGAACGCGGTGAAGTGCTCGCCGCGGAGTAGGACGCGCTCGCCGGCCTGCTCGAAGGCGAGGACGTCGGCGAACATCGACGGCCCGTAGCTGTCGAGCGAGGCGAGCAGGCGGGTCGTGCGCGGCGTGACGTAGGGGTAGGAGTAGATCTGCCCGTGGGGATGGTGCAGCGTGACGCCGATCGCCTCGCCGCGGTTCTCGAACGGGAAGACCTGCTGCACGCCGGGAAGGGCCGAGAGGGCGCCCACGCGGTCGGCCCAGGCCTCGACCACGGTCCGGGCGCGGGAGGCGCTGAGCGTGGCGAACGAGCCCTCGTGCTCGGGGCTGAAGCAGACGACCTCGCAGCGGCCGACGCTGGTCAGCGTCCGGCCGAGCCCGAGAGTGCGCAAGTCCTCCAGGGAGGCGGGCGCGTCCGCGTCCTCGAGGAGCGGGCCGAAGGAGGGGGAGCGGTTCTCGAAGACGGCGACGTCGTAGCGGCTGGGCACCTCCGACGGGTTCGTCGGCGACGCCGGGGCGAGCGGATCGAGCTCGGCCGGCGGCAGGAACACGCGGTTCTGGCGCGACGCGGCGATGGAGACCCACTCGCCGGTCAGCACGTCCTGGCGCATCCGCGCGGTGGCAGGGCGGGGGTCGAGGTGGCGGGCGTCGGCGGCGCGCTCCGGGGGGAGGGTCGTGTCGGCGTCGTCGAAGTAGAGGAGCTCGCGGCCGTCGGCCAGCGTGTGCGGGCGCTTGACGACGCCGGCGGAGAGGGTGATCGCTTCGTTCATGGCAGGAGTCAGACTAGGGCCGCACCTTCGAAAAGGAAAGCTCGTTTTCGCTTTGACAAGTCCACTCGACCGCGGGCACGATGGGCGGATGAGGACGGACGGCGAGCAGGAGTCCACGTCGGCGATCGAGCGCCGGCTGCGGCTGCGCCTGGCCGCCGAGAGCTCGGGCTTCGTCGGGGTCGCCCCGATGGCCGACATGCTCGGGGTCTCGGTCGTCACCGTCCGCTCCGATCTCGCCCTGCTCGCGAGCGAGGGCGTCCTCCAGCGGGTGCGCGGCGGGGCGATCCCGGCGCCGAGACCCACCGGCGAGCGCTCGCTCGAGGAGGGCCTGAGCGCCGCCTCCGACGAGAAGGCCGCGATCGGCGAGGAGGCCGCCGCCTCCGTCTCCTCCGGGCAGAGCATCGTGCTCGACGTGGGTACCACCCCGCTCGCCATCGCGCACGCGCTCGTGGCGCGGGAGGAGCTGCGCGACGTCACGGTGATCACGAACGGCCTCTCCACGGCGCTGGCGCTCGAGCCGGCCATCCCGCGCTTCACGGTCGTCGTCACCGGGGGCACTCTGCGGCCGCTGCAGCACTCGCTGGTCGAGCCGCTCGCGTCCGAGCTGCTCGAGCGGATCCGCGCCGACATCGCCTTCATCGGCTGCACCGGCGTGCACCCCGAGGCCGGCGTCACCAACGTCAACCTCCCGGAGGCGACCCTGAAGCGCCGGATGCTGCAGGCGGCGACCCGCCGGGTCGTGGTCGCGGACTCCTCGAAGCTCGGAGTGGTCGACCTCGGCCGGGTCGCCGCTCCCGACGAGTTCGACCGTCTGCTCACGGGGGCGGGCGCCGCCGACGGACTCGTCGCCGCTCTGGAGGAGGCGGGGCTCGCGGTCACCCGCTGCCGGGCGCTCGGCGAGCGCGTCAGTCCGTAGGATCGAGGAATGGCCGACTTCACCCCCGCCCCCGCCACCGGGCGCCAGTTCTCGCTCGACCTCACCGCCGAGGGACGCACCCTGCACGCCGTCGTGACGGAGGTGGCCGCAGCGTTGCGCCACCTCTCGGTCGACGGAGTGGAGATCACCGCCTCCTACCCGGAGAGCACCGTTCCGCCGTTCGGCTCGGGCATCGTCCTGATGCCCTGGCCCAACCGCGTGAAGGACGGGCGCTGGCACCACCGCGGCGAGACGCTCCAGCTCGCGATCACCGAGCCGAAGTACCACAACGCCATCCACGGCCTGCTGGTGAGCACCCCGTACCGCCTCGTCGACCAGGGCCCGTCCTTCGTCGAGCTGGCCGCGCCGGTCGTGCCGCAGGCGGGCTACCCGTTCCACCTCGAGACCTCGGTCCGCTACGAGCTGCAGGCCGACGGGCTGAAGGTCGTCCACCGCGTCGTCAACGTCGGCGCCGACGAGGCACCCGTCGCCATCGGCACGCACCCCTTCCTCGCCATCGGCGACGTCCCGACCGACGAGCTCGAGATCACCGTCGACGCGGCGGTGCACATCGAGGTCGACGAGCGCCTCAACCCCACCGTGCAGAACCCGGTCGAGGGCACCGAGTGGGACCTCCGCTCCGGCCGCCGCATCGGCGACCTCGAGCTCGACGACGCCTGGGCCGACGTCCGGATGGTCGACGGCGAGAGCGTGCACGGCCTCCGCGCCGCGGACGGCCGCCGCGTGCTCCTCTGGGCCGACGCCTCGCACAACTTCATCCAGGTCTTCATCACCCGGATCTTCCCCGACGGCGACGACGTGAAGACCGCGATCGCCGTGGAGCCGATGACCGCTCCCGCCGAGGCGTTCAACAGCGGGCAGGGCCTGCGCTGGCTCGAGCCGGGCGAGGAGTGGACCGTCGCGTGGGGCATCCGCCACGAGGGGTTCCCCACCGCGTCATGACCACCCTCGCGGCGGTCGGGCGCGACGACGAGGCCAAGCGCGTCGCTCTCGTCCGGATGAAGCGGCTCGCCACGGGCCTGCTCGTGGTGATGGCCGTCGTCTTCGCCGTGTCGTTCGCCCTGCAGGAGCGCTACCCGTGGCTGCAGTGGGTCCGGGCCGCGAGCGAGGGCGGGATGGTCGGCGCGCTCGCCGACTGGTTCGCCGTGACCGCGCTGTTCCGGCGGCCGCTGGGCCTGCCGATCCCGCACACCGCGATCATCCCGACCAAGAAGGACGAGATCGGCGCGAGCCTCGCGCAGTTCGTCGAGGAGAACTTCCTCCGCGGCGCCATCGTGCGCGAGAAGCTCGACTCCTTCGGGATCGCCCGGCGGGCGGGGCTGTGGCTCGCCGAGCCGGAGAACGCGCACCGGGTCGGCGGCGAGAGCGCCGCGGCCGTCCGCTCGGCGATCGCCCTGCTGGACGACTCCGACGTGCAGCGCGTGATCGAGGCGCTGGCACGGCGCCACCTCCTCGACCCGCAGTGGGGCCCGCCGCTGGGCTCGCTGGTGGGAAGCGTGGTCGAGGCGGGCCACCACCGGCGCCTCGTGGACACGCTGGTGGAGCAGGCGGAGGCGTGGCTGACCGCGAACCCGCAGAGCTTCACCCGCATGGTCAGCGGCCGCCTGCCGAGCTGGCTGCCCTCCGCGGTCAGCCGAGCGGTGGACGAGCGGCTGTACCGCGAGGCGCTCGTCTTCGTCGCCGCGGTGCGCGAGGACCAGGTGCACCCGTTCCGGATCGCGATCGACGGCTACCTCGCCACGCTGGCGCAGGATCTGGGCACAGACCCCGACCTGATCGCCCGGGTCGAGGAGATCAAGAACCGCGCCTTCGACAGCCCGCGCGTCCGCGAGCTCGCCGGGGACGCCTGGGAGGCGACGAAGGCCTCCCTCCTCGGCGCGATGGACGACCCGTCGAGCCCCCTCCGCGGCAGCATCGAGTCGATCGTGGTCGATCTGGGCCGCCGGCTCTCGACCGACGCCGGTCTCGCGGCGACCGTCGACTCCTGGATCGGATCGGTCGCGGCCAACCTGGTCGACCGCTACCGCACCGACATCGCCAGCATCATCGGCGACACCATCCACCGCTGGGACCCGCGTGAGACGTCCGAGAAGCTCGAGCTGCAGGTCGGGAAGGACCTCCAGTTCATCCGGATCAACGGCACCGTCGTGGGCTCCCTGGCCGGGCTGGTCATCTTCACCGTCGCGCACGCGCTGCTCGGCTCGTGAAGCGGGGCGCCCGGGCCCGCTCCGCAAGCCCTCGTCGGCGTCGGTGGTCGGGCGTACGGTCGCACCATGAGCGATGACAACACCACCGATCCCGATGTCAAGACCGAGGGCGACGTCCTCGGCGCCCGTGCCGACGACGGCAGCGACACCAGCGCCAGCAAGGACCCGTCCGACTGGGTCACCGGCGACGAGCCGATGACCGGCCCGCAGCGCAGCTACCTCGACACCCTCGCGCGCGAGGCGGGCGAGACCCTGCCCGCCGACCTCACCAAGGCCCAGGCCTCCGAGCACATCGACCGCCTGCAGTCCTCCACGGGCCGTGGCGACGGCAGCAACGGGCACGACTGATCCCGCCGGGGCGCCCCGGGGCTGAGCATCAGTCCCCGTCGGCGCCCCCGTCCGGGGCGCGCACACCGCGCCCCGGCGTCCCTAGGGTTCCGTCATGGCGATCTCCCGCACCACGCGCAACGCCCTCGACCTCATCGACGCGATCCGGATCCCCGGCCGCATCGATCCCCGTCTGGCCCGGCAGGTGACCCTGTCCCTCCGCCAGCTCCTCGAATCCGGAGCCTTCGGCCCGAGCGAGCGGCTCCTCCGCCGCCGCGCGAGGAGGCTCCGCTCCCGCACCCGCGAAGCGGCCGCGTTCCGGCAGACGCGCCCGGCCGGCTGCACCGTCCACCCCTGAGCCTGCTGAACGGAGCCGCTCCGCTGTGACCGGCGACGGGACAGACACCGTCCGCGCGGTCGTCTAGAGTTCCTGGCATCCGGTCCGCCGGATGCCCGCCGCAGTCTCCCGGCCGGTCGACAACGGAGTCGTCCCGGTGCGGGTCATCCCCCCGTTCGCGCGTCGAACGTTCCGCTGGTTCCAGCACCCCGCTCCCTCCTCGAGAAGGGACTCCCGCGATGACGACCCGCGTCTCGCACACCGCGACCACTGTCCGCCTCGTCCGCTGGTACCGGATCGACTCCGACTGGCTCTCGGAGGTCGTCACCGGCCGCCTGCTCGAGCACCAGGACGGCCGCTGGCGCCTGCTCGTCGGCGAGAAGGTCCGTGACTACCCGGACGAGGTGTGGTCGCTCTGCCACGAGTGACGCCGTCGCGGAGCACCGCGGCCCGGACGAGGCGTCAGAGGTAGAGGTAGTACGTCTTCGCGCAGTCCGTCGAGCAGAACGGGTTACGGCGGCGGGCCGGCCGGACGCGGCACGCCTCGCACAGCCGAGGCCGGCGCAGGAGGACGCGGAGGACGGTCAGCACCTCTGCACGGTAGTGCGGCGACCTGGCTGCGCCCTGGCACTGTCCGGAAAGCGCGACCAGGCGGTCGAGTGGTGGGCCCCGTCGGGCTCGAACCGACGACCCGCGGATTAAAAGTCCGCTGCTCTGCCAACTGAGCTAGAGGCCCGCGCGCTCCAGGGTAGCGGGCCGTCGACGCCCCCGGAGCAGGTGCGGCCCGGAGCAGGTGCGGCCCGTAGCGCGGACGATCCCGGAGCGGACCGCGTCCTCCGCGCGGGCATACCCGCCCAGCCGCGGGCGTTACCCTCCTCGAACCCCCTACGGAGCGCGAGCGCGAGAGCGTCCGCGCGCACGACCGCGGAAGGCGGCCCCATGACAGACGGCTTCCACAAGCCGACCAAGTTCCCCTCCCACGTCTTCGAGGCGTTCCAGGGAGGAGAGGACCCGGCGCAGATCAGCCGTGTCGCCCACGAGACCGCGATCGCGCTGCTGAGCCGTGTCCGGAACGACCCCGACCCGGTGGTCATCGACCGCCTGGTCGAGTACACCGACCACAACGGCATCGACGCGCTCGCCGAGCTCTGGGCGCGCTCCAGCGCGGCGAGCCTGCCAGGCGCCCTCTGGCGGATCTACCTGCTGCGGCTGGTCATCCGGCAGGACCCGGAGAGCACGAGCTTCCTCTACCAGCGCGGAGTCGAGCTGTCCGCCACGATCGACCCGGTAATCGCCGGAGCCAGCACTCCCACGGGGCCGGCCGAGATCACCGAGCTGGCCGACCGGATCCTCCGCGGCGTCTTCGACGGCGACTTCGCGGTGGCACTGGACCGCGCCGCGGCGTTCTGCCGCGTGAGCGCCTCCGGAGCCGTCTCGGTCGCCGACGACGTGGAGCCGGTGAACCCCGCCCGGGCGAGCGAGCTGACCACCCGCGCCCTGCGCCTCTCGACCACCGCGGCCGAGCTCATGAGCTGCGCGCGGCTGTGGCGGAGCGACTCCCTGGAGTGACGCGCAACCCGCGTTCACCCACTGCGAACGCCGCTCGCCGCCACCGCGGAGGCCTTTGGTAGACTGGCGGAAGCCGGATCGCAGTAACCCCGGGCTCCACTTATAGCCGCTTCGAGCGGCCTCGCGCCGAGAGGCGTTCCTGCGGTCCGGCCCCTTCTCTGCTCGCATCGAGGCCACGGTGCGCGAGGCGAGGGCCCAGGAGGAGTCGATCCTCGCCCGAGTCCCCACAGACAGGCGCCAGCGGAATGAAGAACAGCAGAGCTCTCCGGATCGGCGCGCGCGTCTGGGCGGGGACGGGGCTGCTGGTCGTCGCCGCCCTCTACCTCCTCGCCGCGCCGAGCGTCGACGACGCGGAGGGCGCCCAGTTCGCCGCGGGGGTCTCGCTCTCGCAGGGCACGGTGATGCGCGTCCTCGCGGTCCTCGACGTGCTCGCCGGGCTCTGGGTCCTCATCCGCCCGCGCAGCTATCCGGGCATCACCGCTGCGGCGGTGGCCGTGATCTCGCTCTGGCTGGCCCCCCGGCTGGGCGACCCCGCGCTCGTGCCGATCGGCACGTTGGCGCTGGATGTCCGATTCGTGACGCATCCGATCGAGGTGTCGGTCGTCGTTGCAGGCCTGGCCGTGACAGCCTTCTGGATGACGCGGAATCTTTCAGCCCGGGCGCGGGCGAGGCGGGGCTGATGACGGACGACACCACAGCGGAGGCGGCTGTCCTCCTCGAGCGCATCGCCGGGGGAGAGCAGGCCGCGTTCGCCGCGCTCTACGACCAGATGGCCGGCCGGGTCCTCGGCCTGATCATCCGCGTCCTCGTCGACCGCTCCCAGTCCGAGGAGGTGGCCCAGGAGGTCTTCCTCGAGATCTGGCAAACCGCTGGGCGTTTCGCTCCGAATAAAGGAAGCGCGACGACCTGGATCCTCACGATGGCACACCGCAGGGCCATCGACAGGGTCCGCGCGGCTCAAGCCGGCCGTGATCGGGACATGCGCATCGGAATCCGAGACCTCGGACGCGACTACGACCAGGTCTCCGAGCAGGCGGAGGTGTCCCTCGAGCACGAGAAGGTCGCGGCCGCCATGGGCCGCCTGACGGAACTGCAGCGGCAGGCGCTGCAGCTCGCTTACTACGGCGGATACTCGCACAGCGAGATCGCGGGGATCCTGCAGTGCCCCGTGGGAACCGTCAAGACACGCCTGCGTGACGGAATGATCAGACTTCGAGAAGAGATGGGGGTGGCCCTGTGAACGATGTGCGACTCCCCGACGGGATGGACGACCCGCGCGATCTCGCGGCGGGTCACGCACTGGGCATCCTGACGCCCGAGGAGCAGGAGCGCTTCGAGCGCTTCCTCTCCGAGCACCCGGAGGCGCGCGGCGAGGCCGACGCGTTCGCTGAGGTGGCGGAGGCGCTGGTCGCCGACGCACCCGCCGTGGAGCCCTCGCCGGGCTTCAAGGCCGACCTGATGGCGCTCATCGCCACCACTCCGCAGCTGCCGCTGGAGGAGCCCGACGAGGACCACGAGGCGCCCGCCGCGCCCCGTCTGGTCCCCGTCGCCTCCGAGGGCGAGCGGAGCGGTCCGACGGCTCGCCGGGACGGTGGCGGCAGCGCCGCGAACCGCGCCCGGAGCCGCTGGTTCGCCCGCCCCGCGGTCTACCTCTCGGCGGCCGCGGCCGCCGCGGTGATCGTGGTCGGCGGAGTGACCCTTCCGCCGCTGCTCTCGTCCGGCCCCGGCCAGACGCAGCAGCAGACGGCTCTGGAGCAGATCCGCAGCGCCCCCGACGCGCAGGAGACGACCGGCACGGTCGCCACCGGCGAGCAGGCGACGCTGGTCTGGTCGAGCTCGCTCGGCCGCTCCGCCCTCGTGGTGGACGACCTGGCGCCGCTGCCGGAGGACAAGACCTACGAGCTCTGGTACATCGGCTCGTCCGGTCCGGTCGCCGCAGGGACGTTCGATGGGGGAGAGGGCAGCACCGTGGCCCCGCTCGAGGGGAGCCTGACCGAGGGCGGAGTCGTCGCCGTGACGGTCGAGGACGCCGGCGGCTCGCCGACTCCGACCACCGATCCGATACTGGCGATCGACATCGCCTGACGGCCCGAGCACGAGAAGAGCCGCACTCCCATGACGGAGTGCGGCTCTTCTCGTTCCCGGAGGGAACGCGGTGGAACGAGAGCGAGCCGCGAACCCGGAGGGACGCGGCTCGCTCTCGTCTGGGGCGGATCAGCCGAAGCGGCCCGAGACGTAGTCCTCGGTCGCCTGGACGGACGGCCGCGAGAACATCGTCGCGGTGTCGTCGTACTCGATGAGCTTGCCCGGCTTGCCGGTGCCCGCGATGTTGAAGAACGCGGTGCGGTCCGAGACGCGCGAGGCCTGCTGCATGTTGTGGGTCACGATGACGATCGTGTAGTCGTTCTTGAGCTCCTCGATGAGGTCCTCGATCGCGAGGGTCGAGATCGGGTCGAGGGCGGAGCAGGGCTCGTCCATCAGGAGGACGTCGGGGGAGACGGCGATCGCGCGGGCGATGCACAGACGCTGCTGCTGGCCGCCGGAGAGACCGGAGCCCGGCTTGTCGAGGCGGTCCTTCACCTCGTTCCAGAGGTTCGCGCCCTGGAGCGAGCGCTCGACGAGCGCGTCCGCGTCCGACTTCGAGATGCGGCGGTTGTTGAGCTTCACGCCGGCCAGCACGTTGTCCCGGATGGACATCGTCGGGAACGGGTTGGGGCGCTGGAAGACCATGCCCACCTGCCGGCGGACCTGCACCGGGTCGACGCCCGGGCCGTACAGGTTGTTGCCGTCGATCAGGACCTCGCCCTCGACGTGCGCGCCGGGGATGACCTCGTGCATGCGGTTGAGCGTGCGGAGGAAGGTCGACTTGCCGCAGCCGGACGGGCCGATGAAGGCGGTGACCGTGCGGGGCTCGATGGCGAGCGAGACGCCCTCCACCGCGAGGAACTGGCTGTAGTAGACGTTGAGGTCGTTGACCTCGATGCGCTTGGACATTGCTTCCTTCGGGGATTCCGGCCGGAGCCGAGTGGTGGGTGTCAGCGGCCGAGCTTGGGGGCGAAGATCTTCGCGATCAGGCGGGCGACCAGGTTCAGCGCCATGACGATCAGGATGAGGGCCAGCGCGCCGGTCCAGGCCCGGTTGAGGAACGCCTCGGCGTCGGGGCCCTGGTTCGCGTACTGCGTGTAGACGAAGACCGGGAGGGTCATCATCCGCTCGCTGAAGAGGTCGTAGTTCATCGACGCGGTGAAGCCGGCGACGATGAGCAGCGGGGCGGTCTCGCCGATGACGCGGGCGATCGCGAGGGTGATGCCCGTCGTGATGCCGGCGATGGAGGTCGGCAGCACGATCTTGACGATGGTCAGCCACTTCGGCACGCCGAGGGCGTAGGACGCCTCGCGCAGCTCGTTCGGGACCAGCTTCAGCATCTCCTCCGACGAGCGGACGACCACGGGGATCATCAGCACGGCGAGGGCGATCGAGCCGGCGAAGCCCATCCGGACGCCGGGGCCGAGGAGCAGCGCGAAGAGCGCGTAGGCGAACAGGCCCGCGACGATGGAGGGGATGCCCGTCATCACGTCGACGAAGAAGGTGATCGCCCGGGCGAGGTGGCCGCGGCCGTACTCGACGAGGTAGATCGAGGTGAGCAGGCCGATCGGCACCGAGATCAGCGCGGCCATGGCCGTGATCTCGAGCGTGCCGATGATCGCGTGGAGGGCGCCGCCGCCCGCGTCGATGACGTTGCGCATCGACGAGGAGAAGAAGAGCGGATCGAACCGCGCGACTCCGTTGGAGACGACCGTGTAGAGCAGGGAGATCAGCGGGAGCAGCGCGATGATGAACGCGGTCGCGACCAGCGAGGTCACGAGGCGGTCGACAGCCTTGCGGCCGCCCTCGACCAGGCGCGAGACCACGTAGATGGCGACGTCGAAGAGGACGGTGCCCCAGAAGATCGCGCCGACGAGGCTGAAGTCGTTCATCATGCCGGCCGCCTGGAGGATCAGGAAGACGGCGGCGAACACGACCCAGCTGCCGACGAGCAGCATCCAGGGGGTGCCCTTGGGCAGCTTGCCCGCCTGCAGCGAGAAGGGCATCGACGAGGTGGCGGCGGACATCAGTTGGCTCCCGAGAAGGCCTTGCGGCGGTTGACGATGAACCGCGCGACCGAGTTCACGACGAGGGTGATGACGAAGAGGATGAGGCCCGAGGCGACGAGGACGTTGACGCCGACTCCGCTCGCCTCCGGGAACTGCAGCGCGATGTTCGCGGCGATGGTGTTCGAGTTCTGCGAGGTGAGCAGGAGGAAGGAGACGACCGTCGCGGGCGAGAGCACCATCGCGACGGCGAGCGTCTCGCCGAGGGCCCGGCCGAGGCCGAGCATGGCGGCCGAGACGATGCCCGGGGCGCCGAAGGGCAGGACGGCCATGCGGATCATCTCCCAGCGGGTCGCGCCGAGCGCGAGCGCCGCCTCCTCGTGCAGGCGCGGGGCCTGGAGGAAGATCTCGCGGCAGACCGCGGTGATGATCGGGATGACCATGACGGCCAGCACCACCGAGGCGGTGAGGATCGTCTTGCCGGTGCCCGACGCCTGGCCGCCGAAGAGCGGGAACCAGCCGATGTTCACGTTGAGGAAGAGGTAGAAGGGCTGCACCATCGGCGCCAGCACGGTCGCGCCCCAGAGGCCGAAGACCACCGAGGGGACGGCGGCGAGGAGGTCGACCACGTAGCCGAGGGCCATCGCGATGCGGCGCGGCGCGTAGTGCGAGATGAAGAGGGCGATCGCGATCGAGAGCGGCAGGGCGATCACCAGGGCGATCACCGCCGACCAGACCGTGCCGAACACCAGGGGGCCGACGTAGGCCCAGAAGCTCGTCGCGTCGCCGGGGAGGCTGCCGGCCGGCGCGGTGAACGCGGGGATCGACTGCGCGATGAGGAAGATCGCGACGGCGGCGAGGACGAGGAGGATGAGGGAGCCGGCGGCGACGGTCGAGATCGAGAAGACCCGATCTCCGACACGCACCTTCGCCTTCGGGCGGACGACGGTCTCAGTTGCCATTCCAGGGGACTCTCTTCAGACGAGGGGGTTCGGCGGGGCGCACAGGGAGATGCTAGGGCTCGGAGGGGCGTCCGGTGGGTGGAGCCCGGCACAGGCGGGGCCCGTCCCGCGGATCGTGCTGCGAGACGGGCCCTGCCGGTGGGACTACTTGATCGACTCGATCGCGGTGGCGACGGTCGAGGCGAGCTCGGAGCTCAGGGGAGCGGAGCCGGCCTGAGCGGCGGCGGCCTCCTGGCCCTCCTCGCTCGCGACGTAGGAGGCGAAGGACTTGACGACCTCGCCCTTGTCGGCGTCCGCGTACTCCTGGCACACGATGAGGTAGCTGACCAGGACCATCGGCCAGGCGTCCGCCTCGGTGCCGGTGCGGTCGATCTTGATCGCGAGGTCGTTGTCCTCGCGGCCGTCGGCGATGGGCGAGGCGGCGACGACCGCCGCGGCTCCGTCGGCCGAGATGGTCGAGAACGCGTCGCCGACCTTCAGCTGGGCCATGTCCATGCCCTGGGCGCCGGACTCGTCGGCGTAGCCGATCGTGTTGGTGCCGTTCTTGACCGCGTCGACGACACCCGAGGTGCCCTTGGCGCCGTCACCGCTCTGGTACGGGAAGGTCTGCGCGGCGGGAGCGTCCCAGACGTCGCTCGCGGTGGCCGCGAGATAGTCGGTGAAGTTCTGCGTGGTGCCCGAGTCGTCCGAGCGGTGCACGGAGGTGATGTTCGCCGACGGGAGGGTCGCGTCGGGGTTCAGGGCCTTGATCTCCGGGGCGTCCCAGGAGGTGATGGTGCCCTTGAAGATGCCAGCGATGGTGGCCGCGTCGAGCTTGAGCTCGTCGACGCCCTCCACGTTGAAGATGACCGCGATCGGCGAGATGTAGACCGGGAGGTCGATCGCCTTGGTGTCGGGGGCGCAGGCGGCGAAGGTGCCTGCGAGCTCCTCGTCCTTGAGCGCGGAGTCGGAGCCGGCGTAGTCGGCGGCGCCGTCGATGAAGTTGGTGCGGCCGGCGCCGGAGCCCTGCGGGTCGTAGTTGACCGTGACCTCGGGGTTCGCGGTCTGGAACGCGGCGGCCCAGGTGGTCTGCGCGGTGCCCTGAGCGGACGAGCCGATCCCGGTGATGGTGCCGGAGAGCGTGGAGGTGGTGGCGGAGCCGGAGCTGCCGCCTGCGGCCGGTGCCTCGTTGGCAGCGCAGGAGGTCAGCGTGATCGCTGCGACGGCGGCGACGACGGCCGCCTGGCCGAGACGCGAGAATCTCACAAGTATCCCTTTCGGGTAGGAAAGCGTGGAAAACAGAACAGGGCCTGGTGCAGCCCGCGAGCGAGAGTACGGAGGGGTCGTGTCCTGGCACCGACCGCTCGGTGAACGCGCGGTGAACGGGTCCGCCTCGGGGATTGCGGAGCGACGGGGCGGCGGGGAAGGCGCGGTGCGTCCGGCGGGTCCCGGCGGCGCGACCGGCTTGGTGCGGACGGACCCGTCGAGCCGGTCACGCAGCGCGCCCGGGCGGTCAGGCCAGCGGCGTGTGCGTCTCGATCGCTACGATGCCGGATCCGGGATGACCGGTGGAGAGGTGCACCACGGCGAAGCCCCCGGTCGGCAGCGCTGCCGCCTCGTCGAGGTAGGCGCCGAGAGGGGTCGCCGTGGCGAGGGCGATCTCGCGCAGGATCTCGGGGATCACCGGCCGGTGGCTGCAGAGGACGGCGGTGCGGCGGGCGCGGACCCGCTTGCCGACCAGGGCGCGGACGTCGGCGGTGCCCTGCTCGTGCGCCTCCTGGCTGAGGTCGTCGCGCAGCTTGACCGGCTTCCTGACCAGACCGGACAGCGGGGCGATGGTCGACCGGCAGCGCTTGGCGGTGCTCGAGACGAGGCGGCGCGGGCGCCAGGCGGCCACGGCCTGAGCGGCGGCAGCGGCCTCGACCCGGCCGCGCCCGGTGAGGCGGCGGGTGGAGTCGCGGCCGTCCCAGGAGGAGGCGGGCACCGCCTTCGCGTGCCGCAGGACCACGATCGCGAAGGTCTCGAGCGCACCGCGTGCGGCTATCCGGGCGAACTCGTCGACGATCGTCACGTCGTGCGGATAGGTCAGGTAGCTCCGGGCCCGCTTGAGCGTCACCCACTCGAGCGCCTCGACCTCGTCGTTCGGGAGGAAGTCGGACGCCAGGACGGCCTTCTCGGTCACCTGCGCCGCCCAGTAGTAGACGGCCTTCGGGCGCCCGCTCGGCAGCGTGTACTCGGTGCACCCCAGCGGCACCCCGAGCGCCACCGAGAGCCCGGTCTCCTCGCGGATCTCGCGGACCGCGGTCTCCGGGAGGGACTCGCCCGCGTCGACCTTGCCCTTGGGCAGGCTGACGTCCCGGCGGTGCGGCCGGTGGATCACGAGGATGTGCGGGCGGCCCTCGATGATCCGCCAGCACACCGCTCCTGCTGCGTAGACGGTGCCCGTCACGGGCGTCAGCGGCTGGAGGCCCGGTTGGCGGACCGTGTCGCCGCGCGCTTGCGATGGGTGATGTGCTGCATCAGCTGGTTCTGGAGGTCGGCGAGCGGAGCGCCCTCCTCGTCGAGGTGGTGCCGCGTCCAGTCGCCGTCCGGGCCGAGCCACCAGGAGGCGGTCCGCTCGTCCATCGCCCGCTCGAACATGTCGTCGATCTCGCTGAGGTGCGCCGGCTCGACGATCCGCACCAGAGCCTCGACGCGGCGGTCGAGGTTGCGGTGCATCATGTCGGCGCTGCCGATGAAGACGTCCGGCTCGCCGCCGTTGACGAAGCTGAAGATGCGGGAGTGCTCGAGGTAGCGGCCGAGGATCGAGCGCACGCGGATGGTCTCGGAGAGCCCCTCCTGGCCGGGCTTCAGCCCGCAGATGCCGCGCACCCAGACGTCGACCGGCACGCCGGCCTGGCTGGCGCGGTAGAGCGCGTCGATCACGGACTCGTCGACGATCGAGTTGACCTTGATCCGGATGCCCGAGGGCCGCCCCGCGCGGGCGTTCTCGGTCTCGGCGGCGATCCGCTTGAGCAGGCCCTTCCGGAGGTGGCGCGGCGCGACGAGCAGGCGCTTGAACTTCTTCTCGATCGCGTAGCCCGAGAGCTCGTTGAACAGGCGCGTGAGGTCCTTGCCGACCTCGGGGTCGGCCGTCAGGAGTCCGAGGTCCTCGTAGATGCGCGAGGTCTTCGGGTTGTAGTTGCCGGTGCCGATGTGGGAGTAGTGGCGGAGCACTCCGCCCTTCTCCTGGCGGATGACGAGCGCGAGCTTGCAGTGGGTCTTCAGCCCGACGAGCCCGTAGACCACGTGCACGCCCGCCTTCTCGAGCTTGCGCGCCCACGAGATGTTCGCCTGCTCGTCGAAGCGCGCCTTGATCTCGACCAGGGCGAGCACCTGCTTCCCCGACTCGGCCGCGTCGATGAGCGCCTCGACGATGGGGGAGTCGCCGGAGGTGCGGTAGAGCGTCTGCTTGATCGCGAGCACGTCCGGATCGGCCGCCGCCTGCTCGAGGAACGACTGCACGCTCGTCGCGAAGGACTCGTAGGGGTGGTGCAGGAGCACGTCGCCACGGGAGACCGCCTTGAAGACGTCCTGCCGCTGGTTGGGCTCGCTGGGCGAGAGCTGCACCGCCGTCGTCGGGACGTGGTTGGGGTACTTCAGGTCCGGGCGGTCGATCTTCTGCAGGCTGAAGAGCCCGCTGAGGTCGAGCGGGGCCGGGAGCTTGTAGACCTCCTGCGTCGTGATGTCGAGCTCGCGGACCAGCAGGCCCAGCGTCTCGTCGTCCATGTCGTCGGTGACCTCGAGGCGGATGGGCGGGCCGAACCGGCGGCGCAGCAGCTCCTTCTCGAGGGCCTTGATCAGGTTCTCGGTCTCGTCCTCGTCGACCTCGACGTCCTCGTTGCGCGTCACCCGGAACACGTGGTGGTCGAGGATCTCCATGCCGGGGAACAGGTCGTCCAGCTGGTTGGCGATCAGGTCCTCGAGCGAGATGAACCGCATCGGCTCGCCCGGCGCCGCGACGCCGGCGATCCGCACGAAGCGGGGGAGCATCTGCGGCACCTTGAGGCGCGCGAACTCGACCTTCTGCGTCTTCGGGTTCCGCACCCGCACCGAGAGGTTGAGCGAGAGGCCGGAGATGTAGGGGAACGGGTGCGCCGGGTCGACCGCGAGCGGCATCAGCACCGGGAACACCTGGGCCGAGAAGTAGTCGTCCAGCACGGTGCGCTCGGCGTCGCTCAGCTCGTCCCAGCGGACGAGGTCGATGCCGCCGTCGCGCAGGGCGGGCTCGACGAGCTCCTTGAACGCTCGGGAGTGGCGCTGCTGCAGCAGGTGCGCCTTCTCCGAGATGTCGGTCAGCACGTCGACCGGCACGCGCCCGATGTTCGTCGGCAGGGCGAGCCCCGTGAGGATGCGGCGCTTGAGGCCGGCGACCCGGACCATGAAGAACTCGTCGAGGTTGGACGAGAAGATCGCGAGGAAGTTCGCCCGCTCGAGCGCCGGAACCAGCGGATCCTCCGCGAGCTCGAGCACGCGCTGGTTGAACGCCAGCCAGCTCAGCTCCCGGTCGAGGTAGCGGTTGTCGGGGAGGAGCGGGTCCGAGTGCTCCTCCTCGTCGTCGAAGTCGTCGTCGAGGTCATCGCTGAGACCGTCTTCGAGAAGCAGGTTGTCGCCGTCCATGCGACCATCCTGGCACCGCGTCCGTCCGCTCCGCGCCGCCGCTCGTGAATGCCGGATGAACGGGGCCGGGGAAGGCCCTGTGGAGGAGTGCCGGCTCAGCGCAGCGGCGCGGCCCGCTGCAGGTACTGCACGTCGACGGAGGCGTCCGTGAACCCGAGCGAGCGGTAGAGCGCCACCGCCGACCGGTTCTCGGCCTCGACGTAGAGGTCGGCCGTGGTGCAGCCGCGCTCGAGCATCCGCGCGAGCCCGGCGTTCAGCAGGGTGCGGCCGAGTCCCCGTCCGGCCGCCTCGGGGGCGACCCCGAGGACGTAGATCTCGCCGGTCGTCGATCCGGGCTCGATCTTGAGCCAGTCGTAGCCGAGGAGCGTGCCGTCGGCGTCGCGGAGCAGGAGGAAGTCGCCCTCGTCGAACCACGGCTCGGCGCGGCGGGCCGCCAGGTCCTCCTCCGTCATCCGCCCCTGCTCGGGGTGCGCGGCGAAGACCCGCGCGTTCAGGGCGATCCACTCGGCCGGAGCGAGGTCGCGGGCGTCCGAGAGGACGACGCCCTCGGGGACGCGGACCTCGGGAGCGGCGAGCGGCTCGAGCTCGAGGTGCAGGAGGGTGCGAACCGGTGCGAAGCCGTGGGAGGCCGCGAGGGCCCGGGCGGCGGGGTGGTCGCCGTGCGCCCAGGCGAGCAGGCCCGTCCGGCCGCTCGCGAGGACCTGCTCCAGGGTCGCGGTGCCGAAGCCGACCCCGCGCCACTCCGGATCGACGACGAACTCCAGCTCGCCCTGCCCGAGGATCGCCGCCGCCACGACCACGTCCGCGCGCAGCCCCACGAGGAGGGTGCGCGAGCCGGCCCGGGCGTCGACGAGCGTCTGGTCGCTGAAGGGGGGCTGGTGGTCGAACCAGGCGGCGCGCCCGATCAGGTGCTCGAGGCCGGCCGCCACCGCGGGATCGGCCAGATCCTCAACGGACAGGTTGAGCGACTCGCTCATTGTCCTCTTCGTACACGTTGAAGCGGTATCCGACGTTGCGGACCGTGCCGATCAGCGACTCCAGGTCGCCGAGCTTCGCGCGGAGGCGCCGCACGTGCACGTCGACCGTGCGGGTGCCGCCGAAGTAGTCGTAGCCCCACACCTCGCTCAGCAGCTGCTCGCGGGTGAAGACGCGCGAGGGGTGCGTGGCGAAGAAGCGGAGGAGCTCGAACTCCTTGAAGGTGAGGTCGAGCGGGCGCCCGTGCACCTTGGCGGAGTAGCTGGCCTCGTCGATCACGACGCCCGACGCCTGGATGCGCGAGGTCGACTGCTCCTGCGCCAGCCGGCCGATCACCAGGCGGATGCGGGCGTCGACCTCGGCGGGGCCGGCCGAGTCGAGGATGACGTCGTTGACGCCCCAGTCGGCCGAGACGGCCGTGAGCCCGCCCTCCGTGAGGATCAGGATGAGGGGGACGTTGATGCCCGTGGTCGTGAGGATCTTGCAGAGCGACTTGGCGCTGGCGAGGTCCTGCCGCGCATCGACCAGGATCAGATCGCAGCTCGGGGCGTTCACGAGCTGGGCGGGCTCCGCGGGGATCTGCCGGGTCCGGTGGCTGAGGAGCCCCAGTGCGGGGAGCACCTCGGCGCCTCCCGCCGAGGTCAGTATCAACAACTGCGCCACGGATCCTCCAGAACTGGTCTGCCCGCAATACTAGCGGCGGGCCGGGAGGGGCGTCCGCCTGGGGCACAATTGTCGGATGGGCAGGGATCGGGTGGGCATCGGAGTCGTCTGGGCGCTCGCACTCGCGGGCTCCGTGCTGACTCTGGCGATCGCCGCTCCGGAGTCCCGGCAGCTCTGGCTCGCGCTGACGTTCGGCGGCTGCGTGCTCGCGACCTTCGCGGTGCAGCTCGCCGTGGCCCGCGCCGAGGGGTACCTCCTCCGCGCGATGACGAGCATCGTCGGAGCGATGGCCGTGGTCGCGGTTGCGAGCGGGATCGCCCTCCTCCTCCCCGCCTGAGCGGTCGCGCCGTCCTGTCCCGAGCACCCGGATCCGCACCGCCTGAGCGGCCGCGTCCGCCCCGCCCCGGCGTCGGAGGCGGCGGGTAGGATGAGCGCATGCTTCTCGCCCTGGAACTCTTCTACCTCGGTCTGCTCGGGCTCGCCTCCCTCGCCATCGCGTGGGTCTCCGGCGTGGTCGTCTACAAGCTCTACCGCGGCCAGCGCTAGCCGCCGCCGGAGCCCGAGTGATCTCGCTTCCGTCGGGCCTGCCGCCCGAGCTCGTCCCCCTGTCCTGGCTGCTCGGCGTCTGGGAGGGCTCGGGCGTCATCGACTACACGATCGGCGACGACTCCGTCCAGGCCGAGTTCGGCCATCGCATCAGCTTCAGCTACGACGGCCTCCCGTACCTCAACTACAACTCCTACACGTGGCTGATCGAGGAGGGCGCCGAGGAGGCGCCCCGGCCGCTGGTCACCGAGACCGGCTACTGGCGCCTCAGCCGCGCTCTGACCGACTCCGACGCCGGCCCGGGAATGCTGCCCGGCCGCGGCGCACCCGCCTTCCCCGACGCGGAGTCCGTCGAGACTCTGCGCAACGCCGCCGGCGGGTTCGACATCGAGGTCTCGCTCGTGCACCCGGACGGGGTCAGCGAGCTCTACCTCGGTCAGGTCAAGGGGCCGCGGATCGACCTCGCGACCGACGCGGTGATGCGCACCGCCGCGGCGAAGGACTACGCCGCCGCCACGCGCCTCTACGGCCTGGTCGACGACCACCTGCTCTGGGCGTGGGACATCGCCGCGCTCGGCCAGGGCCTGCGGACCCACTCCTCCGGACGGCTCGCCCGTGTCGACTGACGCGCCCTCCCCGCTCCTGGCCGCCCCGGGCGCCGTCGCGACGACGAGCGCCGCCGAGCCCGGCGTCGCCGCCCACTACGGCGAGCCCTTCCGCGAGCAGCGCGCTCTCGCCGCGGGCACCGCGCTCGTCGACCTCTCCGGCCGCGGCGTCGTGACCGTCACGGGGCCGGACCGCCTCACCTGGATCGACTCGCTTACCAGCCAGGCCGTCTCGCGCCTCGCTCCCGGCGCGTCCGCCGAGACGCTCCTGCTCGACCCGACCGGCCGGATCGAGCACGTCATCCGCCTCGTCGACGACGGCGAGACCGCCTGGCTCCTGCTCGACCGCGACGAGACGGCCGGCCTGGCCGCCTGGCTCGACCGGATGCGCTTCATGCTCCGCGTCGAGGTCGCCGACCGCACCGACGACTTCGCGACCCTCGCCGTCCTCGGCGACGGGCCGGCCCTGACGCTCGCCCTGTCCCTGGCCGAGGAGCCCGTCGTCTGGAGCGACCCGTGGTCGCTGGTCCAGCCGGGCGGCTGGCAGTACGCGCTGACCACAGAGCACCCCGGGGCCTCCTGGGAGCTCCGCGAGGTCCTGGTCCCGCGAGCGGCCCTCGAGGCCCTCGCGGAGACGGCCGTCGGGGTGGGAGTGGCCCTCGCCGGGGTCGACGCCCTCGAGGCCCTGCGCATCGCCGCCTGGCGCCCGCGCCACGCGACGGAGGTCGACGAGCGGTCCATCCCGCACGAGCTCGACCTCCTCCGCTCGAGCGTGCATCTCGCCAAGGGCTGCTACCGGGGCCAGGAGACGGTGGCGAAGGTGCACAACCTCGGGCACCCGCCGCGGCGCCTGGTCCTGCTGCAGCTCGACGGCTCCGACTCGGTCCTCCCCGCCCACGGCGACGTCGTCACGGCGCTCAAGGGCGGCGAGCCGGTCGAGGTCGGCACGGTCACCTCCAGCGCCTGGCACTACGAGGACGGACCGGTCGCCCTCGCGGTCGTCAAGCGGAGCGTCCCGGTGGACCTCGAGCTGACCGTGCTGGCCGGCGACTCGCGCGTGGCCGCGGCCCAGGAGGTCGTGGTCCCGCCCGGAGCCGGAGCGGAGGCGGGAGTGCCCCGCCTGCCCCGCCTCGGGGCGACGACCAGGTAGGCCACGCCGTGGTGGCCGCACGTCCCGCCGAGCGGGGCCGGGCGGCCGAGCGGCTGCGCGGTCTCGTCCGGACCCCCGAGCTGAGTCCCGCGCGCGCCCTCGCCCGCGCGGGGGCGTCGCTCCCCGCCGTGCTGCAGATCGTGCTCGCGGCGACCCTCGCCTACTCCGTCGCGCACTTCCTCCTCGGGCACCCCGCGCCGGTGCTGGCGCTGACGGCCACGATCTCGAGCCTCGGCATCGCGCGCGACACCCGCCCCAAGCAGGTGGCCGAGACAGCGACGGGGATGCTCATCGGCATCACGGCCAGCGAGGTCCTGCTCCTGCTGTGGGGGAGCGGCGTCTGGCAGCTCGCCGTCGTCCTCGCGATCGTCTTCACGCTCGGCCGGGCCCTCTCGCCCTCGCCGGGGTTCGCGGTGGCCGCCGGGACCCAGGCGATGCTGGTGATGGTCCTCCCTGCGCCGGACGGAGGCGTCTTCACCCGGAGCGTCGACGGCCTGATCGGCGGGCTCGCGGCGCTGCTCTGCACGGCGATCGTGCCCCGCCCGCCGCTGCGCACAGCGCGGGCCGAGGCGCACCGGCTCCTCACCGCGCTCAGCCGGACCGTGGAGGAGCTGGCCGAGGCGCTCCGCCGGGGCGACTCCTCGGCGTCCACCGCAGCCCTCGAGCGGATCCGCGGGACGCAGCCGGTCATCGACGGCTGGACCGCGGCGCTCGACTCCGCGACCGGCGTCGCCCGGATCTCGCCGTTCGTCCGCCGGCACCGCGGCGAGCTCTCCCGCCAGGCCGTGATGCTGTCCGCGCTGGACCTCGCGACCCGCAACCTGCGCATCGTCGCGCGCCGCACCGACTTCCTCGTCCGGGACGGCGCCCCGCGGCCGGAGCTCGCCGGAGCGGTCGCCGCCCTCGGCCCGGGCATCGCGCTGCTCGGCCGCGCGGTCGCCGATCCGTCGGTGCTCGCCCTGGCGCGTCAGGACATCGTGCTGCTCGCGACCACGCTCGACCCCCAGCGGCTGATCCCGGAGGCGCGCCTCGCCGAGAAGACGGTGCTCGTCCTGCTCCGCCCGCTCGTCGTCGACCTGCTCACGGCGACCGGCGCCGCTCCCGCCGAGGCGCGGGCCGCCCTGCCCCCGCTCGCCTAGGGCTCAGGAGGTCCGGTGCTCAGTCGGGCGCTCAGGAGGAGGGGGCGACCGCCTCCCACGCGACCGTCACCTCGCCCAGGCGCCAGCGCCGCGGCCCGCCGAGGACCGGCCACTCCGGCCGGAGGTCCCGGACCGCCGCGATCCAGCGCTGACCCGGACCGTAGACGGCGAGAGGGGCGTTCAGCGTCCACGCCCGCTCGAGGGAGGAGAGGAAGGCGTGCACGCCCTCGCCGGGCACGTTGCGGTGGATGAGGGCCTTCGGCAGGCGCTCGGCCGCCGTCATCGGCGAGGGGGTCGCCGCGAGCCGGAGCGAGAGGGTCAGCGAGCGCGGGCCCTCCCGGCCGACCTCGATCCAGGTGCAGATGCGGCCGATCTCGTCGCAGGTGCCCTCGACCAGGACGCCGTCGGGCTGCAGACGGTCCGTCATCGTCGCCCAGGCTCCCTCCACCGCGTCCTCGTCGTACTGGCGGAGCACGTTGAAGGCGCGGATGACGCCCGCCCGCCGCCCCGCGGGCAGGGGCACCTCGAAGCCGCCGCGCTCGAAGCGCACGCGCGCGTCCGCGGGGAACGGCGTGCCGCCCTCCCTCACCCGGGCGAGCTGGCGCCGAGCGGTGTCGACCCGTGCGGGCTCGATCTCGAGGCCGAGCACCTCGACGTCGGGCGCGGCCCGGACGAGCCGGCGGTGCAGCTCGAGCGTGGTGACCGCGCTCGCCCCGAAGCCGAGATCGACGACGAGCGGGGAGGCGGTGCTGCGCAGGACGGGCAGCTCGGCGAGCCGGCGGTCGACCCGGCGGAGGCGGTTCGTGCCCGTCGTTCCGCGGGTGACGGCTCCGATGGGCATGCTCTCCAGCGTATCCGCGGGCGAGGGGGCCGCCTCTAAGCTGGACGCATGTCCGAGACCTACACCCTCATCCTCGTGCGCCACGGCAACAGCGAGTGGAACCAGAAGAACCTCTTCACCGGCTGGGTCGACGTGCGCCTGACCGAGCAGGGAGTCGCGGAGGCCACCCGCGCCGGCGAGCTGCTGACCGAGGCGGGCCTGCACCCCGACATCGTCTACACGTCGCGCCAGACGCGTGCGATCCAGACCGCCAACATCGCCCTCGAGGTCGCCGACCGCCTGTGGATCGACGTCAAGCGCTCCTGGCGCCTCAACGAGCGCCACTACGGCGCCCTGCAGGGCAAGGACAAGGCGCAGACCCTCGCCGAGTACGGCCCCGAGCAGTTCCAGACCTGGCGCCGCTCCTTCGACGTGCCGCCGCCCCCGCTCGACGACGACGACCAGTACTCGCAGGCGCACGACGAGCGCTACGCCGACCTCGGCGACGCCCTGCCCCGCACCGAGTCGCTGAAGCTCGTGATCGAGCGGATGCTCCCGTACTGGGAGTCCGACATCAAGCCGGACCTCGCCTCGGGCAAGACCGTCATGATCACCGCGCACGGCAACTCCCTCCGCGCGCTGGTGAAGACCCTCGACGGCATCTCGGACTCGGACATCGCGGAGCTCAACATCCCGACCGGGATCCCGCTCGTCTACGAGCTGAACGAGGACTTCGAGCCCATCGGCGAGGCGCGCTACCTCGACCCCGAGGCCGCGGCCGCCGGTGCCGCCGCCGTCGCCGCCCAGGGCGCCAAGAAGTAGCACCGCCCCGCACGCGCGAACGGCCCGCCCGAGTCCTCGACTCCGGCGGGCCGTTCCCGTAGCCCCGGAGGCGGAGCGCACGGACACGTCCGGCCCGCAGGAGACGCTCGTTCCTGCGGGCCGGACGGTGAGACGGGCCGGAGCCCGAGGTGTCGACTAGGAGTAGTCGCCCGAGATCAGGTACTGGACCTTCTTGGCGATCGACACGGCGTGGTCGGCGAAGCGCTCGTGGTAGCGGCTGGCGAGGGTCGCGTCGACGGTGTCGGCGGCCTGGCCCTTCCACGCCTCGCTGAGCACCTTGTCGAAGACGCTGACGTGCAGCTCGTCGATCTTGTCGTCCTCGTCGCGGATCTCCTCGGCGATGCGCGGGTCCTGCGAGCGGAGCAGGTCGGTCAGCTTGTGTGCTACGACCACGTCGAGGCGGCCCATCTCGACGAACGTCGGACGCAGGCTCTTGGGGACCACCTTGTCGGGGAAGCGGTAGCGCGAGAGCTGGGCGATGTGCTCGGCGATGTCGCCCATCCGCTCGAGCGACGCGCTGATGCGCAGCGCCGAGACGACGATCCGCAGGTCGCGGGCGACCGGGTTCTGCCGGGCGAGGATGTCGATCGCGAGCTCGTCGAGGCTGATGGCCAGCTCGTCGATGCGCGCGTCGCTCGCGATGACCTCCTCCGCGAGGGTGACGTCGGAGTGGTTGAACGCCTGGGTCGCCTTCTCGATGGCGATCTCGACGAGTCCGGAGATCTCGACGAGTCGTTCCTGGACCTCGGCCAGCTCCTGCTGGAAAACTTCGCGCATCTGTGTTCGACCCTCTCTACGGCGCGCGCGGACGACGGCGCCGGATCTGCGGCGAGCACCTCGCACGCCGCTGCGACTGCACTCCGTGGGCGCAGGCGCAGTCATGATGACCACGGCAGGTTAACGGACGGTGCCGGGCGTTTGAACAGTACTCGACCCCCGGAGGATCGACGGGAGTCCGGTAGGGGGACGCCCGGTGGATGGTTAGCCTGGGTCCGTGGATTCGGGCTTGATCGTGGTTCTGTCGCTCGTTCTCGGTGTCGCGATCGGGATCCTTCTGACGACCGTGCTCACGCTCGCCGCCCGCCAGGGCCGCATCGCGCAGGACGTGATCTCGGTCGGGCTCCCCGAGGGGATCGAGGCGATCATCGACGCCGTCGGCTCGCCCGCCTTCGTGACCGACCCGTCTCACAACGTGCTGAAGGCGTCCACCCGCGCCGTCGCGCTCGGCCTGGTCTCGCAGGACACGCTGCTCCACCCCGACCTCGCCGCCATCGTCGACCGCGTCCGCCGCTTCGGCGACGACATCGTCCAGGACCTCGAGCTCGCGACCAGCCCGCTCTCCGACGCCGCCGTGACGCTCGTCGTCCACGCGACCCGCCTCGGCTCCCGCTACGTCCTCGTCATCGCCGAGGACCACACCGAGGCGCGCCGGCTCGAGGCCGTCCGCCGGGACTTCGTCGCCAACATCTCCCACGAGCTGAAGACCCCGATCGGCGCCGTCGGCCTGCTCGCCGAGGCCCTCGACTCCGCCGCCGACGACCCCCAGCAGGTGCGCCGCTTCGCGCACCGGCTGACCCAGGAGTCGCACCGCCTCGCGAAGATCACGCGCGAGATCATCGAGCTCTCCCGCCTCCAGGCCGCCGACGTCGCCGGCTCCGCCGAGATCATCCGCGTCGACGACGTCGTCACGGCGGCGCTCGAGACCACCCACGTCATGGCGGAGTCGCACGACGTCACCCTGGTCAAGGGCGGGATGAAGAAGGCCTACGTCGTGGGGCAGGAGAAGATGCTCGTCTCGGCGCTGCACAACCTCCTCGCCAACGCCATCCAGTACTCGCCCGCAGGCTCCCGCGTGGGCATCGGCGTCCGCTCCACCGGCGGAGTCGTCGAGATCGCCGTCACCGACCAGGGCATCGGCATCCCGGAGGAGGACCTCGACCGGGTGTTCGAGCGCTTCTACCGCGTCGACCAGGCCCGCTCCCGCCACACCGGCGGCACCGGCCTCGGCCTCAGCATCGTCAAGCACGCCGTGCAGAACCACGGCGGCGACGTCCGCGTCTGGTCCAAGCCCGGCCGCGGCTCCACCTTCACCATCCGGCTCCCCGAAGCCGACCCCGCCCGGACGCCCTTCGCGGCGACCGCCCCGATAGGAGAACACGCGTGACCAGCATCCTGCTCGTCGAGGACGAGAGCGCCCTCAGCGAGCCCCTCAGCTACCTGCTCGAACGCGAGGGCTACGACGTCACCGTCGCCGAGGACGGCAACCGCGCCGTCGCCGCCTTCGACGAGGGCGACTACGACCTGATCCTCCTCGACCTCATGCTGCCCGGCATGCCCGGCACCGAGGTCTGCCGCGAGATCCGCACCCGCTCCTCCGTCCCGATCATCATGGTCACCGCCAAGGACTCCGAAGTGGACATCGTCGTCGGCCTGGAGCTCGGCGCGGACGACTACGTCACCAAGCCCTACTCCACCCGCGAACTGCTCGCCCGCATCCGCGCCGTCCTCCGACGCCGCACCGAGGAGCCCGGCGAGGAGCGGATCGTCGTCGCGGGCCCCGTCCGCATGGACATCGAACGCCACACGGTCGAAGTCGACGGCGTCGAGACCCCGATGCCCCTCAAGGAGTTCGAGCTCCTCGAGATGCTCCTCCGCAACGCGGGCCGCGTCCTCACCCGCGGCCAGCTCATCGACCGCGTCTGGGGGAGCGACTACTTCGGCGACACGAAGACCCTCGACGTCCACGTCAAGCGCATCCGCTCGAAGATCGAGAAGACGCCGAAGGAGCCGGTGCTCCTGGTTACTGTCCGCGGCCTCGGCTACCGCTTCGACGCTTGATCGCGGGCCCTGGCGGGGCGATCTGCGGCGTTGTCGTCGGTTGCGATACCGCTGGTATCGCGCCCTCCTCCGCCTTGCAGCTCACCCCGCCAAGACCCGCGATCAACCCTGTACTGGAGGGGTGAGGTGCGGGGCCGCCGCTGCGCGACGAGCCGCGGGGTGGGGCCGTCGCTGCGCGACGAGCCGTCGAGGGTGGGGCCGTCGCTTCGCGACGAGCCGCGGGGTGGGGCCGTCGCTGCACGACGAGCCGTCGAGGGTGGGGCCGTCGCTTCGCGACGAGCCGGGCGGGGGCGTCGCTCAGGGCGTGGTGCTCGAGTGGTCGGCGTATCGAGACCCGCGCAGCCGGACGTCGCCCGCCTGGTGGTGAGTGGTTGGCCGAGCGGGTGTGTCGAGAACTGCGGGGACGACGAAGGGCCGCCCACCGGGGTGGACGGCCCTCGAGGGCGGAGGGGGCTACTCCGCGGTGGGAGCGTCGACGCCGGGCTCGGCGGTCGGAGTGGGGAGCGCGGTCCGGGCGGGGTCGGCCGTCGGGGTGACGGTCGGCGTCGCGGAGGGCGCGGGGGTCAGCGTCGAGTAGGCCTCGAGGGCGTTCGTCAGGACGGGGACGAGGAGCTCCTTGCCCTGCTCGGAGCCGTACTGGAAGTAGACGGGGAGCAGGCCGCCGGGGATTGTGTCGATGTCGTCCATCTGGACGGCCTCGGTGCTGTCGGGGCGGACCTCGGTACGGCCGGGGACGGCGTCGACGGTGTCGCTGGTGCGGCCCGCGGAGCCCTCGTACTGCACCTCGACGCTCAGCGCCTCATCGGTGGAGTTCACGAGCGTCACGATCAGGGTGCCGGCCTCGCCGTCGTCCGAGACGATCATCGCGTTGCGGATGGCGAGATCGCCGATCGTCGCGCCGACTCCGTCGCTCGGGTCGTAGATCTTGCGCGTCGCCTGCGGGGCGACGAGGTTGCAGCCGGCGGTAGCGAGGGCGACGCCGACCGCGAGAACGACGGATGCAGCGATACGCGCCTTCACAGGAACCTCCAGATCGTCGGCCCCGCTCGCCCCGGACAGGGCGACTTCACTGTGCACGAGCCGACACCAGGCTAGCGTAGCGAGCACCGCGGCTCCGCCCGTCCGGACTCCCTTCCCGCTCGGCGCGCATGGTAATCTGTCCGCCGCTGAAAGGACGTCGCATGCAGTTCGAGGTCGGAGAGACGGTCGTCTACCCCCATCACGGAGCCGCCACGATCGCCGAGGTGAAGACCCGGACGATCAAGGGCCAGGAGAAGACGTACCTGAAGCTCCGCGTCGCGCAGGGCGACCTCGTCATCGAGGTGCCCGCCGACAACGTCGACCTGGTCGGCGTCCGCGACGTCATCGGCCGCGAGGGCGTCGAGCGCGTGTTCGAGGTCCTGCGCGCCGAGGTCGTCGAGGAGCCGACCAACTGGTCGCGCCGCTACAAGGCCAACCTCGAGAAGCTCGGGTCCGGAGACGTCGTCAAGGTCTCCGAGGTCGTCCGCGACCTCACCCGCCGCGACCGCGACCGCGGCCTCTCGGCGGGGGAGAAGAGCATGCTCGCCAAGGCCCGCCAGATCCTCGTCTCCGAGCTCGCCCTGGCCGAGAAGACCGACGAGGACGCCGCCTCCGTGCTCCTCGACGAGGTCCTCGCATCCTGAACGGTCCGGCCGGCGCGCCGACCGCGGCCGTCGTCGTCGTCGCCGCCGGCAGCGGCACGAGGCTCGGCCGCGAGCGCGCCAAGGCCTACGTCGACTGCGCGGGGAGGACGATCCTCGAGCGCAGCCTGCGCACGGTGCTGCTGCTCGCGGAGCCGGTCCAGATCGTCGTCGTGGCTCCCGCCGCCCTCCTCGAGGAGACGGCCGCTCTGACGCACGCCGCCGGAGCCCCGGACGGCTCCGTCAGCGTCGTCGCCGGAGGCGCCAGCCGCCAGGAGTCAGTCGCTCGAGGGCTCCGGGCGCTCGGCCCGGCCGTCGAGACGGTGCTCGTGCACGACGCCGCCCGCGCCCTCACGCCCGTCGACCAGTTCGAGCGGGTGATCGCGGCGGTCCGGGAGACGGGCGGCGGAGTGATCCCGGGTCTGCCGGTCACCGACACGATCAAGCGCATCCGCGCCGACGGCGGGATCCTCGGCACGGTGGACCGCTCCGAGCTCGCCGCGGTGCAGACGCCGCAGGGCTTCCCGCGCGCGCTCCTCGACGAGGCCTACGCCTCGGCGGAGGAGGACTTCACCGACGACGCGGCGCTCCTCGCCTCGCGCGGCGGTCCCTCGATCGTCGTCGCCGGCGACCCGCTCGCCTTCAAGATCACCACCCCCTGGGACCTGGCCCGCGCCGAGCAGGTGCTCGCACCGCCGCCCGCCGTCGTCGTGCCGCGCGTCGGCATCGGCACGGACGTGCACGCGTTCGACGACGCGTCGCCGCTCTGGCTCGCCGGGCTCCACTGGCCGGGGGAGCGGGGCCTGTCCGGGCACAGCGACGGCGACCCGGTCGCCCACGCGATCTGCGACGCGCTCCTGGCGGCGGCGGGTCTCGGCGACATCGGCTCCCGCTTCGGCACGACCCACCCGCGCTTCGCGGACGCCCACGGCGAGGTCTTCCTCCGCGCGACCCGCGAGCTGGTGGAGGCCGCCGGCTTCGCCATCGGCAACGTCTCGGTGCAGCTCATCGGCAACCGCCCGAAGTTCTCGCCGCGGCGCGAAGAGGCGCAGAGGCTGCTCTCGGAGCTGCTCGGCGCACCGGTCAGCGTCGCCGCCACCACCTCGGACGCGCTGGGCTTCACCGGCCGGGGCGAGGGGGTCGCCGCGACCGCGACGGCACTCGTCCTCCCCACCCCCGCTGTCGCCCGGTAGTCCCCGGGCGGAGCCGCCGACCCGGCCGGGAGCGGTCCGCCCGGTAAACTCGCCCGCGTGACTCTGCGACTGCATGACTCGAAGGCCCAGGCCCTCGTCGATTTCGTCCCCCTCCGCGAGAACGAGGTCGGGATGTACGTCTGCGGACCCACCGTTCAGTCCTCGCCCCACATCGGGCACCTGCGCTCCGCCCTCGCCTACGACCAGCTGCGCCGCTGGCTGGCGTACCGCGGCTTCCAGGTCACCCTGGTGCGCAACGTCACCGACATCGACGACAAGATCCTCGCCATCGCCGAGGACGCGCGGCGTCGGGTGCCCGAGGGCGCGCCGGTCGAGCAGTGGTGGGCGCTCGCCTACCGCGTCGAGCTCGAGTTCACCGCCGCGTACACGGCCCTCGGCATCCTCCCGCCGACCTACGAGCCGCGCGCGACCGCGAGCATCGCCGAGATGATCACCCTCATCCAGATCCTGATCGAGCGCGGTCACGCCTACCCGGCGCCCGACGACTCCGGCGACGTCTACTTCGACACGCGGTCCTGGCCGGACTACGGCTCGCTCACCCACCAGCGCCTCGAGAGCATGGAGGCGGCGACCGACGCCGACCCGCGCGGCAAGCGCGACCCGCACGACTTCGCTCTCTGGAAGGGCGCCAAGGCGGAGGAGCCCGAGTCGGCCGCCTGGGCCTCGCCGTGGGGCGCCGGGCGCCCCGGCTGGCACATCGAGTGCTCCGCGATGTCGACGAAGTACCTCGGCACCCAGTTCGACATCCACGGCGGCGGGCTCGACCTGCGCTTCCCCCACCACGAGAACGAGCTCGCCCAGTCCAGCGCCGCCGGCCACGCCTTCGCCAGCTACTGGCTGCACAACGGCCTCGTGTCCGTCATCGGCCAGAAGATGAGCAAGTCGCTCGGCAACTCGGTGTTCGCCTCCGAGCTGCTCGAGGCGGCCCGCCCGCTCGTCGTCCGCTACTACCTCGGCTCGGCCCACTACCGCTCCACCCTCGAGTTCCACGACGGGGCCCTCGAGGAGGCCGAAGCGGCGCTGGAGCGGATCGAGGGCTTCCTCGAGCGCTCCCGCCGCCGCCTCGACGGCACGCGGTTCGCCGCGCTCGGCGAGCCGGTGGTTCCGGAGGAGTTCGCCGAGGCGATGGACGACGACCTGTCCGTCCCGCAGGCCATCGGCGTCCTGCACGAGACCGTGCGCGCCGGCAACGCCGCCCTCGACGCCGAGGACCTCGGCTCCGTCTCGGCCCTGCGCACCCAGGTGCTCGCGATGGCGGCCGTGCTCGGCATCGACCCGGAGGCGCCCGAGTGGGCGCGCTCCGACGACGAACCCTCGTACCGCGCGCTCAGCGTGCTGGTCGACCGCCTGGTCGCCGAACGCCAGACCGCGCGCGAGCAGCGCGACTGGGCGAGCGCCGACCGCATCCGAACCGATCTCGCCGCGGCGGGAATCACGATCGAAGACACCCAGACGGGTGCGCATTGGAGTCTCGATGGCGAATAAGCCCGGCCGCCCCGGAGCGGTCCGAAAGAAGAGCAAGGGCAAGGCCGTCGGTTCCGGCGGTCAGGGCCGTCAGGCCCTCGAGGGCAAGAAGCCCACGCCCAAGGCCGAGGACCGGCCCTACCACCCCGCAGGCAAGGCGAAGCTCGCGCGCGAGCGCTTCGTCGCCGCAGGCGGCAAGGGCCGCCCCGGCGGAGCCCTCTCCGCGGCCGCCCGCGGACAGGGGCGCCCCGCTCCGTCGCGCAAGCCCAAGAGCGGCGACGACTTCGAGATGGTGACGGGCCGGAACTCGGTCCTCGAGGCGTTGCGCGCCAGCATCCCGGCCACCACCCTCTACCTCGCGACCCGCATCGAGATGGACGACCGGGTCAAGGAGGCGCTCAAGATCGCCACCGCCCGCGGCCTTCCCGTGCTCGAGGTCATGCGCCCGGAGCTCGACCGCCTCGCCGGCCCCGACTCCGTGCACCAGGGCCTCGTGCTGAAGGTGCCGCCCTACGAGTACGCCCACCCGAGCGACCTGCTCGAGCGCAGCGTCTCCCGCGGAGCGGTCCCCCTCCTCGTCGCCCTCGACGGCATCACCGACCCGCGCAACCTCGGAGCGATCATCCGCTCCGTCGCCGCGTTCGGCGGCCAGGGCGTCATCGTCCCGCAGCGCCGCTCCGTGGGCCTCAACTCCGCCGCCTGGAAGACCTCCGCCGGAGCCGCCGCGCGCATCCCCGTCGCGATGGCGTCCAACCTCACCGCCATGATCAAGGACTTCAAGCGCGCCGGCGTCTTCGTCATCGGACTCGACGGCGACGGCGACGTGATGCTGCCCGGCCTCGAACTCGCCGACCGGCCGCTCCTCGTCGTCGTCGGCAGCGAGGGCAAGGGCCTCTCCCGCCTCGTCACCGAGCAGTGCGACGCCGTCGTCTCCATTCCGATCAGCTCCGCCACCGAATCCCTCAACGCCGGGATCGCGGCGTCGGTCGCGCTCTACGAGATCTCCAAACTCCGCTCCGCCTCCGAGTAGCGCGGGCGCCGGCACGGCGATCTGCGGCGTTGTCGTCGGGCGCGATACCGCCGGTATCGCTTCCTCCTCCGCCTTGCAGCTCACCGCGCCGGCACCCGCGCTCCAGGTCTGGATGTCAGGGGCGCCGCCTTCGGCGAGCGGACAGGGGCGCCGCCTGCGGCGAGCGGACCGAGTGCGCCGCCTGCGGCGAGCGGACCGAGTGCGCCGCCTGCGGCGAGCGAGCCGGGGGGATGCGAAGAGGGCCCGTGCTGACAGCGCGGGCCCTCTTGCGGTGGTGGGGGGTCAGACGTTCTTCGTCCAGTCGACGTCGGCGTCCTCGTCGGTGAGCTCGGCGTCGCCGGACTCGTCGAGGACGAGGTTCGGGAGGGTCAGCGCCTCGGTGGGAGGAGCGATGACCGTCGCCTCGTCGCGGCGGTGACGCAGGATGTCGTTCACGTAGGCGGTGACCGCCTCCGCCAGGGGGACGTCGCGCGCCTGCTGCTGCGACATGAACCATCGGTGCTCGAGCAGCTGGTGGAACATCTCGGCCGGCTCCAGGCGGCCCTTGAGATCACGGGGGATCGAGCGGATGACCGGCTCGAACACCTGCGCCAGCCACTCGTGCGCCACCATCTCCTCGTCCAGGCCCTGCTTGTCGTAGGTCGCCGTGTACGAGTCGAGGTCGTTGAGCAGGCGCCGCGCCTGGTTCTCCTGCGCGTCCAGCCCGGTGAGACGGAGCAGCCGCCGCTGGTGGTGGCCGGCGTCGACCACCTTCGGCTGGATCCGCACCGTGGACCCGGCCTCGTCGGTCTTGATCGCGAGCTCCTCGATGTCGAAGCCCAGCTCGTTCAGCCGGTTCACGCGGTCGTTGATCCGCCAGCGCTCCGAGGTCGCGAACGACTCGGCACCGGTCAGCTCCTTCCAGAGGCTGCGGTACGCCGCGACGATGCCGTCGGAGACCGTGATCGGATCGAGGTCGTCGTCGACGCGACCGCCGGCCTCGAGGTCGAGCAGCTCGCCGGCGATGTTGACGCGGGCGATCTCCAGATCGTTCTCGCGCTGGCCGTTCGAGAGGCCGCCCGAGTAGAGCTGCCCGGTCTCCGCATCGACCAGGTAGGCGGCGAAGGCGCCGGCATCGCGCCGGAAGAGGGTGTTCGAAAGGGACACGTCGCCCCAGAAGAAGCCGATCACGTGCAGGCGGACCAGGAGGAGCGCCAGCGCGTCGACCAGACGGGTCGCCGTGTCCGGCCGCAGCGTCTGCGAGAAGAGCGCCCGGTAGGGGAGCGAGAACTTGAGGTGACGGGTGACCAGCACGGCGGGCAGGGCCTCGCCCTCGTCGTCGGTGCGGTTCGTGATCACCGCGCCCGGCACCACGCACGGCACGTCGAGGCGCTGCAGCGTCTTCAGCATCTCGTACTCGCGCCGCGACATCTCGGCGGTCGTCTCCTTGACGGCGACGACGTGACCGGAGAGGTGGGCGAAACGGACCGTGTGCCGCGAGATGCCCTTCGGCAGGGCGGCGATGTACTCGTCGGGCCAGTCGTCGAGCCGCAGGTTCCACGGCAGGTCGAGCAGGGCCGGGTCGACGGTGGCCGAGGTGATGTTCAGGGAGCCGGACATGGTGCGCCGTTCGTGTCGCGTGTCGGACGGTGGGGGAGCCGCAGACGACGCTGCCGCCGCCCTGGAGGGGACGGCGGCAGCGTGCGGTGCAGGAGGAGGCTCAGGAGAGGCGCTCGCCCGACTCCGCGTCGAAGATGTGCACGCGGTGGTTCGCGGTCACGTACACGCGGTCGCCCGCGGTCGGGTGCACGCGGCCGTCGACGCGCGCGACGATGTCGGTGCGGCGGCCCTCGACCTCGGTGTGGCCGTAGAGGTAGCCGTCCGAGCCGAGCTCCTCGATGAGGTCGACCTCGATCGGCAGTCCGCCGGGCTGGGTCGAGACGGTGACGTCCTCCGGGCGCACGCCGAGCGTGACGACCTTCTGGCTCGTCTTCGCGAGCGCCTCGCGGGCGATCGGGAGGACGGTGTCGCCGAACTTGACGCCGCCGTCGGTGACGTCCGCGTGGAAGAGGTTCATCGCGGGCGAGCCGATGAAGCCGGCCACGAAGACGTTGTTCGGGTTCTCGTACAGGTCGCGGGGCGAGCCGACCTGCTGGAGGAGGCCGTCCTTGAGGACCGCGATGCGGTCGCCCATGGTGAGCGCCTCGGTCTGGTCGTGGGTGACGTAGACCGTGGTGATGCCCAGGCGGCGCTGCAGCGTGCCGATCTGGGTGCGGGTGGACACGCGGAGCTTGGCGTCGAGGTTCGACAGCGGCTCGTCCATGAGGAAGACCTGGGGCTTGCGGACGATGGCGCGGCCCATCGCGACGCGCTGGCGCTGGCCACCGGAGAGCGCCTTCGGCTTGCGGTTCAGGTAGGGCTCGAGGTCGAGCATCTTCGCGGCCTCGAGGACCCGCGCGGCGCGCTCGTCCTTGTTGACGCCGGCGATCTTGAGCGCGAAGCCCATGTTCTCGGCGACCGACATGTGCGGGTACAGCGCGTAGTTCTGGAAGACCATCGCGATGTCGCGGTCCTTCGGCGGAACGTCCGTGACGTTGCGGTCGCCGATGAGGATGCGGCCCTCGTTGACCTCCTCGAGGCCGGCGAGCATGCGCAGGGAGGTGGACTTGCCGCAGCCGGAGGGGCCGACGAGGACGAGGAACTCGCCGTCGCCCACCTCGAGGTTGAGCTTGTCGACGGAGGCACGAGTGGCCCCGGGGTAGACGCGGGACGCGTGGTCGAAAGTTACGGACGCCATTGTTCTTGCTCCTTCACCGGCAGGTACGTGCCGGACGATCCGAGTGAATGGAAGTGATGGTCATCATCGCGTGGGCGACTCCGACCAACCGTCACAGTATGCCACGGGGCCGACAGTCGTCGGTCGGGCACCGCGTATCCGTCGTTTGGAGGTTTCCCAGGGCTCGCGCGTAGGATTCCGGCGAGTCGCGCCCGGCGACCCCCTTCTTCCCCCTCTCTCATTCGGAGCGTTCTTGTCATGACCACCGGCGGAGCCAACGACCGTCTCTCGAAGAACCAGCGACGAGAGGCCGCCCGAGAGAAGGCGCGCCGCCTGCGCGAGCAGCAGAAGCGCCGCGACCGCGTGAGCCGCTTCGCCCTGCAGGGCGGGCTCGCCGCCGTCGTGATCGCGGTCGTCGTGATCGTGGTCTTCGCCGTCACCTCGAGCATCCGCCCCGCGGGCCCGGGCCCGGCGAACATGGCGAGCGACGGTGTCGTCATCGGCGAGAACATGGTCGCGCAGACGAGCGGTGCCGTCGCCGCCGACGGGACGCCCACCCCCAGCGCGCTCGACACCTCGGCCGGCACGGTCGACATCCGGGTCTACCTCGACTACCTCTGCCCCTACTGCGGCCAGTTCGAGAAGACCAACGGCGACCAGATCAAGGAGTGGGTGACCAGCGGTGCCGCGACGGTCGAGATCCACCCGATCGCCATCCTCACGACCCGCTCCAACGGAACCAAGTACTCGGAGCGCTCGGCCAACGCCGCCGCGTGCGTCGCGGACCGCTCGCCCGACTCCTTCTTCGACTTCAACTCCCTGCTGTTCGCCAACCAGCCGGCGGAGGGGACAGACGGACTCTCGGACGACCAGTTGAAGGACTACGCCTCGCAGGCGGGCGTCGAGGACACGGCGGCCGTGAACACCTGCATCGACGACCAGAGCTTCGTGAGCTGGGTCCGCGCCGCGACCGAGCGCGCCACCTCGGGTCCGCTGCCCGGCACGGACGTGCCCGCTGTCACGGGCACCCCGACCGTCCTGGTCAACGGCGAGGCGTACTCGGGCTCGCTGACCGACCCGGACGCCTTCAGCTCCTTCGTGCTCTCGGCCGCCGCCGACTCCTACTCGTCGGCGACTCCCGCGCCCACCTCCTCCGAGACCCCGGCGCCGAGTGACACGCCCGCCTCGACCGAGGCCCCCGCGTCGACCGAGACGCCCGCGTCGACCGAGACCCCCGCTCCCAGCGACGCCCCGGTCTCCACCGAGGCTCCGGCCTCCTCCGAGCCCACTCCGGCCGCCGCGGGCTGAGCCCCGGACGCGCAGGAGCCCCGCGCATGCAGAAGGCCCCGACCGCACACAGCGGTCGGGGCCTTCTTCTCTCCTGAGCCGACGACGGGACTTGAACCCGTAACCGCCCGATTACAAGTCGGGTGCGCTACCAATTGCGCCACGTCGGCAGGTGCACTCGCGCGCCCGGCCACCCTATCGCGGGCCCCGGATCCGCCCGGATCGGGGCCCGCCGCGTCTCACGGTTCGAGGATGCTGAGGTGCCGCTCGGCGGGAGCGGGACGCTTGGGGCCGCCGATCTTCCCGTCGGGACGGCCGACGTAGAGCCAGCCGAGCAGCTCCTCGCCCTTCTCGAGGCGATGCGCCTTCCGCACGGCCTTGTCGCGCGTGTAGGAGCCGGTGCGCCAGAAGACACCCCAGCCCGCCTCGTCGAGCAGCAGGCTCAGGAGGTGGGCGACGCCCGAGGCGACGGCCTCCTGCTCCCAGGCCGGCACCTTCGACTTCTTGACGCTGACCACGACGGCCAGCAGCAGGGAGGCGCGGTGCGTCTTCTCGATGTACTTCCGCGGGTCCTTCTTCGCCCCCGAGGCGACCGCGAAGCTGCGGCCGACCCGGTCGCGGGCGGCGCCGCGGATCTCGATGACCCGCCACGGGCGCAGCGAGCTGTGATCGGCGAGACGCGACGCCGCCGAGACGAACGCCGCGATCTCGTCGTGCCCCGGAGCCTCCGGCGTCACCTTCGAGCGCGATCGGCGCGCGAGGACGGCCTCGAGCACGGGGGAGGAGGACACGGTCACTCGCCCTCGGCCTGGAAGTTCAGGGCGATCGAGTTCATGCAGTAGCGGTCGCCGGTGGGCGTGCCGAAGCCGTCCGGGAAGACGTGTCCCAGGTGGGATCCGCAGTTCGCGCAGCGGACCTCGGTGCGGACCATGCCGAGGGTGCTGTCCTCGATCAGCTGGACCGCGTCCGGGTTCACGGACTCGTAGAAGCTCGGCCAGCCGCAGCCGGAGTCGAACTTGGTGCCGCTCTTGAAGAGCTCGGCGCTGCAGGCGGCACAGGTGTAGAGGCCGGAGCGGTGCTCGTCGAGCAGCTCGCCGGTCCACGGGCGCTCGGTGGCCGCTTCGCGCAGGACCGCGTACTGGTCGCGGTCGAGCTCCTCGCGCCACTCGGCGTCGGACTTGTTCACGGAATACGACGACATGGGTCTCCCTCGGAATCCTCGTCAGTGTACGGGGGCGGTCGCGCCCCTCCACCTGGTCCAACCCCCGGGACGACGGCTCCATTCCGCCTCCACGGGCTCTGGAGGAGACTCCCCGCCGGCACGCCGCGACGCGGTCACGAGCCGTTCGGAGCGCCTCCCCTGCGGTGGCATCGCGCCTGCCTACCCTGGGGGGATGAGCAGGACGACGGACCCGAGGCCGGGCACCGGTCTGTCCGAGCGCGAGCTGCGGGTGCTCGCCTTCGAGCGCGAGTGGACGGCCCGCTCCGGGGACAAGGACGACGCCATCCGCTCCCAGTTCGGACTGTCGGCCGCCCGCTATTATCAGGTGCTCAGCGCGGTGCTCGCCTCTCCGGCCGCCCTCGCGCACGACCCGATGCTCGTCACGCGGCTGCAGCGCATCCGCGACCAGCGCGCCGGCGCCCGCGCCTCGCGACGCCTCGGGCGCCTCGAGTAGACGAGCTGCTCGAGTCCACCAACGGAAGGCCGGCCGTACCCCCGATGTCGAACACGCACCCGAGAGACCGCTTCGACGAGGTCCCGGCGACGGAGGCGCGCGTCGGCGCCCACCGCCGGCCGCCGGCCCCTCACGCCCGCGCCGTCGCCCTCGCCTGGGCCGCGCTCGCCACCGGAGTCATCGTCCTGCTCGGCTTCATCGGGCTGCTGGTCATCGACGACCGGGTGCAGTTCACAGACGTGTTCACTCCGCCCACCGCGACCGCGGAGGCGACTCCGACCGCTGCCGCGACGCTCGATCCCGAGCTCGCCGTCGCCATCCTCAACGGCACCGCCACCGTCGGACTCGCCGCCAGCGCCGGCGACGCCCTGACGACGGCCGGATGGAGCGTCCCGACCGTCGCGAACGCGAACACCGAGGACATCGCCGCCACGACCGTCTACTACACCGACCCAGCGCTCGAGGGAGCGGCCCTCGGTCTCGTCGACTCGCTCGGAACGGGGACCGTCCTGCTCTCGCAGGACTTCGTCGAGACGGGCTCCGTCGTCGTGGTCCTGGGGGCCGATTACGCCTCCGAGCAGGGCTGATCGGGGCCCTCTGTTACGGGCACGTTTCCTCCGTGTTGAATCCCGGGCAACTCTTCCCCGCGAGGCCCTTTCCAGCCCCTCCCGGGGCCGACAGCCGGATTAGTATTCCTGACCAGGCACCAGCACATCGCTCGTGCCGCGGGCATCACAGCACTGGGGAGTACAGAGATGGCGAACGGAACCGTCAAGTGGTTCAACGCTGAGAAGGGCTACGGCTTCATCACGGTCGACGGCGGCGGACAGGACGTCTTCGTCCACTACTCCGCGATCGACATGTCGGGGTACAAGGTCCTCGAGGAGGGGCAGCAGGTCGCGTTCGAGGTCGGCACGGGGTCGAAGGGCCCCCAGGCCGAATCGGTCCGCCCGGCCTGACCGCCGAGCCTCACAGGAGCCGTCGTCCGCCTCGTGCGGGCGGCGGCTCCTTCGTGTCGGACCGCGTGCCGGTCGCTTGCACTCGTCCACCGCGAGTGCCAGAATCGACCTTGGCACTCGCTCCGGTCGAGTGCCAGCACAGACATTTCACGACGTCCGGGAGGGACGAGAAACACACATGGCCAAGATCATTGCTTTTGACGAAGAAGCCCGCCGCGGCCTCGAGCGTGGACTCAACACTCTGGCCGACGCGGTCAAGGTGACCCTCGGCCCGCGCGGCCGCAACGTCGTCCTCGAGAAGAAGTGGGGCGCTCCCACCATCACGAACGACGGCGTCTCCATCGCCAAGGAGATCGAGCTCGACGAGCCGTACGAGAAGATCGGCGCCGAGCTCGTCAAGGAGGTCGCCAAGAAGACCGACGACGTCGCCGGCGACGGAACCACCACCGCGACCGTCCTCGCTCAGGCGCTCGTCCGCGAGGGCCTGCGCAACGTCGCGGCCGGCGCCGACCCGATCAGCCTCAAGAAGGGCATCGAGAAGGCCGTCAAGGCCGTCACCGCCGAGCTCATCGCCGGCGCGAAGGCGATCGAGACCAAGGAGGAGATCGCGGCGACCGCCTCCATCTCCGCTGCGGACCCCGAGATCGGCGCGATCATCGCCGAGGCGATCGACAAGGTCGGCAAGGAGGGCGTCGTCACCGTCGAGGAGTCGAACACCTTCGGCACCGAGCTCGAGCTCACCGAGGGCATGCGCTTCGACAAGGGCTACCTGTCGCAGTACTTCGTGACCGACCCCGACCGTCAGGAGGCGGTGTTCGAGGACCCCTACATCCTCATCGTCAACTCCAAGGTCTCGAACATCAAGGACCTGCTCCCGGTCGTCGACAAGGTGATCCAGGCGGGCAAGCAGCTGCTGATCATCGCCGAGGACGTCGACGGCGAGGCGCTGGCGACCCTGGTCGTCAACAAGATCCGCGGCATCTTCAAGTCGGTCGCCGTCAAGGCCCCCGGCTTCGGCGACCGTCGCAAGGCGCAGCTCCAGGACATCGCGATCCTCACCGGCGGCCAGGTCATCTCCGAGGAGGTCGGCCTCAAGCTCGAGAACGTCACCCTCGACCTGCTCGGCTCGGCCCGCAAGGTCGTCATCACCAAGGACGAGACCACGATCGTCGAGGGTGCCGGCGACGCCGAGGCCATCGCCGGCCGCGTCGCGCAGATCCGCGGCGAGATCGAGAACACCGACAGCGACTACGACCGCGAGAAGCTCCAGGAGCGCCTCGCGAAGCTCGCCGGCGGCGTCGCGGTCATCAAGGCCGGAGCGGCGACCGAGGTCGAGCTCAAGGAGCGCAAGCACCGCATCGAGGACGCCGTCCGCAACGCGAAGGCCGCCGTCGAGGAGGGCATCGTCGCCGGTGGTGGCGTCGCCCTCATCCAGGCCGGCAAGCTCGCCTTCGAGAAGCTCGAGCTCGTCGGAGACGAGGCGACCGGCGCGAACATCGTCAAGGTCGCCATCGACGCCCCGCTCAAGCAGATCGCCCTCAACGCGGGCATGGAGCCCGGCGTCGTCGCTGCGAAGGTCCGCGAGCTGCCCACCGGACACGGCCTCAACGCCGCGACCGGCGAGTACGTCGACCTCATCGCCGCGGGCATCATCGACCCGGTCAAGGTCACGCGCTCCGCTCTGCAGAACGCGGCGTCGATCGCCGGTCTCTTCCTCACCACGGAGGCCGTCGTCGCCGACAAGCCCGAGAAGAACCCGGTCGCCGCGGGCGGCGACCCCACCGGAGGCATGGACTTCTAGTCCAGGCCCCCCATCACGCAGAAGGCGGTTCCCCTCCGGGGGAGCCGCCTTCTGCGTTTCCGGAGGCATCTGAGCGAGCAGCGGGGGACCCGACCGGCAGGCGGTCGTGGACCGGCCCCGCGATCAGAACGGCGGTCCTCCTGCGGTGGCACCGCCCTCCGCGCCGCCTCGGTCTCCTCAGCGGACACCGGCACCAGAAGCGCGTGGAAGGCGCCGGTGCGGGACGCGACGTCCGGGGTCGGGGCGGAGATGTCGTCGGCCGAACGGATGCGGACGGCGATCCCGCAGGATCCGGTGACGCGGCATCCGTCGAGCGTCGGGTCTCATCTCCAGCGGTCCGGGCGGGGTCGCCGCCCGGTGGTCCCCAAGAGGAGAGAGTGAGCTGCGCGCGGCCGTGAGCGCCGGGTGCGCGAGGTCACGGTCGCCCCGGGCGGATCGATCCGTGCCGCTCGCGGACGTCGACGGGAGAGCCCGGACCGAAGGGGCCCCCGAGGAAGGACGGACCGCGGTGCGGATCAGACCGAGGCGGGGGAGGTCTCGCCGTTCTGGCCGACCGTGAGCAGCGGCAGCGCGACGCGGAAGGTCGCGCCTCCGCCCGGCGTCTCGACGACGTCCACGCGGCCCTTGTGCGCGGCGACGATCGAGGACACGATCGCCAGTCCGAGGCCGCTGCCGCCGGTCTCGCGGGTCCGCGACGTGTCCGCGCGCCAGAAGCGCTGGAAGATCTTCTCGCGGATCTGCGGCGGGATGCCCTCGCCGTGGTCGATGACCTCCAGCAGGGCGAGGCGGCGGGAGCGGTCGACGGCGACGCCGATCTCGATCGGAGTGTCCTCGGGCGTGTAGCGGACGGCGTTGCCGATCAGGTTCGTCAGGACCTGGCGGATCTTGTTCTCCTCCGCCATCACCATCGCGGGCACGCCCGGCTCCTCGGGGGCGGTGGCGGTGCCGGCGGCGATCTCCTCGGCGTTGACCCGGCGCGGACGCCGGCGGAATCGGGCGAGCCTCGCTCCTGCCGCGGCGATCGGGCCGGTGAGCCCGGGGTTCGTCAGCTCCATGGTCTGAGTGGCGGAGGCGCCGGCCTCGTCGGGCTCGAGCGCGGGCGTCTCCACGGGGGTGTCGTCGCGGGTCTCGACGCCGAAGTCGCGGTCGGGCCAGGAGGCCATCGCGTCCATCGCGGCGTCGCGGGCGAGCGGCATCAGATCGACAGGCGCGAGTGCGAGAGGCTTCGTCTCGTCGAGGCGGGCGAGCTCGAGAAGGTCCTCGACCAGGCCGCCCATCCGGATCGCCTCCTTCTCGATGCGCTCCATCGCCTGGCCGACGGCCTCGGGCGTCTGCAGAGCGCCCATCCGGTACAGCTCGGCGTAGCCGCGGACGGAGACCAGCGGGGTGCGCAGCTCGTGGCTGGCGTCGCCGACGAAGCGGCGCATCTGGTCGATCGTGCGGGCGCGGTCGCGGAAGGCGGAGTCGATCCGCCCGAGCATCGCGTTCAGGGAGCGGTTGAGGCGTCCGACCTCGGTGTTGGGTGTCGTGCCGTCCAGGCGCTGGCTGAAGTCGCCGTCGGCGATGGCGGCGGCGGTCTGCTCGACCTCGCGCAGCGGGGCGAAGGTGGTGGTGACCAGCAGGCGGGTGAGGAGTGCGCCGATCACGACGATCGCGACTCCGAAGCCGAGGAAGATCGTGAGGTACGTCGTCATGATGACGTCGACGCTGCGGGTCGACACCGCGAGCAGGAGCGTCTGGTACTCGGTGCCCCTCGTGAACACCGTCGACATGACGTGGTACTCGACCTTGCCGTTGGAGCTCCAGATCTCCATCGGCTTGTCGCCGCCCTGCAGCGCCTGCTCGAGGGTGAAGGTCTGCGGGAAGGCGGGGTCGGCCGCGCCGGACGCGTTCGTGTTGTCGAGCGTGCCGTACTGGTCGTAGACGGCGCCGAAATCGGCCTTGGACTCGTCGATCGCGGCCAGGTCGTTGACGGAGAGGTCGCTCGCCGTCCGCTGGACCTGGTCGGCCAGCTGTGCGTCGAGCTGGGCGACGAGCTGCGGCTTCAGCATCGTCATCGTCCCGATCCCGGAGACGAGGAGTCCCAGCGTGAGCAGGAGGACCGTGACCGCGGTGATCTTCGTGCGCAACGAGATGGAGTTCCACCGCTCGGCCAGACCCTGGTGCATGGCGGTGGAACTCCCTCGGGATCGACGGGCGCCGTGCCTCCGGCGGGAGGTGGCGCCGAGGTGGCGGAGGCTAGGCCTTCGCGACCTTCAGCATGTATCCGAATCCTCGCTTGGTCTGGATGAGCGATTCCTCCGAATGCGTGTCGAGCTTACGTCGCAGGTACGAGATGTAGGACTCGACGATGCCCGCATCGCCGTTGAAGTCGTACTCCCAGACGTGGTCTAGGATCTGCGCCTTGCTGAGCACCCGGTTCGGGTTGAGCATCAGGTAGCGGAGCAGCTTGAACTCGGTGGGGCTGAGCTCAACCGGCTCGTCGCCGACGAGGACCTCGTGCGTGTCCTGGTCCATCGTCAGCTCGCCGGCCCGGATGACCGCGTCCTCCTCGGCGTGCATGGTGCGGCGGAGGATCGCCTTGATGCGCGCGACGATCTCGTCGAGGCTGAACGGCTTCGTGACGTAGTCGTCACCGCCGACGGTGAGGCCCGTGATCTTGTCCTCGGTGTCGTCCTTCGCCGTGAGGAAGAGGATGGGGGAGGTGTACCCGGCCGAGCGGAGGCGCTTGGTCACGCCGAACCCGTTCATGTCGGGGAGCATCACGTCGAGGATGATCAGGTCCGGCTCCTCCTCGAGGACCGCCGAGATGGCCTGGGCCCCGTTGCCGACCGCACGCACGGCGAAGCCGGCGAAGCGGAGGCTCGTGGTGAGCAGGTCTCTGATGTTGGGCTCGTCGTCGACGATGAGAATGCGGGGTCCGTCCATGCAGGACAGTATCTGGCCGTCGGCTGTACGGAGTCTGGGAGTCGGTTGTCCGGGCGCTCGGTGCCGGCTCGGCGGCGGGGAACGCCTGACGAAAGGCGGTGCGGCAGGAGGAGACCGCGTCCGATCAGGACTGCGCGCGGCGGCGCCGGACCCCCACGATGAGCATCGCGATCATCATGAGGAACGCGATGGGCAGGCCCACCAGCGGCACGGCGAAGACGAACTGCCAGAACGGGCCGGCGTACTCGCGGATACCGAGCGCGGGGGCGACCAGGATCGCGAGGAACGCGAGGACCGTCACGACGATGATCGCGATGAACATGTAGGCGAGCGTGCGCTCCGCGCGTCCGACGCCCGCCGGCTCCTGTGGCTTCACCCGTCAAGGATAGGGCGGCCCCGGTCGACTAAACTGATGGCTGCTTCATTTCCAGGAGGGGTCTGCATGCCTACCGGCAAGGTCAAGTTCTACGACGAGGAGAAGGGCTTCGGCTTCATCAGCACTGATGACGGCCAGGAGGTCTTCCTGCACGCTTCCGCGCTGCCCTCCGGGACCGCGGTCAAGGCCGGCACCCGACTCGAGTTCGGCATCGCCGACGGCAAGCGCGGGGCGCAGGCGCTCTCGGCGCGCGTCCTCGACGCCCCGCCGAGCCTGGTGAAGCTCAACCGGAAGTCCGCGGACGACATGTCCGTGATCGTGGAGGACACGGTCAAGCTGCTCGACGGGATCGGCGCGGGGCTCAAGCGCGGCCGCTACCCCGACAAGGCGCACGGGCGCACGATCGCGGCGCTCCTGCGCCGGGTTGCGGACGAGCTGGATGCCTGACGCCGACGGCACGACCGACGAGCAGGGCCCGGTCGAGGAGACCGTCGCCGCTCCGACCCCGGAGGACGCTCGCGTGGAGCAGTCCTCGGGAGAGAGCGACTCCGGCGCCGAGCCTGACGCGACTCCCGCCGATTCTGACTCCTCCGCTGAGGACGCGCGCGGAGCCGACGAGGAGACCGACGCTGACCAGGCGGCTCCTGTCGACGAGGCTCCCTCCGGCGAGGGTGAGAGCGACGCGGCCCTCCCGGTGACCGAGGCTTCTGGCGAGGACTCCGCCTCTGCGGAGGAGACTCCTCCGGCCGACGACGTCGCCGCGGAGGCGGGAGTCTTCGGCTCGGGCACGGCTTCTGCTGCAGTGCCGGCTCCTGCTGAGAACGCGGCTCCTGCTGACAACTCGACTCCTGCTGACGACGCGGGAACACCTGAGGACTCGGCTCCTGCTCAGGACCTGGCTCCTGCTGACGACTCGGCTCCTGCTGAGGATGCGACTTCTGCTGAGGATTCCGCCCTCGTCATGGACGAACCTTCCGAGGCCGATGGCGCACCGGCGGCGGACGCGACGTCAGCCGACGACGACGCTTCCACGGGGGAGGCGGACGAGGCCGCCGCGGACGAGGCTCCCGAGCCCGTCTACGAGGCGGACGCCGTGCTTGCCGGGTCTCTCGATGTCGCGCGCGCCGCGCTCGCCGAGATCGCCCCCGAGGGGACGATCGGCGAGCTGGTCACGACTCTGGCGCAGGGCGAGCACGTCGTGTCGCTGCAGTTCGCGAACCTCATGCGCGGGTACCCGGGTTGGCTGTGGACGGCGACGCTGTCCCGGATCGACGAGACCGAGGACGTGAACGTCCTGGAGGTCGAGCTGCTGCCGGGCGAGGGCGCGGTCCTCGCTCCGGACTGGGTGCCGTGGTCCGTGCGTCTCGCCGACTACCAGACCGCGCAGGACGCGCTCGGCGAGGAGGTCGAGGACGCGGACGACGACGAGCTCGAGGACGCCGAGGAAGACGACCTCGACGACGAGTCGGACGACGACTCCGACGAGGACGAGGACGACTCGGACGACGACGACGATCCGGTCGACGACGACGACGACTCGGACGACGATTCCGACGGCGACGACTCGGACGACGAGGACTCGGACGACTCCGACGACGACGACCCGGACGACGACTCGGACGACGAGGACTCCGACGACGTCGAGCCCGAACCCGCCCCCGCCCCGACCACCCGTCGCCGTCGCCGTCGCCGCTGATCCGGTCCGGCGCCGCCCGATGAGCATCGACTCCGACACCCGCATCGCTTATCCCGACGGCGCCGTGCGCTCCTCCGGGCGCGTGCAGCACGTGGGCCGGCTGCAGGACGGCCGCTGGGCGGTCGTCCTCGATGCGACCGCCGCTCACCCCGTCGACTCGACCTGGCCCGACCAGGGGCCCGACCGCGGTGCGCTGGTCGTGGCGGGGGAGCGGCTTCCCCTCATCGACTGCCGCATCGGGGCATGGCAGGGCGGCGAGCTGCACGTCGGCGAGCGGCTCCCGGCGCGGCTCGGCACTCCGGAGTGGAGCTTCGTCGTCGTCCACATCGTCGACGACGCCTCCTCACTCCATGTGGACGACGAGGTCGACGTCGAGGTCGACGCGGACCACCGGCACGAGCTCTCCCGCGGGCACACCGCCTGCCACCTCGCCTCCCTCGCCCTCAACGCCGCTCTGGCCTCGTTCTGGTCGAAGCCGGCACGCACCGACGCCCTGGGCAACCCCGACTTCGACCAGGCCGCGATCCAGACCTCGCGGATCCGCGAGTCCGGCTCCACCGACGTCTACCGCCTCGGCAAGTCCCTCCGACGCAGCGGAATGGACACCGCCCGCCTGCTGGCGGAGATCCTCGAGGTGCAGGAGCGGGTGAACGCCCTCCTCGCCGAGTGGATCGCCTCGGACGCGGAAGTGCGCATCGAGCGCGATGACGACCTCCTCAGCACGCGGCGGACATGGCGCTGCACCCTCCCCGCGGGGGACGCCGCGATCGCGTGCGGCGGCACCCACGTCGAGCGCCTCGGCGAGTTCACCGGCCTGCGCGTCCGTCTCGAGCCGGAGGCCGACGGCACCGGGCTTCGAATGGAGACCGACGCGGTCTAGCGGCGGTTGCGGCTGTAGAACAGCCCGATCGTGCCGAGGACCAGTCCGATCACGACGGTCGACAGGACGACCGGCTCGATGACGGCTCCGACGGCCGTCGCCACGAGCACGGCCACGAGCGCGACCGCCCAGACGACGCACCCGACCAGCAGAGCCGTCGCGTCGTCGCTCGCGTAGGGCGGCGGCGCGGGCCGCCGCTCCTCCTCGCGCAGCCACAGCCGCATGGCGTGCCTCAGACCGCCAGGCGCTCGAGGACGTGGTCGATGCAGCCGAGCAGCGAGCGGACGTCGTCCGGCTCGATCGCGACGAACGTCGCCACGCGCAGCTGGTTGCGGCCGAGCTTGCGGTACGGCTCCGTGTCGACGATCCCGTTCGCGCGGAGGATCTTCGCGACGAGAGCGGCATCGACGGAGGCGTCGAAGTCGACGGTCGCGACGACCTGGGAGCGGTGCTCGGGCACCTCGACGAACGGGGTGGCGAGGCTCGAGGCCTCGGCCCAGTCGTAGATCGTGGAGGAGGACTCAGCCGTGCGCGCCGACGCCCAGGCCAGGCCGCCCGAGGCGTTCATCCACTCGAGCTGCGACTCCATCAGCAGGAGGGTCGAGAGCGCCGGAGTGTTCAGCGTCTGGTTCAGGCGCGAGTTGTCGACGGCGTTCTTGAGGCTCAGGAACTCGGGGATGTAGCGGCCGCTCGCCGCGATGCGCTCGATCCGCTCGATCGCGGCGGGGGAGAAGAGGCCGAACCAGAGTCCGCCGTCGGAGGCGAAGTTCTTCTGCGGGGCGAAGTAGTAGACGTCGGCCTCGGCGATGTCGACGTCGATGCCGCCCGCCGCGCTGGTGGCGTCGATGACGGTGAGCGCGCCCTCGTCGCCGCGGACCCGGCGGACCGGGGCCATCACTCCGGTGCTCGTCTCGTTGTGGGGCCACGCGTACACGTCGATCCCCTCGACGATCTCGACCTCGCTCCGGGACCCCGCGGGGACGGAGACGACGTGGGCCGGCTCGAGGAACGGCGCGGAGGCGGCGGCCGCGAACTTCTGGCCGAACTCGCCGAACGTGAGGTTCTCGGCGCGGCGCTCGATGAGGGAGAAGGCGGCGGCGTCCCAGAAGGCGGTCGAGCCGCCGTTGCCCAGCAGGACCTCGTAGCCGTCGGGGATGCGGAACAGCGTGGCGAGGTGCTTGCGCACGCGCCCGACGAGGTCCTTGACGGGCGCCTGGCGGTGCGAGGTCCCGAGGAGGTGCGCGCCCTGCGTCGCGAGGTGGGCGAGCTGGTCGTGCCGCACCTTGGACGGGCCGCAGCCGAACCGTCCGTCGTGGGGGAGCAGCTCGCGAGGAATGGTGAGGTCCGGCATGCGTTAATACTAGGGTTCCCGGCCCGCACCCCTCCTCCGAGCGACGGAGGCCTGCGTCGCGCCGCAGCGCCGATGCTGCGTCGTGGCGACCACTAGGGTGGAGCGCGCCGAGACGGGAAGGCTGAGATGACGGATCTGATCGACACCACCGAGATGTACCTGCGCACCATCCTCGAGCTCGAGGAGGAGAACATCATCCCGCTGCGCGCGCGCATCTCGGAGCGGCTCAGCCACTCCGGGCCGACCGTGTCGCAGACCGTCGGTCGCATGGAGCGCGACGGCCTCGTCGTCGTCTCGGGCGACCGCCACCTCGAGCTCACCTCCGACGGCCGCCGCAAGGCGATCCACGTCATGCGCAAGCACCGCCTCGCCGAGCGGCTCCTCCACGACGTCATCAAGCTCGACTGGGAGTTCGTGCACGAGGAGGCCTGCCGCTGGGAGCACGTGATGAGCGAGCAGGTCGAGCGCCGTCTCCTCGAGATGCTCGACCACCCGACGGAGTCGCCCTACGGCAATCCGATCCCGGGCCTGGACGAGCTCGGCGACACCCCCGCCTCCCGCTTCGCCGACGGCGTCATCAGCCTGCCGCGCTTCGTCGCCGGGTCGAGCGAGCCCCGCCGCGGCGTCGTCCGACGCCTCGGCGAGCCGGCGCAGGTCGATCCGGAGCTCCTCCTCCAGCTCAAGCAGGCCGGGGTCGTCCCCGGTGCCGAGGGCGAGTTCTCGGCCCTCAACGGCTACGTGCTCGCTCGCATCGACGGAGCCGAGGCGGGCATCGAGCTGCCCAACGAGGTCGCGGCGCACATCTTCCTCGTCGTCTGACCCGCGCCTCCCTGGGAGCGGCCCGTACGGGCCCTTACCGCATCCGGTGACCGGAGGCGAACGGGAGAGCGGTCTCTTCCCGCCGAGAAGGTGACAAATCGGTAACGGTCGCTTACGCTCTGTGGAGCCCTGCGGCCGAGCCTCGGTCCCAGGGCGCGGGATCCGACGCCCCCACACCCGTCTCGGATCCTGTGCACACCGATGCTTCGTGCATGAGACGGGACAGCTGCCTGGGCTGAGGGGACGTCGGAGGATCTCCCCCTTGCCCCAGAACCCCCTCACCCCGAACGAGGACGCCGGCTCACCCGACCGGTTCCGCTCCAACCACCCCGACCGCTCCGGCGACGCGACCTTCGAGAACCGGCCCCCGGTCATCCGCGCCCGGATCCACGGGGACGCACCCGTCTCCCGTCGCGCCGTTCCCGCAGCTCCTGCCCGCCGCGCGGACATCACCGACTTCGTGCCGTCGCCGGCCGGGACCCCGCGCAAGCGCCGGGGCCGTGTCGTCGGCAAGGTCGCGATGGTCGGCTTCGCCGGCGCGCTGGTCGCGACGATGGCGCTCCCCGCCTACGCCTTCACTCCGGGCAGCCAGGACGACGGCCTGTTCGCGGCATCGCGAGCCGACCTCCTCCGCCAGGGCTCCGCGCAGACCGTCGCCGTCGACGGCGGAGTGGTGCAGGCCGCGATCGCCCGAGACGGCTTCTCGGCCGAGGCGGCGCCCCCGCCGCCCGCACCGGAGTCCGAGCCCGTCGTGGTGGCCGAGCCCGTCGTCGACACGAGCGACGTCGCCGAGGCGCGCGCCGAGACCGCCGAGGAGTTCAACTCCTACTCCGGTGCCTCGGCCAGCGAGATCGCGGCTGCCGCCCCGACCACCAGCTACAGCCTCTCGGCGGTGTTCGACACGGCGATGCAGTACCAGGGCGTGCCCTACGTCTTCGGTGGAGCCGACCCGAGCGGCTTCGACTGCTCCGGCTTCGTGATGTACGTCTTCGCGCAGTACGGCATCTCGATGCCCCACTCGGCCGCGGGCCAGGGCGCCATGGGCACCCCCGTCTCGCTCGCCGACGCGCAGCCCGGCGACCTCGTCATCATGGACGGCCACGACGGCTTCTACGCCGGCAACGGCAATATCCTGCACGCACCTTACGAGGGCGCGAGCGTCCGCGTGCAGCCGCTGTGGACCTCCGACTACCGGATCGTGCGCATCAACGGCTGATCCGGTCGATCCGTTCGAGAGCCCGTCCCCTCCTGGAGGGGGCGGGCTCTCGTCGTCCCGCCGTGTGAACGCCGCGTGACGAATCCGGACCGACCCCTGGTGTTCCGGGCGTGAAGGGTTAACCTGAACCCCAGTCCGCTCGCGTGGCGAGCGGATCGATTCGTCGAGGGACGGAGTGCCGGGATGGCCGAGCGGAGCGGGCGCCACAGCGTGGGGCTGCGCTCGCGCGTGCGGCCGGCCGATTCGATACGCGCGCGGGTCCTCACCGCGGCGGTGCACTCCTCCGACACGCGGATACGACTCCACGTCATCGCGCGGCACTCCGCCGCGGCCTCGCAGGGCGCCGTCATCACGACGGCGCCCTTGCTCGTGGTCGCGGCGCCTTCGCGCGACGGCGTGCGACAGCACGGAGGTCACTGATGCGCACTCTGGTTCTCAACGCCGGCTACGAGCCGCTCGCGGTGGTGTCGTTCAAGCGGGCCCTGGTCCTGCTGATGACGGAGAAGGCGACCGTGATCGCCGCGGACGAGGGCAATCCGGTGCACAGCGCGCACGGCGACCATGTGCGGCCCTCGGTGATCGTGCTGACCCGGTACGTGCGCATCCCGAGCGGCCGGAGCGTGCCGGTGTCGCGCCGGGGCGTGCTCCGCCGGGACAACCACCGCTGCGGCTACTGCGGTCAGCACGCGGCGACGATCGACCACGTCCAGCCCAAGTCGCGCGGGGGCCGGGACACGTGGGAGAACCTCGTCGCCTGCTGCCAGCGCTGCAACAACGTCAAGAGCGACCGCACCCCGCACGAGATGGGATGGCGTCTGCGCACCGTCCCCCGGATGCCGCGCGCCGGCTCCTGGCTCGTGCGCGGCGCGGAGCGGACGCAGCCCGACTGGGACGACTACCTGGCTCCCGCCGCCTGACGGGCCGCGGTCGCGCCGCTGGCGGCGTTGTCGTCGGGCGCGATACCGCCGGTATCGCTTCCTCCTCCGCCTTGCCAGCGACACGACCGCGACCCGTCAGTGGAGGGCGTGGTGCGCGACCCGGCGCTATTCGTTGTCGTTGCCGGTGCTCTGGCTGGCGTTGCCGGAGCGCTCGCCGGCCCAGGTCCAGTTCGCGACCTCGGGGATGTCCTCGCCGTGCTCGCGGGTGTAGGCGCGGGCGCGGATGCGGGCGTCCTGCATCTCCTGGCGGAGACCGGCGGCGCGGGCGCCGAGGCCGGGGGTCCGGTCGATGACGTCGATCACCAGCGAGTAGCGGTCGAGGTCGTTGAGCATCACCATGTCGAACGGAGTGGTGGTGGTGCCGTTCTCCTTGTACCCGCGCACGTGCAGGTTGCCGTGGCCGGTCCGCTTGTAGGTCAGTCGGTGGATGAGCCACGGATAGCCGTGGTACGCGAACACGATCGGGCGGTCGGGGGTGAAGACCGCATCGAACTCGCGGTCGGAGAGGCCGTGCGGGTGCTCCGACTCCGACATCAGGCGCATCAGATCGACCACGTTGACCGTGCGGATCGCGAGGTCCGGCAGCGTCTCGCGGAGGATGCTCACCGCCGCGAGGGTCTCGAGGGTCGGCACGTCGCCCGCGCAGGCGAGCACGACGTCCGGGGACTCGCCCTGCCGCTCGCTGCTCGCCCACTCCAGGATGCCGAGTCCGCGCGTGCAGTGGGCGACCGCCTCCGCCATCGTGAGCCACTGGGGCGAGGGCTGCTTCCCGGCGACGACCACGTTGACGTAGTCGACGCTCCGGAGGCAGTGGTCGTAGGTCGAGAGGAGCGTGTTCGCGTCGAAGGGCAGGTAGACGCGCACGACCTCGGGCTTCTTGTTGACGACGTGGTCGATGAAGCCGGGGTCCTGGTGGCTGAAGCCGTTGTGGTCCTGGCGCCAGACGTGGCTCGAGAGCAGGTAGTTGAGGCTCGCGATCGGGCGGCGCCACTCGATGTCGCGGGTGCCGTCCAGCCACTTCGCGTGCTGGTTGAACATCGAGTCGATGATGTGGATGAACGCCTCGTAGCAGGTGAAGAGCCCGTGGCGGCCGGTGAGCAGGTAGCCCTCCAGCCAGCCCTGGCACTGGTGCTCCGAGAGCACCTCCATGACCCGCCCGGCGCGGGCCAGGTGGTCGTCGAGGGGGCTGAGCTCGGCGTCCCACTGCTTGTCGGTGGCGGCGTAGACGGACTGCAGCCGGTTGCTCGCGACCTCGTCCGGCCCGAAGAGGCGGAAGTTGGTCGGGTTGGCGCGGATGACGTCGGCGAGCCATTCGCCGAGCACCTTCGTCGCCTCCGCGACGGTGCCACCCGGCTGCTCCACGACGACCTCGTAGCGGCGGAAGTCGGGCAGGTCGAGAGTCTGCCGCAGCAGCCCGCCGTTCGCGTGCGGGGTCGCGCTCATCCGCAGCTCGCCCTCGGGAGCCAGCGAGCGGACGCGGTCGGCCACGCCGCCGTCCTCTGTGAAGAGCTCCTCGGGGCGGTAGGAGCGGAGCCAGTCCTCGAGGAGGCGGGTGTGCGCCTCGGTGTCGCGGGCGTTGGGCAGCGGGACCTGGTGCGAGCGGTAGGTGCCCTCCACCTGGACGCCGTCGATCTCGGTCGGGCAGGTCCAGCCCTTCGGGGTCTTCAGCACGATCATCGGCCAGGCCGGGCGTGAGAGGTCGCCGGCGGCGGCGCGCTCCTTGATCGCCGCGATGCGGTCGAGCACCGTGTCCAGGACGTCGGCGAACCGCTCGTGCACGCGCATCGGGTCCTCGCCGTCGAAGCCGCCCTCGACGAGGAACGGCTCGTGGCCGTACCCGCGGAGGAGGCTGTCGAGCTCCTCCTGCGGGATGCGGGCGAGGACGGTCGGGTTCGCGATCTTCCAGCCGTTGAGGTGCAGGATCGGCAGGACGACGCCGTCGGTGAGCGGGTTCACGAACTTGTTGGAGTGCCAGCTGGTGGCGAGCGGGCCGGTCTCGGCCTCGCCGTCGCCGACGACCGCCGCGACCAGGAGGTCCGGGTTGTCGAAGGCCGCTCCGTACGCGTGGCTCAGCGCGTACCCGAGCTCTCCGCCCTCGTGGATGCTGCCCGGGGTCTCGGGGGCGGCGTGGCTGGGGATGCCCCCGGGGAAGCTGAACTGGCGGAAGAGGCGGCGCAGCCCCTCCTCCGACTCGTCGATGTGGGAGTAGATCTCGCTGTAGGTGCCGTCGAGGTAGGCGTTGGCGACCATGCCCGGTCCGCCGTGGCCGGGACCGGTGATGTAGAGGGTCGGCTGGCGGCGCTCGCGGATCGCGCGGTTCAGGTGCGCGTAGATCAGGTTGAGGCCGGGGGTGGTGCCCCAGTGGCCGAGCAGGCGGGGCTTGATGTCCTCGCGGCTCAACGGGGTCTTCAGGAGCGGGTTCGCGAGCAGGTAGATCTGCCCGACCGCGAGGTAGTTCGCGGCGCGCCACCAGGCGTCGACCGTGTCGAGAGTGTCCTGGGTCAGCTCGGCGTCGGCGGGTCGCGCGATCCAGCTGTGCTCGGGGACGGGCAGGAGAGACGGAGCGGGGGAGTCGGCCATGTGCCCACGCTGGCATCCGGACGCCCGGGGCGGAAGGGCCTTGCAGGCCCGGCTCCGGAGGGGGTCAGCCGCGCGGCGTCGCCCGGCGGAGGACCAGCGAGCCGACCGCCGTCAGGAGCGCGGCGGGGACGAGGAGCAGAGCGGCGGCTCCGGCGGTGCCCGCGCTCTCGAGGACGTCCACCACGACCGGCCGGCCCCCGGCGAGAGCGACGACGACGACCACCGCGAGTGCCACCGCTCCGAGGGCGAGGAGGAAGGCCGTCACTCCGCGCTCCCGCCAGCGGAGGAAGACCGCGCCCGCTGCTCCGCCGAGGGCGAAGGCGGCGAGGAGCGAGCAGAGCAGGACGACGAAGCGCTCGAGCCACGGGCCGTCGAGGGGAGAGGCGAGGAAGAGCGCGCCGCCCAGCCACCAGCCCCCGGTCGCCTCCTCGATCGCCCCGAGGGCCACGACGATCGCGGACCAGAGCACGGACAGTGCCGCGAAGGCGAGGGCGCTGCCGAGGACGTGGTCGCGCCGGGTCGCTCCGTAGCTCAGCGCCAGCCCGAAGGTGGCGGTCGTGGCCTGGATGGAGCCGATGAAGAGGAAGACGACGATCAGCATCCCCGGCCCCACGAGGAGGATGCCGGAGTCACCGCCGCCCCGCTCGGCCCCGATCCCGCGGAGGACGAGCCACCAGATCACGAGGTTGCCGGCGAGGACGGCGAGCAGGACGAGCAGCGGCCAGCCGAGGACCGTCCCGGGGTGGGCGAGGTGGAGCCTCAGAACGGAGAGGATCCTCCGCGAGGAGGCGGAGCGGCGAGCGGGGGCGGTCATGGTCGGTCCTCTCGGATCGGGGGCGGTGGTGTCAGCTGCTGCGCGGGGTGGCGCGGCGGAGGATCGCCCAGCCCGCGACTCCGGCGATCGCGGTCGGGATGAGCGAGAGGGCGTAGCCGCCCGCGTATCCGACGCTGCCGAAGAAGGAGCCGACGGCGGGCCAGTTCTCGGTGAGCGTGAGGAGGGTGATCACGGCCAGCAGGAGGGCGCCGAGGATCCCGAAGAAGAGCAGCATCCCGCGCTGGCGCCAGCGCACGTAGACCGCCGCCGTCGCCGCTCCGATGAAGAAGAAGAAGAGCAGGGCGCAGAGCACCGCGACAGCCTGCTCGCCCACGGAGTCCCCGCCGAAGTAGATCGAGCGGAAGAAGCTGCCGCCGAAGCCCCAGCCGTCGGTCGCCCGCTCCACGATCCCGAGGACCACGAAGACGCCGGTGTAGAAGACCGAGAGGGCGACGAAGGTGAGGGCCGTGCCGAGGGAGAAGTCGCGGCGGGTGGCGCCGTAGCCGAGGGCGAGGCCGAAGGTGACGTTCACCGACTGGACGGCCACGACCATCATGTAGACGAAGAGGAAGAAGGACGCGCCGGAGTAGGTCATCCCCTCCTGCGCCTCGAGGCGCTCGCCGGAGTCGAGCCCGCGGAGGATCAGCCACCAGACGACCAGGTTGCCCGCCAGGATGACGGCCGTGATGATCAGCGGCGTGTAGAGGATGGTGGCGGGGTTCGCGAAATGCAGGCGGACGATGCTGCCGAGGCGGCCGGCGGCGGTGTCGTGGCGCGCGGGGGCGCCGGTGAGGGCGGTCATTCCGAGGCCTTCCCGGTGGTGAGCTGGACGACGAGCTGCTGGAGGGGGACGGACTCGAGCTCGAGCCCGTGGCGGGCGGCGGAGGCGCGGCCGGCGTCGTCGAGCCGGGGGAGCGTGGCCGAGGCGCGGCTGCCGAGAGCGGAGCGGGCGATGACCTCGCGTCCGGCGGTGAACGACTCGACGGCCTGCCGGGGTCCGATGACCGTTGCCGCAGCACCCCGCAGCTCCTCCGCGTCACTGTCGACGACGAGGCGGCCCTGATCGATGACGAGGACGTGCTCGAGCAGGCTGCTGACCTCGTCGATGAGGTGGGTGGAGAGGACGACCGTGCGCGGGTGCTCGGCGAAGTCCTGGAGGAGGCGGTCGTAGAACAGCTGCCGGGCGACGGCGTCCAGCCCCAGGTACGGCTCGTCGAAGAACGTGAGCGGGGCGCGGGAGGCGAGACCGACGATCACTCCGATCGCCGAGAGCTGTCCGCGGGAGAGCTTCTTGATCTTGCGGTCGACCGGGAGGCGGAAGTCCTCGACGAGCTCGCGGGCGAACGCCTCGTCCCAGCCGTCGAAGAACCAGGGAGCGCTGCGCAGGACGTGCTTCACCTTGAAGTCGTCGGGGTACTTCTGGCTCTCCTTGATGAAGCAGGTGCGGGAGAGGACGGCGGCGTTCTCCACAGGTGACTGCCCGAAGACGCGGATCTCGCCCGAGCTGGCGAACTCCTGGCCGGTAAGCAGCGACATCAGCGTCGTCTTGCCCGCGCCGTTGCGGCCGAGGAGGCCGTGGATGCGGTTCTCCTCCAGCGCGAAGCCGATGCCGTCGACGGCGCGCATGCGTCCGTAGTGCTTGGTGAGGTCGTGGACCTCGATGACCGCGCTCATCGCGATCCCCCTTCTGTGATCATGTCGGCGAGCTGCTCGGTGCTGAGGCCGAGCTTGGCGGCCTCGGCGAGCAGCGGAGCGACGAACTGGTCGCGGAACTGCGTGCGGCGCTTCTCGACCAGCCGGTCGCGCGCCCCCTCGGCGACGAACATGCCGATCCCCCTCTTCTTGTAGAGCACCCCGTCGTCGACGAGCAGGTTCACGCCCTTGCCGGCGGTGGCCGGATTGATGCGGTGGAACGCGGCGAACTCGTTGGTCGACGGGACCTGCGACTCCTCCGGCAGTGCGCCGTCGATGATGTCGTTCTCGATCTGCTCGGCGATCTGCAGGAAGAGCGGGCGGGAGTCGTCCACGCGGGCTCCTTCGGTGCTGGGTTGGGTGGTTAGTTGGTGTTGTAACTAACCATGGAGGCGGGAGGCCTTCGTGTCAAGAGGGGTGTGCCGCGCAGTCGCCGCGACGAGGGCCGTGGCGTGCTTCGCTGGCGTTGTGGTGGGGCCCTGTCGTCGCTTCGCGGGGGGCGGGGCACGGCGGGTACACTGGCTCGGCCGGCCTCTGTAGCTCAATGGAAGAGCGACTCCGTCCTAAGGAGCAGGTTGGGGGTTCGAGTCCCTCCAGGGGCACCACAGTGTCGTCACCAAGACCCTTGCCAGAGAAAAACGCCGAGACGGCGCCGATCTCGGCTTCCAGGAAGCTGGTGAGGTTCCGAGCACCACTCTTTCGAGTGGTGCGAGCTGAACGGCGGTTGAGGCGATCGCGGCGAAGGGCTCGTTCAACTCGACGGTGACGGTCTCGTCCGCGTGAACGAGAACACGCGCGAGGAAGACTTGATTGGAGAGCCTCTTCAGGTGGTCGGGTGCCACGCCGTAAGCGCTCGCACACTCGGCGGTCGACGCACGCCGGGCGAACGGCCCTGATAGTGGCTGGTCCTGCGTGCGGCAGCTTCGGTGCCCCGGGCCGCCGGCCCTTGCTGCCGCCCGTGTCGGGAAGCAGGGCCTGCGCTAGCGTCGCTCCATGACCACACGTGAGTTGCGCGACGAACTCGCCGCGTTCGTCGCCGAGCGGGAGTGGGCGCAGTTCCACTCGGAGGAGAATCTGGCGAAGAGCATCGCCATCGAGGCGGGGGAACTGCTCGAATGCTTCCAGTGGGGCCACGACGCCGACCGGGATGCCGTCCGATCCGAGCTGGCGGACGTCCTCACCTATTGCCTGCTGCTCGCCGACAGGATCGGCGCCGACCCCGAGGACCTGGTGCGGTCGAAGCTCATGCGGACGCGCGAGAAGTACCCGGTGGACAGGGCTCGGGGAAGCAGCGCCCGGTATGACGCCCTCTGACATCGAGCGGATCGTCTTCGACGGGCCGTCCGTCAAGGCCTGGGCGATGACGGACGACCGCCGCTCGAACTGGCCGGTCGTCTACGTCCTGGACGAGGGCAAGCGCCGCGCGAGGCGGCTCCCGCGGGTCTACGTCGGAGAGACGAGGAGCGCGGCGAGCCGGCTGCGGCAGCACCTGGGCTCGGTCGACAAGGTCGACCTCCAGACGGCGCGCGTGATCGTCGATCCGAGGTTCAACAAGTCGGTCTGCCTCGATCTCGAGTCCTTCCTGATCAAGCTGCTCTTCGCGGAAGGTCGATTCGCTGTCCTCAATCGCAACGAGGGGATCGTCGACTCCGACTACTACGACCGGGCGGCCTACCAGGACCGTTTCGCCGAGATCTTCGAGCAGCTGCGCCTGGAAGGCCTGTTCACGCGGAGCATCGCCGAGATCGAGAACAGCGACCTCTTCAAACTGTCGCCCTTCAAGACGCTCACCTCCGAGCAGGCGGCGGCGGTCGTCGGAATCGTCGACGCGCTCGTCGAGGACCTCGGGAAGCAGACACAGTCCACGTCGATCGTTCAGGGGGAGCCGGGGACGGGCAAGACGATCGTCGCTGTCTACCTCCTCAAGCTCCTCGCGGACGTCCGGCTGTTCGCTGAGAGGATCGACAGAGCGGAGGAGGCTCCCGGCGAGGACCGGCTGGACGACCTCGTCGAGGGCGACTCCGTCTTCTCGGACTTCTTCTTCGCCGACACCCGCGAACTGCTGCGCGGGCTGCGCATCGGGATCGTCGTGCCGCAGCAGTCTCTGCGCTCCTCGATCAAGAAGGTCTTCGCCAAGACCACAGGGCTCGACGAGAAGATGGTGCTCACTCCCTTCCAGGTCGGTGAGGACCCGGGACGCTGGGACCTCCTCGTCGTCGACGAGTCGCACCGCCTCAACCAGCGGGCCAACCAGCCGTCGGGCTCCCTCAACAAGAAGTTCACGGACATCACCACTGCGCTGTTCGGCTCCGACGATCACGCACGGACTCAGCTCGACTGGATCCGCGCGAAGAGCGATCACCAGATCCTCCTTCTCGACGCGGCGCAGTCGGTCCGACCGGCAGACCTTCCGCGGCCCGCGATCGACGCGTTGATCCGATCCGCCCAGGAGGACGGCCGCCTGCACCGTCTGACCTCGCAGATGCGGGTGCGCGCCGGAACGGACTACGTCGGCTGGGTGCGCGCCGTCCTCGATCCGACGGCAGCAGACCTCCCCCTGCGACCGGACCTCGGGGAGTACGACCTCCGCTTCTACGACGACTTCGGAGCCCTGCGGAGCGACCTGCGGCAGCGGGAGGAGGAGAGCGGTCTGGCGCGGCTGGTCGCCGGCTACGCGTGGCGCTGGACGTCGCGGAAGGATCCGTCAGCCGCCGACATCGAGATCCAGGGAGAGCGGCTCCGCTGGAACAGCACGCAGGTCGACTGGATCGCGTCGCCCGGCTCCGCCGATGAGATGGGCTCGATCCACACCGTGCAGGGGTACGACCTGAACTACGCGGGCGTTGTCATCGGCCCGGACCTGAGGTGGGACAGCGAGAAGGGCCGGCTGAGGGTCTCCCGCTCGGATTACCACGACAAGAAGGGCAAGGAGAACAACCCGGGACGGATGGGCCGCGATTACACCGACGACGAGCTCCTGCAGTACATCGTCAACATCTACGCAGTGCTGCTGACCCGCGGGATGCTCGGCACGTACGTGTACGTCTGCGACGACGCCCTCCGGGAACGACTCCGGACGGCCTTCGGCCGACCGCTCACGGCCTTCTGAGGGCGTCTCGCGGGCCTTCGCTCAGGCGGCGCCGCCATGATCGAGGCTGGTACTCGACGGAAGGTTCTCTGTGAGCATGTTCAAGCGCGTTCTCGGCATGGCGTCGAAGGCGCTCGATTCGAAGAGCGGCTCGGGGTCGTCCTCGAGCGGGACGACCGATTGGCGCGACCTGGTGCGCACCGCCGCCGACAAGGTGACGGGCGACTCGCGGAGCGGGCAGGCTCAGCCGCCCCAGCAGTACGGCTCGCCGCAGCGCCCCTCCGCGCGACCCCAGGACGCCCGGCCCGGGCAGCAGCCTGTGGTCACGCAGGAGGACCGCGCGGCGATCGCGCGCTACGACTACCTCCTCCGCACCGCCGACCCGGAGCAGCTCGAGCAGGTCCACCGCGACGCGTTCGCGAAGCTGACGCCGGCGCAGCGCACCCAGGTCGAGGCCCGGCTCCGCGACGAGCTGCCCGCGAACGAGCAGCCGCGGTCCTCCGCCCCCGACGACCTGGCGCGTGCGGCGACGCGGGGAGAGGCGAACAACCCGGGATTCCTCAAGAAGATGTTCTCGAAGCCGGGGACGCGCGGTACGCTCGCGGGCGCGGGCGTCGGAGCGGCGGCGGGCATCGGGCTCGGCGCGGCGGGCGGACTGCTCGCGGCGGTCGCAGGCGGTGCCGTGATCAGCAGCGTCGCCGGTCCTCTGCTCGCGCAGGCGTCCGGTCTCGGCGTGGACTTCGAGAACCTGGCCGGCGGATTCGGGGACCTGGGTGACTTCGGCGACATCACGGGCGGCGCGGGCGAGTTCGTCTCCGGCGCGGGCGAGCACGTGTCCGGGCTGGGGGAGCAGGTGTCCGAGTTCGGCTCGGACTTCCAGCTGCCGGGTCTCGGCGACCTCGGGAACCTCTTCGACCGCTAGGCGGTCCCGGCCGGAGCGCTCCGGCGGCGGAGGAACGGCGACGCGATCGCGAGCGCCGCTCCGACGACGAGCAGGACGGCGCCCACGATCGCGACGGCGGTCGTCGACCAGTTGGGGAGGTCGACGACCGTCGTGCCGTTGAGGAGCTTCCATTCACAGGCTGCGCCGAGCGGCCACCACGACCAGAAGCCGCGGACGAGCTCTCCCGCTTCGGGCGGGACACCGCCGAGGCTGACGCTGCAGACGTAGTCGAAGCCCTGACGGTCGATGTTCGCGTACTGCAGAGGCACGAGTGCGAGCGCGGCCGGGCCGGCGACGGCGAGGACGAGGCCGGCGATCAGGGCGAGACGGGCGGCCGTGAGGCGCTTCTTCACCGGTGTCGAGGCGGGGGCGGGCGGCGTCTCGGTCATCATCCGATGGTGTCATGAGCGCGGAAGGGCCGGGCGGGGGTGCGCAACTACGGCTGAGACGCGTGCATCGGTCTGATTCAGCGCTTCGCGAGAAAGTCAGCATCCGGTGCGCAAGAGTCGCCGGTGTGCTGGCGCGATCGGATGCCGTCACCAGCGTCCGCCGACCGCCCGCAGCGCGACGGCCAGCATCCCGGCCAGCGCCACCAGGACGGTCGCGATGACAAAGATCCCGGACGAGTAGCCCTCGACCATCAGCGGCAGCACTGCTCCGAGGACGGTCCCGACCTGCGTCACGGCCGTGTATGCGCTGGCGCCCGCGCCGACTCCGCCCCTGCTCGTTCGACCGAGCAGGACCAGGCCGGTGCTCTGAAAGCCGACGCCCACTACGGCGTAGAGCACCTGGGCCAGCAGCAGCACCGGATAGGTGGTCGCGAGGAGCAGGAGCGAGAACGATCCGACCCCGAAGAGGGCGATCACGACGAGGGTGACGGCGCTGCCGCGGGCCGCGCTGAGCCGACCGAGCAGAGGCAGCGCGGCCAACTCCAGTAGAGCCGATATCAGGAACAAAGGAGGCACCTCGGCAGGGCGGAGCCCGGACGAGACGGCGAACAGCGGCAGATAGATCCCCCGAAGGGTGTCGGCCGACTTGAGAAGCGCCACGAGGACGAGCGCAGTGAAGAACGCTCCGCTTCTCGCTCGAGGCGTTCCGACTTCTCCGCCATCGTGCTCGCGCGGGAACGCGCGTCCAGCGAATGGTCTGCAGGTCGCACCGATCATCGTGATGCCGCCGAACACGGAGGCGATCAAGAGAGGATCGAGCCCGAGCGCGGACACGGCCGAGTAGATGACGAGGCCGAGGATGTATCCGCCGACCGTCATCAGCCGAAGACGCGTGACCGCGGCGACCTGTTCGTCGTCACTCAGCTGCGCGGCGACGCGGCCGAAGATCTGCGGGACGATCGTGCTGACGAGGAGCAGGAGAACGCCGCTCAGCATGACGAGCACGAATGTACCTGCGGTCGCGCGGAGTGCAAGGAGGGCGACCGGGACGGCTGCGCAGGTCAGGACCAATGCGCTGCGCGGGTACCCGTGATGGCGAACTGTAGGGACGAGCAGGGTGTTGTAGACGATGGCGGCGGCCGCGTTGACGAGAAAGAACACGGCGATCTCGCCCTTTGAGTGACCGGCCGAGTCGAGGGAGACGGGAACGGCTACGCTCGTGAGGCCTCCGATGGTCGCGTTGCTCAGCAGGGTCAGGGCGACGGATTGTGGGACGCGAGCGCCAGACAGTGGTTCCTCCTTAGTCGCTGACCGGTCTAGTTGGCGCGGGCGGACGAAGGTGGATCCTCGATGTCGCCCGGGTCGTTGCGATCCGAAACTGATGCGCGCCACTGAATATCTCTCACCTAAAAGCCGTCCGACCCTATCCCCGCTGATTGAAATGCCGCGGCGAGACCGCGCCCCAGCAACAGGTCCTTCCCGCACCTCCGGGCCGTGGCCAGAAGATGCTCACCCCACACTGCAGCCAGGGGCGCCATCGCATCGCTCAGGTACACCATGTCGAATTCGCGTTCGGCGAAACCGCATCGGATCCCGATCGCGTTGAGATTGACCGGTCGCCGTGCAGTCGACCAGCCGCTCGGATGTTCGGACGCAATGGGAAAACCCGGCCCGAGCGCGACGACGGACCGTGAATGAGCTACTTCAGACATCAGTCCGACGAAAAGCATCGATGTGTCGTTCGGATGCTGACGAAGGATCTGCAGGTCAGCTCGGCTGTTCGTTGAATCTCGAGCCCACCTCGCGACGCGCTCCCACTCGGGCTGCTCCAATTGCGCCAGGGGCCTGTTGCAGATGAAGAACTCGATTTCCATATCGACACATCGATCGGCCCACTGTTCCAGGTTAGCTCGATTGCTTCTTGCTTGTTCGGCTGTATTTTCGGAGATGCTCGGCAGTTCTACGCCCCACACGTCCTCTATCCAGTGAAGAGAAAGGCCCATCCGGCATAGCCTGTAGCCGAACTCCACATCTTCGACTCCATAAGTTGAGAAGCGCTCGTCGAAACCGCCCGCGGAGAAGAAATCCGATCGCGCCACTGCAATGTTCCGTCCCCAGTAGAAACGCCAGGGGACCGCCAGCGGAACCCGCCGGACATCGACATCCAACCACTTGTCCGATCTGTAATCAGCGTAGCCGGGCCGCGTAGCCATCTCCATGCGTCTTGTGCGCCAGTCCGGGCCGCTGACAAGAGAACGGAATGCACGGGCATCTTCGCCAGAGAAGTCCCAGCCGTAGGTCGGCCCTGCTGTACTGCGTTTACCGACTTCCACGTTCGCCGCATGGGACTGAATCAGGTTCTCGCCCGCGAGAGTGCCGCAATCGAGGAAGATCAGTGTTCTGCCCCGAGATGCTCGCGCGCCGAGATTCCTTACCGCGCTCAGGCGGAACCCGTCGTCTCGTTGGCGAGTGTATGAGATGTCAATCGCGTGTTCGAAGGCCTTGACGACCGCAACGGTATCGCTCGAAGAGCCGTCGTCTGCGACGATGACCTCATAGGTGAACGACGCCTCTTGTTGCGCTAATGTCGTCAGAGTTCTTCTCATCTCGTCAGGGCGGTCATAGGTCGGAACGACGACTGAAACCTCCGGAGAAACACCGTCTGCTTTCTGCGGGAAGATCAACGGTCCTGACATGCCTTCATCCTTTCTCGCGTACCTGGAGGCATCGCAGAGCCGGCCCTCATTGTACGTTGCGGACTGCACTCCGCGATGTCGCGGTAAAGGAGTGATCGCTTCACGTCAGTTCGCTTGTAACTTCGCAATTCGATGTGCGAGACCGTAGCAGGCTGTGCCCTTCGGCGACCAGAGTGTGGCGCGCGTGGCACCCCTCGGGTCGTGAACACCGTGCGCACGCGCAGACGTGGCGCCAAGGCTCGCCCGCTGTCCAGCTCTCACAGCGCCAGGCGCGGCGAGTGTCATTTCGTGCCAGTCGTCGGCGTGGATGGCTGTGGGATATATGTTCATCATCACATCGAACCGACGAAGACCCACACGAAGAGGTGCGGAGTGATTTATCTCGATTCTGCGGCCACGTCTTTTCCCAAGGAGCATCATTTTTCCCAAGGAGCATCATGTAGTGGACGCCATGAAATCCTATGCTGAACGTGGAACAAGCCCAGGCAGGTCGGGGCACCGGCTATCCGCTTGGGCTGAGGGCCAAGTCTGGGCAGCTCGTGAGTCGCTAGCAGATCTGGTCAAATGCATCGATCCGGAGCGGGTGACCTTCTCGCTGAATGCAACGATGTCTCTCAATGCGGTTGTGCACCACCTGGGCTCGATCGGGGGCCGCGTCCTGACGTCCGCTTTCGAACACAATTCAGTGGTTCGGCCACTTCATGCAGCGGCGCAGGAGGGTTCGGTCAGGCATGAGATCATTCCGCCCTCGACCAGCGGACCGTTCGATCTCGATCGACTGCAGGAGCAACTGCTTGCCGGCGGAGTCGCCGGGGTCATTGTCACCTGGGCCTCCAACGTCTCCGGTTCAGTGCTTCCGATCCGTGAAATCTCTGAAATCTGCAGAGAGGCCGGTGTTTTCATCGCCGTGGATGGGGCGCAGGCGCTTGGGTACCTTGATGTCGACGCGGGTCTTGCGGACGTGCTGGTGTTCGCTGGGCACAAGGGTTTGGGGGGACCTTTGGGTGTTGGTGGCGCTGTTGTCGGAGAAGGTGTCCGGTTGTCGCCTTTCGTCACCGGCGGATCGGGTGGACGTTCTGAAAGTCGGGATCATCCCTGCTGGCTGCCCTGGTCGCAAGAGGCGGGAACACAGAATGGGATCGGAATCGCCGGGTTAGGTGCGGCTCTGAGGCTGTTGGACGGGGCCGAGATCGCCAGAAGGCGGCGTCGAGCAACCGATTTGCGAGAACGATTCGTTACTGGTCTCAGTGGTGGTGGCGCGGTCACCCTCATCGAATCGCCCAGCGCCGAAGAACCTGTCGGAGTGGTGTCGTTCCGGATGAACCGTGTGACCCCGAGTGTTGCTGCTTCGCTCCTCGAAGAACGCTTCGACATTCTCGTTCGCGCCGGACTGCATTGCTCTCCTCTGGCCCACGAGACTCTCGGCACAGGCGATGGCGGGACTGTCCGGGTGAGTTTCGGGCCGAGAACTACGACAAATGAGGTCGATCTAGCACTTGCCGCAGTCCAGTCCATCTCATCGAGTTCGAGCGAAAGGAAATGATGAAGAATGTCGGTCACCTGGGACCCCGAATGCGTCTTCTGCAGGTCGAATCCGCGTCGAGTGTGGGAGGAAGACGGACTCGCGGTCTGTTCTGATCCAGCTCCCCTTCGGCAGGGTCACCTCCTCATCTACACAACCGAGCACTATCCATCGGCCGCAGACATGGATGCGCAGGCGGCAGAGCGGCTCGACGCATTGGAGGCCGACCTCGGTAAGCGCATCTGTGCAGAGTTCGGGGACTACGTTCTGTTCGAGCACGGGCGTACCGGTCACTGTCTTCGAAGTCGTCCTGGAGAGCGCCTCTGTCATCACATGCACGTCCACATGATCCCCGGCGCCCTAGACCTGCGGGGCTATGCAGGAATAGCGCAAGAGATCGAGATCTCATCATGGCGAGACGTCCTAGCCCTTGGTAGCGATGTCGATGGCTACGTTGTCATCGGCAATGCGCACGAAAAGGTCGTCACGCCATTGACGCGCTCTCTTCCTCCGCATCACCTGCGTACGGTGATCGCGCGAGCGAACGCAACTCCAGATCTCGCCGACTGGGAACTCGCTCTCGCGGGAGAAGAGGTGGGCCTGGTCGCCGCTGCATCGCATTCGACTGTCGTCGCGCTCGTTGAGAATTTTCGGTTTGCGAGGGCGACATGAAGCGCCCCGTTGTACTGCATGTCTCGTGGGGAAGGGGGACCGGCCACGTCACGCGCCTGGTAGCCATAGGTCGGGCTTTTCACTCCGCGGGTTGGGACTGTGTTCTACTCGGTCGGCAGAATGCGGTGCACGATCGATTGGTCTCGAAGGCGGGAATCTTCACGACAGCCTATTACCGCGAAGGTGTCGCAGACATCGACCCATGGGCAGAATGGGGAGATCCTGGCGTGTTCGATAAAGCAGTCGTTGCTGACGTCGCTGTGCTCCAGCGGTTCAGGCCGGACCGGGTGATCAACGATAACCGATTGTCGATGATCGTAGCTTGCGCTTCGCTCTCCATCCCGATCGTCACGCTATGCCAAGACAATCAGCTCGTCGGCTACCGCTATCAGGGCGAGGGAGTGTCCGAGATCTGGACCGGACCGCTCATGGCGGTCAACGAGGCTCTTGGGCGGCGAGGGCTTCCCCTGGTCGATCGAGATGTTCGAGAACTGTTCGAACGCGGGCTGATCGCAATACCGAGTGCGCCGAGTCTTGACGTAATGGAGAGCCGCGTCGGTATGAGAGAAGTGGTTTTCACTGGCGTTCTCGGACCGGTCAAAGCGGGTCTGCATGGATCCGGGTTGCTGTTCTATCGGACGGTAGGAGGAATCGACTCGGAGTTCCTGCACGCTTTCGAGAACTGGGAAGGAGAAATCTATGTGGCGACCGGAGACCAGGCGTCAGCGGATTCGTATCGACATGTCCCGGACGCCATCCACGTCGCGGCTCTCTGGGATCTCGAAGAAGTGTTTCCGGAGCTGGCTGCCGTCGTGCATCACGGAGGACATGGAATCGCGACGACGTGCGTGGCATCAGGGGTGCCAGCCGTCATTCTTCCAGGTCACAATCCGGAGAGGCGTTCGAACGGGTATCGGGTGGAGTTGTCGGGGTGGGGGAAGGTGCTCGGTCCACTTTCAGCGGAGGGTACTCGATGGGGCCCGGCCGTCGATGTGACCGGAGACCGTCCTCCGTGGAGCGATGTCCGTGGTGCAGTCGACGCTCTCCGGGCCCCCGACGTCGACGCGGGCGGGTCCGTCGCGTCAGCATCAGAGCTCGTCCGGCTGCTGACATGACGAGGGAGAAGCTCGTCCGAGACGGTGTACCGGCACTGCTTTGGGGTCTCGGTGTCGACGCGCGCTTCAGATCCGTCGATGCCGGCGAGCGGCGGGCCTGGCTCCTGGCGAAGCTGAAGGAGGAATGCGACGAGGTCCTGGCTGCCCCGTCCGTCGAAGAGCTGGCGGACGTCGCGGAAGTCCTGCATGCGCTCGCGTCGGAGCTCGGAGTGGCCTGGAGCGAGGTCGAAGCGGTGCGCGAGAGGAAAGGAGCGGACCGCGGAGTGTTCGACGCCGGAGTCGTGATGCGACTCTCCGAGTAGCACTCTGCTCGCGCGGCGGCGTCGTACCCTCGACTGCATGGGGTTCGTCTTCTCGCTGGTGATCATCGTCCTGACCGTGCTCGCGCTGGTCGACGTCGTACGGCAGCCGGACAACGTGATCAAGAACCTGCCCAAGATCGTGTGGATCCTGCTGATCTTCTTCCTCCCGCTCATCGGCGTCTCGCTGTGGTTCCTGCTCGGGCACGACTGGAAGCGCGGCGACGGCGGATCCTTCGTGCCGGGCGGCCGAGTGCCCCGCCGCCGGAAGCAGGCGCCGCCGACGGTGGTGGTGCGGCCCGCTCCGAAGAGCACCGAGGAGCAGCTCGCCGACCTCGAGCGCGAGGAGGCGCACTACGCGCGGCTCGCGGAGGAGCAGCGTCGCCGTCGCGAGGGGGAGCGGCCGCTCGACGCGTGAGCGGACGCTCCGGAGGCCGCTACTTCGAGAAGTTCGACGCCGCCCACTGGATCGAGGCGATCTTCGCCTGACCCGCGACGCTCGGGTGGAAGTAGTCGGTGGTCCCGATCAGGCCCTTGGTGACGGGGGTCGCGGTGAGCGCTCCGCCGTCCCAGTCGCAGAGCTGACCGGCGGCGCTGCACGCCGTCTGCAGCGCGGTGTTGTACTGCGTCGTCCGCGTCTTCGCGGCAGCGGCGGAGGCGGCAGCGGTGGTGCTGCTGAGCCTGCGGCCGGTGGAGCTGACGCCGCGCGTGGTCCGGCAGAGGTCGCCGCCCGCCCAGACGAGCGCGCCGACTCCGGTCTTCACGACCGACCACTCGGAGGCCACGTTCGGCATCGACGAGAGGACGATGCGGGCGGAGGGCCACGTGGTGCGGATCTTCGTGATCGCGGCGGAGGCTCCGGTGCGGAACGTGCTCGCCGGCGTCATCGTGTAGCCGTCGGAGGCGACGCGGTTGTCGGGAGAGCAGAGGTCGTTGCCGCCGATGAGCAGGGTGACGACGTCCGGCCGCACGCCGGCGGCGACCGCGGCGTCGATCCGCGAGGGGACCTGCGCGACGACGTCGCCGGTGGTGGCGAAGTTCGCGGTCGTGACGGTGGTGCCGGGGAGCGCGGTCCGCAGGCGCGAGGCGAAGGAGTTCACCGAGGAGCTGGTGCCGGTGGACCAGTTGTTGCGGGGGCAGTCCGCGAAGGAGCCGCAGGTCCCGTAGGCCTGGGTGATGGAGTCGCCGAGGCTCAGCACCGAGAGGGTGGCGGGAGTGGCGGCGGCGGCGGCCTGCGCCGGGAGCAGCGCGGCGGCGAGGGCGAGCGCGGCTCCGACGGCGAGGGCGCGGACGCGGACGCTCGGGGTCGGCGGGCGGGAGAGGGAGAGGCTCATGGGGGACCGTTCTCGAGGGGGAGGACGGTGGGGGAGCCGTCGGTGCTGACGCTAGGGGAGCGGCGCCCCGGATGACCCCGAACGGATGACCCCAGAACGGGCCGGATGTGCGCGACGGCAGCGGATCCGGTCGTCCGGCGGGCGGAACCGTCTGGAAGGCGAGCGTCCTCTCAGCCGCCTGCCACAGGCACGATCCGCAGCCGGCTCATCGCCCAGACCAGCGCCCCCGACGCGAGGAACGCGACCGCGATCCCGACGACGAACACCGACACCTGCCCGTACCCGGTCGCGGGATCCAGGAACGGATAGGGCACCCAGCCGTCCGTCGCTCCGCGGATCAGCACCACGACGAGCCAGACGATCGGGTAGACCACGACCAGCCAGAGCCTGCGCCACGGCAGCGGAGGGCGATCCGCGAGCAGCAGCCAGTCGAGCAGTCCGTAGACGGGGAACAGCACGTGCATGACGGTGTTGGCCCACGGCAGCGCCACTCCGCCCGCCACATCGGTGAGGAGGGTGTTGTAGACGAGGCCGACGACGATGATGTACCCGGTGAAGGCACCCCGCACCAGTAGGAGCCCGCCGGGCGCGGGACGGCGGCGGAGCGCGAGCACGGCGGTGGCTCCGAGCACGACGGCCAGCACGATGTTGCTCTGGATGGTGAAGAAGCCGAAGAAGTTGAACGGGTTCAGCGGCGTCCGAGAGGCGGTGTCGACGGCCGTCGCGATCACGGCCACCAGAACGGCGGCGGCCACGAGGAGGCGGAGGAGCGCGACCGGCACGCGGGCCGACTCCGCCCGGGAGGAGGGAGCGGGCGGCGTCATCGCTCGAGCGTAGCGCCGGAGCGCCTACCCTGTCCCCGTGCTCACGATCGGTGTCGACCTCGCTGCGGAGCCGGTGCGCACCGCTCTCGCCGCCCTCGAGTTCTCCGGCGGCCGGGCCGTCGTCCGCTCGCTCGTACTCGGCGCCGAGGACGCGACGATCGTCGAGGCGTCACGGGACGCGGCGGTCATCGGGATCGACTGCGCGTTCGGCTGGCCGGTGGAGTTCGCGGCGTTCGTCTCCGCGCACACGCGACGGGAGGTCTCGCCGCGGACGCTCGCGGGACGCGACTGGCGCCGCCGCCTCGCGTACCGCGAGACGGACCGGGTGGCGCGCGAGGTCACCGGCCGCTGGCCGCTCAGCGTCTCGACCGACCGGCTCGGGATGACCGCGATGCGCTGCGCGGAGCTGCTCGACGCCTTCGCCGCGAGCGGGGAGGACGTCGACCGCTCCGGGCGCGGACGGCTCGTCGAGGCGTACCCGGCGGCGGCGCTGCGGCTCTGGGGAGTGGACACCACGGGGTACAAGACGCGACCGGAGGCCGTGGCGCTCGCCGTGGAGTCGCTGCGACGGGCCGCGCCCTGGCTCGATGTGCCGGCGCCCGCGCTCGCGCTGATGAGCCGCTCCGACGACGCGTTCGACGCCGTCGTCGCCGCTCTCAACGCCCGCGCCCACGCCCTGGGCGCGACCCTGCCGGTGCCTCCCGAACTGCAGGAGGCGGCGGAGGCCGAGGGGTGGATCGCGGTCCCGACCGGATCGCTCGCGGAGCTCGCGGGCTGATCCGAACCGTTCCGACGGGTGTTCGCTCAGGCCGGGATCTTGGCCCCCAGCAGGCCGGCGGCGACCTCGGCGGCCCGCTCGGCCTCCTCGACGGTCGAGAAGGGTCCGGTGGGGACGAGGGAGGGCGCGGTGGTCAGTCGGGCGTCGATCTCGAGTCGGAACCGGGGCAGCTCCGCCCCGGGAACGACGACGATCCTGACTCCGTTCCGGCTCCATCGCGCGGGTTGGATAGAAGAAATCTGTGTCATGGTGCTCTCCGCTTTCGCGATCATCCGCACGGGTGGCTGACGCCTCGACCGTGCACGCTTCACGCTACGTCCGGTGCCCGTCTCTCCGAACGGGCTTGACCTCTCAGGCTCGTCGGGCGTAGCGGGTCACTGCAGTCGGTCGAGGGTGTCGCTGATCCGCCGCAGGCACTCGATGAGGACCGACACCTGCGCGGCGTCCAGGTCGGCGAGCACCTCGCCCTCGGCGGCGACGAGATTCCGCATCGCCTCGTCGACCCGCTTCGTGCCCCGCGGGGTGAGCGAGACGATCTTGCTGCGCGAGTCGGCCGCGTTCTGCTCGCGGACCACGAGCCCGCGGGCCCCGAGGCGGTCGACGCGGCTGGCGAGGTTGCCGCTGGACAGCGCGAGGTGCGTGGCCAGGGCCGAGGGCGTCATCCCGCCCTCCCCGCGCTGCCGCAGCAGCGAGAGGAGCTCGAACTCCCACGGGGCGAGATCGCTGACGGCGAAGGACTGCCGCCGCACCTCCTGCACGCGCGGGCTGAGCCGGCGGAGGCGGGAGACGACGTCCAGAGGCGCGAAATCGAGGTCGGGCAGGGCCCCGGCCCACGCGTCGATCACCAGATCGACATCGTCGTCTTCGCGCATGCCCCGATTATCCCCGGACGGCGCGGGCGCCGACGACGGGTGGTCCGGGGAGGCCGGCGGGCCTAGCCTGTGCGGACGACGGGCGGACCGGTCAGGCGCGGGCGGCCCGGACGTAGGCGACGATCGCGTTGGCGTGGCCGTGGCCCAGGCCGTGCTCGGTCTTCAGCCAGGTGACGACCTGCATGTGCGGCTCGGAGCGCAGACGCTCGTCGGCGAGGTCGAGCCAGTCCTGGACGGGACGGCCGTAGGTCTTCTCGATGCTCGGGAAGTACGAGGCCGGTCCCTTCGGCTTCGCACCGTCGGCGGGCGGTTCGGGAGCGAGCACGCGGTCGGTCATGCGGTCACGATAGCGAGCCGCGGTCAGGTCGTGTAGGCCGAGGGGTCGAACCGGCCGAGCTCCTCGCGGAAGGCGAAGGCGAAGTCGGGCCAGAGCAGGGTGAGTCGCCGGTTGTCGTCCAGGTACCAGCTCTCGCAGCCCCCGTTGGTCCAGACGGTGTCGGCGCTGAGGGCGTCGAGCCGTGCGACGGAGGCGGCCTCGGCCTCGGCGGTGACCTCGAGCCGGTCGGCGCCGGAGACCGCGAGGTGGTCGAGCGCGGCGAGCACGTAGGCGATCTGCGTCTCGATCATGTGCACCGCGGAGTTGTGGCCGAGGCTCGCGTTGGGGCCGTTGACGACGAAGAGGCTCGGGAAGCCGTGGACCGCGGTCGACTCGTACGCGACCATGCCGTCGGCCCAGCGGTCGGCGAGGAGGACGCCGCCGCGGCCGCGGATGCGCCGGGCGAAGGGCGGCCGCGTGGAGTGGAAGCCGGTCGCGAAGACGAGCACGTCGACCCCGTGCGGGACGCCGTCGTCGCCGAGCGCGGCCCCCTCCTCGAGGCGCCGGAGCGGACCGGGGACGACGCGGACGTGCGGCTGCGCGAGAGCGGGGTAGTAGTCGTCCGAGAGGAGCACGCGCTTGCAGCCGATCTCGTAGTCCGGAGTCAGCACGGCGCGGAGCGCGGGATCGATGATCTGCGCCTCGAGGTGGCCGAGCGCCTCCGCCCGCAGCCGATCGATGGCCTCGGGCACGGCGACGCGGCCGGCGAAGCCGAGCTCGGCGCGCCAGAACAGCTCCTCGCGGAGCCTCGCCAGGGCCCCGGGCGCGCGGGAGAGGGCTCGGCGCTCCTCCGGCGGGTACGGGCGGTTCCGGCGGGGGACGACGTACGGGGCCGAGCGCTGGAAGAGCACCACCTCGGCGGCGCGCTCGGCGAGGTGCGGCACGATCTGCACGGCGGAGGCTCCCGAGCCGACGATGCCGACGCGCTTCCCGTCGAGGTCGACGTCGTCCCGCCAGCGTGCGGAGTGGAAAGCGGGACCCGCGAACGAATCCAGGCCCGGGACGGCCGGGAGGCGGGGCTCGGAGAGGCGCCCCGCGCAGACGAGGAGGACCGCGGCGGAGTAGTCGCCCCGGGAGGTGCGCACCCGCCAGCGGTGCGCCTCCTCGTCGAAGACCGCCTCGAGCACCTCGGTCCCCAGCCGGAGCCGGGGCGCCAGGCCCTCCTTCTCGACGACGCGCTCGAGGTAGGACTGGATCTCGGCCCCGGGGGCGTAGAACGCCGACCAGTCGGCCTCGGGGGCGAAGGAGTAGGAGTAGAGGTGCGAGGGGATGTCGCAGGAGACTCCGGGGTAGACGTTGTCCCGCCAGGTCCCGCCGATCCGCTCGGCGCGCTCCAGCACGACGAACGAGGTCCCGCCGCGGCGCTCCAGGCGGACCGCGGCTCCGAGCCCGGCGAACCCGGCGCCGATCACGACGACGTCGACGTCCATCAGACCGTCGTCCTCGCCAGGACGCTGCCCGCCGGGTCGCGGTGCGGATCGGCGAGGAAGTGCTCGAGGACGGCGAGGAGCTCGGCGGGCCGCTCGGCGAGCACCGCGTGACCGGAGTCGAGGACGGCGTAGCGGGCGTCGTCGATCGCGCCGAGCAGGGCCTCGGCGCCCTCGACGCCGGCGACGGCGTCGGCGGAGCAGCCGACCACGAGGGCGGGAACCCGGCAGTCCGAGGCGGCCGCAGCGACGTCGGCCCGGGCGGAGGCGGCGAGCATCCGCGCGGCGTCGGCGCCCCACGGGGAGGAGGCGGTGGCCGAGCGGACGGCGAGGAGCCGAGCGGCCTCCTCCTGCGCGTCGGGCGGCAGCATCGGCCAGAGGCGCGCCGTGCGGAGGAGGCGCTCCGTCGGGCGCAGCCATCCGGCCACGAGGGCGAGGGCGCGCACCCGCCGATCGCCCGCGGCGAGGGCCACGGCGGCTCCGAGCGAGTGGCCGATCAGGACGGCCTCCTCGGCGCCGAGCGCGTCCAGGGAGGCGCGGACCGCGGCGGGTCCGTCGAGCCAGGGGTCGCCGAGATCGGCGAGCTCGAGCGCGGCGACGCGGTGGCGCCGCGCCAGCATCGGCAGCAGCAGCCCGGTGTCGCTCCGCGCGCCCCGGCCGACGCCGGTCAGCATCAGGACCGCGCGCGGGCTCCCGGCGCCCGCGGTCAGCAGCCGCACGGTGGCGCTGTCCGACTCGATCCGCTCCTCCCGGACCAGCTCGGCCTGGCGCCGCAGGTACTCGGAGCGGGTCATGACACCCGGCGGGTCCCGCGGACCGGGAGGCGCATCCGCTGAGGACCCGCCGCTGCGACGGGCTCCGCCCGCAGCGCCCTCTCCGGCGCGACCACGCCGTACGTCGTGGTGCGCTGGCGCCAGCCGCGGCCGATCTCGCCGCTCAGCCGGGCGACGGTCGCGATGTCGAGCGAGCGGTAGGCCTCCGCTCCGGCCTCGGGCCGCAGGGCCCCGTCGAGCAGCAGGCCGCCGAGGTCGTCCGCCCCGCCGCGGAGGAGGACCTGCGCCGCGTGCAGTCCGAGCTTGGTCCAGGCGGTCTGCACGTGGGCGATCCGGCCGTGGAGGACGAGCCGTGCGACGGCGTGCACGGCGCGGGTCTCGCGGAGGGTCGGCCCGCCCCGGCTCGCGCGCACCACGGAAGGAGGCGCCTCCGCCGGGACGAAGGGCATCGCGATGAACTCGGTGAAGCCGCCCGTCTCGTCCTGGATCGCCGCGAGCGTGCGCAGGTGCGCGAGCTGCTGCTCGGGGGTCTCGACGTGTCCGTAGACCATGGTCGAGGTGGAGCGGAGGCCGCTGCGGTGCGCGGCCGTGATCGCCTCCCGCCACTCGGCCACGGTCGGGTCCGTCCCCTCGCTCAGGACGGCGCGGACGTCGTCGTCGAGGATGCGGGCGGCGGTCCCCGGGACGGAGTCCACGCCGGCCTCGCGCAGAGCGTCGAGCATCGCGGGCAGGGTTCGGCCCGTGCGCCGGGCGACCTCGAGGATCTCGCCGGGCCGGTAGGCGTGCAGGTGCAGCGAGGGCTGCCGCTGCTTCAGCGTGCGGACGATCAGCAGCAGATCGTCGCCCGGGTGCTCCGGTCCGATCGCGCCCTGGAGGCAGAGCTCGGTGGCGCCGAGCGCGACCGCCTCGTCGGCGAGCTCCTCCAGCCGCTCGACGGTCAGCCCGCCGTCTCCCCAGAGGGAGGTGTCGATGTTGCGGTTGACGACGACCGAGACCTCGTCGCCGGCGGCGTCGTGCCGCAGGTCGTCCGCCAGAGCGGAGAGGGCGTCGAGGTCGTCGCCGTCGGCTGCGAGCAGGGCGAGGTAGTCGGCGTCCTCGAGACCGGCGGGGTCCGTCTCCGCCCGGGCGAGCACGGCGCCGAGGGCGGGCGCGACTGGTCGGGGCAGGGCGTCGAGCGAGTCGCGGTAGGGCCGGGGGAGGACCGCTGCCGCCTCGTCGGCGAGCCAGGTCCCGCGGTCGGCGAGCGCCTCGACGTAGGGAGCGACGCGCGGATCGATCCAGGTGGCCGAGTCGCGGAGGTACTGCGGGTGGGCGGTCAGCCGCTCGTGCAGCCGGTAGCCGGCCGTCGCGGTGAGCCGCGCGAGGTCGTCGATGTTCGGCCAGGGGCGCTCCGGATTCACGTGATCCGCCGTGAGCGGGCTGACACCGCCCCAGTCGTCGACCCCGGCGCGCAGCAGCAGCCCGAGCTCCTGCTCGTCGGTGAGGTTCGGCGGCGCCTGGATCGTCGCCTCGGCGCCCAGCACGAGGCGCGCGACCGCGACGTTGGCCACGTACTCCTGCAGCTCGAGGTCGACCTCGTTCTGCATGGCCGTCCGCGGCTTCGCGCGGAAGTTCTGGACGATGCACTCCTGCACGTGGCCCCACCGCTCGTGGGACTCGCGGATCGCGAAGAGGGCGTCCGCCCGCTCCGCCGCGTTCTCGCCGATGCCCAGCAGCACGCCGGTGGTGAAGGGGATGCGGCTGCGGCCCGCGTCCTCGAGCACCCGCAGGCGCAGCGCCGGGTCCTTGTCCGGGGAGCCGTAGTGCACACCGCCCTTCTCCGACCAGAGGCGCTCGGCGGTCGTCTCGAGCATCATGCCCATCGAGGGCGCGACCGGGCGGAGCCGCTGCAGCTCGGCCCACGACATCACGCCGGGGTTCAGGTGCGTGACCATGCCCGTCTCGCTCATCACCAGGACGGCCATCGCGCGCACGTACTCGAGCGTCGAGGCGTAGCCGTGCTCGGCGAGCCAGGCGCGGGCGATCGGCCACCGGTCCTCCGGGCGGTCGCCGAGCGTGAACAGGGCCTCCTTGCAGCCGAGCGCGGCACCGGCGCGGGCGACCTCGAGGATCTCCTCCGGCTCCATGAAGGTCGACTCGCGCTTGGCCGCGAGCCCGCCCGGTGTCTCCACGAAGACGCAGTAGTGGCACCGGTCGCGGCAGAGCTTGGTCAGCGGGACGAAGACCTTCCGCGAGTAGGTGACGACGCCGGGCCGTCCGCGGCGGGCGAGTCCGTCGTCGCGCAGGCGGCCGGCGGCCTCCAGCAGCAGGTCGAGGTCGTCGCCGCGCGCGCCGAGGAGCTCCTCGGCGGTCTCGCGCGTCAGCGCCTCGCCGCGGTCGAGCCGGGCGAGCAGGGTGGCCGTGGTCATGCGGGAGCGGCCCTTCCGAAGGGGGTCGTGGCGGAGGCGGGAGGTCAGAGCGCGCGCAGCCGCGGCGCGAGGTCGCGCTCGAAGGCGTCGAAGAAGCGCTGCTGGTCGTCGCCCGGGGCGTGGAAGACCAGGTGGGTGAAGCCCGCGTCGACGTAGGGCTTGATCTGCGCGACCGTCTCCTCGGGGTCGGAGCCGACGATCCAGCGCTTCGCGACCTGCTCGATCGGCAGCTCGTCGGCGGCGCGCTCCATGTCGACCGGATCGGTCAGCGAGTGCTTCTGCTCGGGCGACAGCGAGAGCGGCGCCCAGAAGCGCGTGTTCTCGAGCGCGAGCGCCGGATCGGGATCGTAGGAGAGCTTGATCTCGATCATGCGGTCGATGGTCGAGGAGTCGCGATCGGCCGCCGCGGCGCCCGCCTCGACGGCGGGGAGCAGCTTCTCGGTGTAGAGCTCCATGCCCTTGCCCGACGTGCAGATGAAGCCGTCGCCCGCCCGGCCGGCGTACTTGGCGACGACGGGGCCGCCCGCCGCGATGTAGACCGGCACGCCGCTCTCGGGCTTGTCGTAGATCGACGCCTCGTGCGTGGAGTAGTACTCGCCGTCGAAGGTGACGCGGTCGCCCGCCCACAGCGCGCGCATCAGCCGCACGGCCTCGCGCAGGCGGGCGAAGCGCTCCTTGAAGTCGGGCCAGGTCTGCTCGCCCGCGCCCTGATAGCCGGTGGCGACCTCGTTCAGCGCCTCGCCGGTGCCGACGCCGAGCATGATCCGCTCGGGGTAGAGCACGCCGAGCGTGCCGAACGCCTGGGCGATGACGGCGGGGTTGTAGCGGTAGTGCGGGGTCATGACGGAGGTGCCGAGGGTGATGGTGGAGGTGCGCTCACCGGCCGCGGCGAGCCAGGCGAGGGAGAACGGCGCGTGCCCGCCCGTGTGCCGCCACGGCTGGAAGTGGTCCGAGACGACCGCGGTCTCGAAGCCGTGCCGCTCGGCGCCGACCGCGAGCTCGACGAGCTCCCGGGCGCCGAACTGCTCCGCCGATGCCTTGTACCCGAGCGTGATCGTCATCTGCAGCCTTCGTGAGAGGTGGGACGGCCCCCGGAGCGGGAGCGGCCCCTCCATTCTGCGCCTGCCGCGGCGCCCGGCGGGACGGGTGGACGCACCCGGGGGAGGCGTGCCCCGATCCCGCGCTGGGGAGGAGCGTCAGGCCGGCGGAGCGGCGATGTTCACCATCCAGCCGACGCCGTAGCGGTCGACCAGCATCCCGAAGCGGTCGCCCCAGGGCGAGGCGACCAGCGGCTCGACGACCGTGCCGCCCTCGGCCAGGCCGTCCCAGTAGCCGCTCAGCTCGGCGTCGTCGTCGCCGAAGAGCGCGATCGTGATGCGGGCGCCGCTCTCGGCCGGGCTCGAGGAGGGGGAGTCGGAGCCCATCAGGATCATCCCGCTCGGCGTGACGAGCTGGGCGTGCATGATCCGGTCCTGGTCGGCCGGATCCGCGCTCATCCCGAAGTCGCCGAAACGGCTGGAGCTGAGCTCGCCGCCGAGGACGTCCCGGTAGAACTCCATCGCCTCCTGCGCGGAGCCGTCGAAGCCGATGTAGGGGCTCAGTGAAGTGGGCACGGCACGCCTTTCCGTCGAGGTGCGCCCAGTATCTCCGCGTCCCGACGCGAGCACCAGGGGCGTCCTGCAGAAGGTCCGCCCCCGGTCCTCAGAGCTCGTCGCGGGTGGGCGGGTTCGCGCCGGAGCGGGAGGTCGTGATGCCGGCGACGTGCGCGGCGTGGCGGCCGATCGCGTGCAGGGCGGGGCCGTCGAGCAGCATCCCGTTCGCGGCGCCGAGGCCCTGGCGGAACGCCTCGTCGAGGATCGCGCCCATCGCGGAGTCGCCGGCGCCGATCGTGTCCGCCACCACGATCCGGGCGGCGGGCACGGTCACCCGCGTGACGGCCGAGGCCAGCAGAAGTCCCTCCGCGCCGCGTGTGACGACCGCGAGCTGCGACCCGAGGGAGAGCAGCCGGCTGAGGACCTCGTCGAGCTGCATCGTCGGGTAGAGCCACTCCGCGTCCTCGTCGCTGAGCTTCACGACCTCGCACGCGGCGGCGATCCGCTCGAAGCGCGCGAGCGCCTCGGCGTGCGCGCCGACCAGAGCCGGGCGGATGTTCGCGTCGACGCTCGCCGTCACTCCGGCGGGCAGTGCCTCGAGGAGCTCGAGCACGGCGGATCCGCCCGGCTCGAGGAAGATCGCGATGGAACCGGTGTGGACGTGGGAGGCGCCCTCCGGGTCCGCCGCCGGCGGGTTCCAGGAGAGGTCGAAGACGTAGCGGGCCGACCCGTCCGCGGCGAGGACCGCCCGAGCGGTGCTGGTGCGCTCCGAGTCGCCGTGCCGGACCTCCACGCCGGAGGCCTCGAGGTGGGCGCTGATGCGGCGGCCGCGCTCGTCGTCGGCGATGTCGGTGACGAGGGTCGCGGGCCGCCCGAGTCGGGCGAGCGTGAGGGCGACGTTGGCCGGGGAGCCGCCGACGTGCTCCGTGGCGCTGCCGTCGCGCTCGACGATGTCGATCAGCGCCTCGCCGATGACCAGGGTGCGGGAAGCCGGGCTGACGCGCTCGTCGGTGGAGGACATGCCGACATCATGCCGGGTGACGGGGTCGCCCCGCGACGCGCGGGGCCGACCGGCGCGAGCGGCTCGCGTCCCGACCGCGGTCTCAGCCCCGGTCGCGCAGGTCCGCCAGCACCGCGTCCACGCTCGTGATCTCGATCAGCGGCGCGTACAGGGACATGGCGTCGAGCGCGCGCTGGTGGTCGGCCTCGGAGGCGCCCGCGCAGGCGTCCGCGGCGACCCTGACCCGCACTCCGGCGTCCGCGGCCGCCAGCGCCGTCGAGAGCACGCAGCAGTCGGTCGAGACGCCGGTGAGCACGAGCTCGCGGGAGTCGTCGAGCTCGGCCTCGAGCTCGGGCCCCCACTTGCCGAAGGTCGTGGCGGTGATCGTGCGATGGCCCTCGAACCCGGCCACGAGCTCGTAGAGCCGGTCGCACTCGGGGACGAGCGCGAACGGCCACTCGCGGTAGTAGGGGATCCACGCGCCGGCGGGCCGCTCCGGGGCGACGAAGCGGGTGGTCACGACCCGCTCGCCGAACGCCGGGAGGAGCCGGCGGGTCCCCTCGGCCGCGCGCTCGAATCCGCCGGATCCCCACGGCGACTCGGCGTCGGCGAAGACGTGCTGCAGGTCGATCGCGACGAGCAGGCTCACGCCGAGGCCTCCTGGCGGCGGACGGCCCCGCGCGAGAGGGCGAGCGTTCCCGCGAAGCCGATCACGAGCGCCACGAGGACGCCGAGGTTGGCGCCGGCCCAGTCGCCGTCGCGGCCGCCGAGCGGGCCGAGGAGGTAGCCCTCCCACTCGAACCCGGGGGAGTAGTTGACCACCAGGCCCCAGCCGACGACCGCGCCGATCAGCACGAGGGCCACGGGGACCGCCGAGACGCTGCCGTAGCGGCCGTGGGAGTCGTACAGAGCCTCCTGGTCGTAGTCGCGCCGACGGAGGAGGAGGTCCGCGAGGAAGACGCCGAGCCAGGCCGCGATCGGCACGCCGAGGGTGATCAGGAAGCCCTGGAACGGGCCGAGGAAGTCGCCCGCGACGAACACGACGTAGACCGCTCCGAGGACCATCAGCACGCCGTCGATCCCGGCGGCCACCGGCCGCGAGACCTTGAGCCCCGTGCTGAGCAGCGCCAGGCCCGAGGAGTAGATGTCCATCACCGCCCCGCCGATCAGGCCGAGCAGCGCGACGACGATGAAGGGGAGCAGGAACCAGGTCGGCAGGATCCCGGCGAGCGCTCCGATCGGGTCCGCGGCGATCGCGTCCGAGAGCTCCTGCGAGGAGCCGGCCAGCAGCAGGCCGACGACCACCAGCACGACGGGCGCGACCGCTCCGCCGATCGTCGTCCACGCGATCACTCCGCTCGTGCGGGCACCGCGGGGGAGGTAGCGGGAGTAGTCGGCCGCGGCGTTCACCCAGCCCAGCCCGAAGCCGGTCATCATGAACACGAGCCCGCCGATGACCGCGGCGGCCGAGCCCGCGGGCAGGGCGCCGACGGCGGCGAGGTCGATCCGGTCGAGGACGAGCACGACGTAGACCACGGTCAGCACGGCGGTCGCGACGGTGATCGCGAGCTGGAGCCGCATGATGAGGCGGAAGCCCGCGATCCCGGCGATCACGATGAGCGCGGCGACCACGATCAGCGCGACCACCTTGGTGAGCACGCCCCCGTCCCAGCCGAACTCCTCGAACACCGTCGCCGTCGCGAGCACCGCGAGGGAGGCCAGCACCGTCTCCCAGCCCACCGTGAGCAGCCAGGAGATCACCGAGACGAGGCGGTTGCCGTCGACCCCGAAGGCCGCCCGGCTGAGCACCATCGTCGGGGCGGAGCCGCGCTTGCCGGCGACGGCGACCAGACCGCAGAAGAGGAACGAGACGACGATCCCGATCACGCTGACGAGCGTCGCCTGCCCAAAGGAGAGGCCGAACCCGAGGAGGAAGGAGCCGTAGCTCAGCCCGAGCACGGACACGTTCGCGGCGAACCACGGCCAGAACAGGTCGCGAGGGCGGCCGTGCCGCTCCGACTCCTGGATCGTGTCGAGGCCGTTGAGCTCGATGCCGCTTGCGGGGCGGGTGCTCGGACGATCGGGGGAGGTCATCGCGTCCTCGTTCTCACGGGTGCCGGCCCTGCGCCGGAGCTGTGACGAACCTACAGCGCCCCGCGCTCGAACAGCAGCCGGAGCGATTCGAGGTCGTCCGCGACCCGCGCGCAGTCCTCGTCCCAGTCGTCGAGGCTCATCCCGGGGCGCCGCCGCACGGTGAAGGCCACCTCGGCGCCGTCCCCGTTCACGAGCACCCGGAGCGGATTGTCCACCACCGTCCCGTCGGGGAGCGTGACCTCGTGGTCCGCGACGCCGAACGGGTTCTGCGGGGCGAAGCGCACCTCGACCCGGCCCATCGGCGAGTCGGCGAACCAGCGTCCGTCGACCTGCTCGAGCGCGGAGGAGGCGAGGCCCGCGGCCCACCGCGGGAGGTTCGCCGGGTCGGAGACGAAGGCGTACACCTCCGCGGCCGGAGCCTCGATCACGACGCCCACGGGGCGCGATTCGTACAGGGTCATCCGCTCGTCCTTCCTCTGCAGCCGGTCAGTGCTCGTCGCCGAAGCTGGCGACCAGCAGCGCGGCGAGCGCCGTCCGCTCCAGCATGCCCTCGATGCCGATCGCCTCGCTGCGCGCGTGCGCCCCCTCGCCCGGGGCGCCGAGCCCGTCGAGGACCGGCAGGCCCAGCGCGGCGACGAGGTTGCCGTCGCTCGCCCCGCCGACCGCGATCTCGCGGAGGGGGACGTCGATCCGCTTCGCGACCCGCTCGGCCCTGCGGTAGAGCGCGGCGACGGAGGCGGTCCGCTCGAAGACGGGCCGCTCCCAGGAGCCGCGCACCTCCAGCCGGATGCGCGGGTCGACGGCGGCGAGCGCGTCGAGCTCGGCCTCGACGCGGGCGGCCTCGGCGGATCCGCGGATCCGCGCCTCCAGCTCCAGGCGCACGCGGGCCGTCGTCACGTTGACCCGCGAGCCGCCGGAGACCACTCCGATGTTGACCGAGGTGCCCTCCTCCTCCCGCGCGATCGCCAGCACCCGCGGGATCAGCGAGCCGAGCTCGTGGATCGCGCTCGCCCCCTTCTCCGGTTCGACCCCGGCGTGCGCCTCGACGCCGACCACGTCGATCACGAAGCGCCCGATGCCCTTGCGCGCCGTCTTGACCGCGTCGCCGATCGCGCCCTCGAACACCAGGACCGCGTCGGCGCCCGCGCACTGCCGCTCCAGGAACGGGCGGGAGGCGGCGCTGCCGATCTCCTCGTCCCCGCTCATCACCAGGCGGACGGCCGGATGCGGGACGCCGGCGTGGCGGAGCGCGGCCACCAGCCACACCATCTGCACCAGCCCGGCCTTCATGTCGTAGCTGCCCGGTCCGCTCAGGCGGTCGCCGTCGACGGCGAAGGGCCAGGAGCGGGTCGTGCCCAGGGGCCACACCGTGTCGTAGTGGCCGAGCAGCGCCACGAACGGACGCGTGCCCCGGTGCGGTCTCGCGCCGCCGCTCGCCGGGACGGTCCAGCTGGTCGCGGTCGGCGCGTCCTGCGCACGCCGGTGCTGCACGTCGGCGTCGTGCCCGAGCCGCTCTCCCACCCAGTGCACCAGAAAGGCGTGCAGCTCGCCGAGCGCCTCGAGGGAGTCGCTGGGGCTCTCGATCATCACGAGGTGCCGGACGTCGTCGAGCATCCGCGAGCGGTTGTCGCGGAGGAAGGAGCGCACGCGGGCGGCGTCGTCGGCATCGGGGAAGGTCATCGACTCCGGAATACCAGAGTGCGGCCGCTCGCGCGAACCGGCTGAACCGTTCGGGCCCCGTTACGTTGGTGCAGGAAGAGGTGGAGATGTCCGAGGATCAGGCCCAGATGCTGCGTGCGCTGCACGACGAGCACGCCAGCGCGCTCTGGCGGTTCGTGCTGCGCCTGACCGGCGACCGCCAGATGGCGGAGGACGTCGTGCAGGAGGCGCTGCTGCGCGCCTGGAAGCACCCCGAGATCCTCGCCCAGGGCGAGGCCGCCGCCCGCTCCTGGCTCTACACCGTGGCCCGGAACCTCGTCATCGACGACCGCCGCAGCGCCCGCTACGCCCGGGAGCTGGGCACGGACGAGGTCCCCGAGCGCCCGACCGCCGACCGCACCGACCAGGTGCTCGACGCCTGGCTGCTCTCGGACGCGCTCAGCGGACTGAGCCACGACCACCGCGCGGTCATCGTGCACGCCTACTACGGCGGCCGCACGGTCACCGAGATCGCCGCGCTGCTGGGGATCGCCCCGGGCACCGTCAAGTCGCGGATGCACTACGGGATGCGGGCCCTCAAGCTCGCACTGCAGGAGCGGGGGGTGACGGAGCTGTGAGCCGCGACCCCTCCTCCGACGACCGGCACGACGACCCCTTCCGCGACTGGGACGCCGCGTACCTCCTCGGATCTCTGACCGCTGCCGACCGCCGCGAGTACGAGCTGCACCTGCGCGCCTGCCCCGACTGCCGCGAGTCCCTCGCCGAGTTCGTCCCGCTGCCGGGCCTGCTGGCACACCTGCCCCAGGACGAGGCGATGCGCCTGGTCGAGGAGCCGGAGGCGGCCGGCGATCCGGCTCCGGCGGCACTGCTGACCCGCCTCGCCGCGGCCACCGACTCCGTCCGCCGCCGCACCCGGCTGCGCATCGCGGGCCTGGTGCTCGCCGCCGCGGGCGTCTCGGCCGCCGCCGCCGTCGCCCTGCCGCTCGCGATCGGTCCGTCCCTCGCCCCTGTCGAGACCGTCGGCTCGACCGTCTCGCTCGCCGCGGCTCCGGGCGTCCCCGTCGAGGCCTCCGTGCGGTTCGTGCCGCAGCAGTGGGGCACGCGGATCGACATGGACTGCAGCTGGGCCGACACGGCCGAGCAGTACGCGGGCTCGGCCGGCTACGTTTTCTACGTCACGGACACCTCGGGCGGCACCGAGGCCGTCGGATCGTGGACGAGCGCGCCGGGGACGACGATGGAGCCCAGCCTCGCCACCGGGCTCCCGCTGTCCGAGATCGCCTCGGTCGAGGTGCGGCTGCAGGGATCGGACACCGTCGTGCTCACCGGCCGCCCCTGAGCGGGCCGCCGGATTCCCAGGTGCGCGCTCGGCGGACTGAGTAGCTTCTCAGTCATGACGATCGCGACCCTCGCCCTCGCCCCCGCCTCCGTGGCGACCGCCTCCTCCTCCGACAGCATCGACGAGCTCTCCGGACTCGTCGGCGTCGCCGCGCGGGTGATCGCCGCGCTCGGAGAGGCGGGCGTCGGCCTGCTGACGCTGATCGAGACGGTGTTCCCGCCGATCCCGAGCGAGCTCGTGCTGCCGCTGGCCGGCTTCCTCGCCCAGCAGGGCCGGATGAACCTGGTGCTGGTCGTGATCACGGCGACCCTCGGCGCCTACCTCGGCGGCCTGATCCTCTACGCGCTCGGCCACCGCATCGGCACGGAGCGCTCGATCCGCCTGCTCTCCAAGCTCCCGCTGGTCGACCGCGAGGACTTCGAGAAGGCGGTCGGCTGGTTCCGCCGGCACGGCACCTGGGCGGTCCTCTTCGGTCGCCTCATCCCGGGCGTGCGCAGCCTCATCTCGCTCCCCGCGGGGGCCGAGCGGATGAACCTGCTGCTGTTCTCGGGACTGACGATCCTCGGCTCCGGCGTCTGGAACGGCCTGCTGATCGGCCTCGGCGCGGCCCTCGGCACGCAGTACGAGCTCGTCGACCAGTACGCGGGCGTGCTCGACGCGATCATCTACAGCGCGTTCGGCGTGCTGCTGCTCGCGCTCGTGGTGCGCCGCGTGCGGCGGCACCGTGCCGCGGCGCGCACCGGATCGCGCCACTGACCTGCGTCCTCGGGCGGGCGGGCGCAAGGCCCCGCGCCACCCCGCCCCGGTGCCCTAACGTTCGAGGGGTCCGCACTCCCCGACGCGAAGGAACGCCATGTCCGAGACCGCCGCGCCCACGATGTCCCGCACCTCCGTCGAGCGCTGGTGGATCATCGCCGTCTCGCTGATCGCGATCGTGCTCGGCGTCATCGCCGTCCTGATCCCCGGTCCGACGCTGCTGACCGTCGCCATCGTCTTCGGCATCCACCTGATCGCCGCGGGCGTCTTCCGCCTGCTGCTGGCCTTCACCGCCTCGCGGCTCGATGCCCGGGTGCGCTGGCTCGCGGGCCTGCTCGGCGCCCTGATCCTGGTCGCGGGCATCCTGTGCCTGTCGAACCCGTTCGAGTCGCTGAGCGTCCTGGGCCTCGTGATCGGCGCGGGCTGGATCCTCGACGGCGTCTCGAGCATCACCAGCGGCCGCACCGTCGCCGGCCCCGCGTGGCTGCCGATCGCGGCAGGGATCGCCTCGGTCATCGCGGGCGTCCTGACGATCATCATGCCCGTGCTGGCGCTGGCCTCCTTCGTCACGGTCGCGGCCATCCTGCTGATCGTCGTGGGCGTCTCGGGCCTGCTCCTGCTCCCGGGCCGCACGAAGCGCCCCGAGAGCGCCGAGGCGTAGACCGCGCGGATGGCCGATCCCGATCTCGTCCCAGAGCTGCTCGTCGCCGACGTCGACCGGAGCCTGGGATTCTGGTGCGGTCCCTGCGGGTTCCGGATCCACTACGCCCGGCCCGAGGAGGGCTTCGCGTACCTGGTCCTCGGCTCCGCGCACGTGATGCTCGAAGAGGCGGGGCGGGGCCGCAACTGGATCGCTGCACCGCTGGAGCGCCCGCTCGGCCGGGGGATGAACCTGCAGCTGCACGTCGACGACGCCGACCGGACGGCAGCGGCGCTCGCCGAGGCCGGGACGCCGCTGTTCTCACCGCTCGAGACCCGCTGGTACCGGGTCGGAGCGGAGGAGGCGGGCGTCCGTCAGCTGGTGGTGGCCGATCCGGACGGGTACCTGCTGCGGTTCCAGTCGTCGCTCGGACGCCGACCGGCCCGAGCGGACGTCCCCGTCGCTCCCTGACGGGCCGACCGCGCCACCATCCGCTCGGCTCGGGACGTCATGCCAGCGAGTGACGACCGTGACACCGCGCGGCTGGTTCCCTCGGAAACATGACGCAGCACCCCGCCACCGCGACCCTCCCGCAGGTCCCGGCCGCCGCCCTCTCCGAGCCCGCGAGCGAGCAGGCCGCCTCGGCGGAGCACGAGCCCCTCGTCCGTCCGGCAGACCTGGTGTCGGCGCTCACGGGCGTCGCGCTCTGCTTCTTCTCCCTCTTCGTCTACGCCATCGCGCACTGGCAGTACTTCGGCACGGACGTCGACGAGGTGAGCGTCCTCGGCTGGCTCGCGCCGCTGATCGCCGGCGTCGCCTGCCTGCTGTCGGCAGTCGTGTCCGTCGGGGTCCGCGCCTCCGGGCGCCGCGCCGAGCGGACCGCGGCATGATCGCCGTCCTCGCCGGGCCCGGCCTCGAGGCCGCGGAGCAGCTCCTCGTCCGCGCCGGATGCCTCCGCCCCGAGCACCCGTGGGCGGCCGGTGCCGCCACGGAGGCCGCGCCGCGGATCGACTTCGCCGTCCTCGCCGAGCAGGCGTGCCTCCTCGACCTCTCGGAGGAGGCGGTCGCCCGCATCGCCGTGTCGCTCGCCACCGGCCGTCCCGTCGATCTGCGGAGCGCCTTCGGGCATCTCGCGCGCGACCACGCTCAGCTCGTCATGACCGCGGTCGCCGCTGCCGCCGGGCACGATCGCGTGAGCAGCCGGATCCGCGTGGTCGGCGACGAGCGCCGGGTCGAGACGGCGCCGCCCCTGGCCGTCTGGCCCTCCTGAGCCCCCCCGCCCGCCCCGATCGGGCGGGCGCGCTCGCCGATCCGACCCTGGGCTCCGCGTTCCTCCGATGCTCCGGCCCGGTGAGCCGTACGGAGGTGCCGTGCCGCCGACCCGCGTCGCTACGGCCTTTCGGAGGTGCCCGGTTTAGGGTGTCCGTGTGCAACGAGTCGACGATTTCCCAGGAGCCGGACCGGTGGCGACCTCACCCGAATCCGGTGACCAGGGGGAGGCGTCCGCGCATCGGCTCTCCCCGACGGCGACCTCTCCCGTGCAGGTGACGAGCGGCGAGGCCGGCTACCAGGGCGGCAACGTGGCCGATCCGGTGTGGCAGTCGTGGCGCGACGAGCTCGCCAAGGTCGGCGGTCCGTCGCCCCTGCTCCACTTCGTGGACTCGCCCCGGACGCGCATCGAGCTCTCGACCACGCACCCCGGCGGGCTGCCCCCGTTCATCTCGGGCAAGACGACGCTCCTCTCCTCGCTCATCCGCGACGAGCTCGCCCTGCGCACCGCGAAGAACGCCGCGGGTGCGATCACCGACAAGGGGATCGAGCTGCGCTCGGTCCGCGGCATCGAGGGCGTCCACCTCGCCATCGGCCTCGCCCAGTGGCGCGCCGGCGACACGGAGTTCACCGCACCCGTGCTCCTGCGCCCGCTCGCCATCCGCCGCTACGGCCGCGACTTCGAGCTCAAGCTCAAGGGCCAGCCCTACTTCAACCCGCAGCTCGCGCGTGCCCTCAAGCAGCAGTTCGGCATCACGATCGACCCCGAGCAGTTCGTCGAGCTGGCCGTGCAGAACGGCGTCTTCAAGCCGCAGCCGGTCATCGACCAGCTGCGCGGCCTGACCTCGCACCTGCCGTGGTTCGCCGTGCACCCGCGCCTCGTGGTCTCGAGCTTCGCCGACGTGGCGGGCGACATGCTCCGCGACGCCCGGATGCTCGAGCACCCCGTCCTCGACGCCGTCGCCGGGAACCCGGCCGCCAAGCGGGCGCTGCAGCAGTCGCAGAAGGTGGCGTCGATCATCCCGCAGGACGAGCGTCCTCCGGCGACCGACAACCTCCTCCTCGACGCGGACGCCGAGCAGGAGCAGGTGATCGCGAACATCGCGGCCGGCAACTCGCTCGTCGTGAAGACCCTCCCCGGCACGGGCGGCACCCAGACCATCGTCAACGCGATCGGCGCCCTGGCCGCCCAGCACAAGCGCGTGCTGGTCGTCAGCGCCCGCCGGTCGAGCCTCGACAGCATCCACCAGCGCCTGCTCTCGGCGGGCCTGGGCGGCATCGCGGTCGGGCCCCGCACGCTCCGCCGCGACCTCATCCAGTCGATCGGCCGCAACGAGAAGGCCGCGCGCCCCTCCATCAGCGAGATCGACGACGCCCTGCTCCGGCTGCGGAAGGTGCTGCTCGACTACCGCGGCGCGCTCTCCCGGCGCGACGAGAGCTTCGGCGTCTCGGCGCTGCAGGCCCTCGAGGAGCTCGCCCGCCTCTCGCAGCTGCGGACGCCCCCGTCGACCGCCGCCCGCCTCGACCGCCGCTCCGTCACCGCTCTCGCGCACAGCCGCCCCGAGGCGACCCGGATGCTGATCGAGTCGGCGCGCCTGGGCGAGTTCCGCTACGGCCCGGGCGACTCGCCCTGGTACGGGGCCCAGTTCGACTCCACCGCCGACGCCGAGATCGCCCACGAGCTGGCCAAGCGACTGCACCTGCGCGACCTGCCGCGCCTGCTCGACCGCGCCCAGGACGTCATCGGCCAGACGCGGATGCGCCCGTTCGAGTCGGTCGCCGAGCTCGGCATCTACCTGCGCCTGCTGCAGGACGTCCGCGAGACGCTGGACAAGTTCCAGCCGGCCGTCTTCGACCGCTCGATCCAGGACCTCATCGTCGCCACCTCGCCGCGCCGCGAGGCCGCCGAGATGTCGTCCACCAACCGCCGGCGCCTGAAGAAGCTCGCCCGCGAGTACCTGCGTCCCGGCGCGCACGTCACCGACCTCAACGCGGCGCTCCGCCGGGTGCAGCAGCAGCGGACGCTGTGGCAGCGCTACGCGGTCGCCGGCACGATCCCCGAGGTCCCGGTCGGCGTCGCCGACGTGCAGGTGGCCTACCAGCAGGTGACCGACCAGCTGAGCCGTCTCGACGAGCCGCTCGGCCGCCGCGGGACGAACCTGCAGCTCGCCTCGCTCCCTCTCGCCGAGCTGGCCTCGATGGTGTCCGGCCTCGCCGAGGACAGCGAGGTGCTGGCCAACCTCCAGGAGCGGACGACCCTCCTCGCCACCCTGCGCGACTGGGGCCTGGACCCGCTGCTCACCGACCTCTCGCGCCGCCACGTGCCGGCCGAGCTGGTCGCGGGCGAGCTGGACCTGGCCTGGTGGCGCTCGGCGCTCGAGATCATGCTGACCGACGAGCGTGCGCTGCTCGGCGGCAACACGAGCGTGCTCGACCGGCTCGAGGCCGACTTCAAGCTCGTCGACGAGGCGCACGCCGCCTCGAGCGCCGAGCTGCTGGCCTGGAAGCTCTCCGAGACCTGGAAGATCGGGCTCGTCGACTGGCCGCAGGAGCGCGACGCGCTGCGCGCGCTGCTGCGCACCGAGGCGGCGACGACCCCTCAGGAGCTGCAGAAGGCCGCTCCGCACCTCTCGCGCGTGCTCGCTCCGGCCTGGCTCGCCTCGCCGTACGAGGTGCACCGCATCGGCACCGAGACGACCTTCGACGCGGTGTTCCTCGTCGACGCCGGGGCGACCACGCTGGCCGAGAACGTCGGAGCGATCCGCCGGGCCAAGCAGGTCGTCGCGTTCGGCGACCCGGTCACGCAGACCCCCACTCCCTTCGGCCTGCGCGTCGACGAGACGCCGGAGTTCGGCTCCACCGCCTCGCGGACCGACGTGGAGGCGCTGCACGCCCAGTCGGCGCTCGCCCGACTCGGCGAGCTGCTCAACACCGTCACGCTCACCCGCAGCTACCGCGCGGGCGGCGAGGACCTGGCCGAGCTGGTCAACCGCCGCTTCTACGGCGGCCGCATCGACTCCCTGCCCTGGGCCGGCTCCTTCCTCGGACACGACTCGCTCCGCTTCCACTACATCGCGAGCGGGCACGGCATGCCCGAGAACGACTCCGGAGCCGTCGAGTCCGTCGACGCCGAGGTCGCGAAGGTGGTCGAGCTGGTGCTCGAGCACGCCGTGATCCGTCCGCGCGAGTCGCTGATGGTCATCACCGCGAGCCCTCGCCACGCCGTGCGGGTGCAGCAGGCGGTGCTGACGGCCTTCGCCAAGCGCACCGACCTGAGCGACTTCATCCTCGGCGATCGGCCCGAGCCCTTCGCCGTCGTGACTCTGGAGCAGTCGGTCGCGCAGAGCCGCGACCGCGTCATCTTCTCGATCGGCTACGGCCGGACGCCCCACGGTCGCCTGCTGTCGAACTTCGGCGCGCTCGCGGAGCCGGGCGGAGAGCGTCTGCTGGCGGTCGGGATGACCCGTGCCCGCCGCTCGATGGACATCGTCTCGTGCTTCCGCCCGGGCGACATCGACGAGTCGCGCATGCGCTACGGCATGGTCGCGCTCGCGCAGGTGCTGCAGGAGGCGGAGGACCGCGTCCAGCCGAGCGACCGCGACGACTACTCGGAGCCGATGCTGGTGGATCTCGCCGCGCGCCTCGAGCGCCGTGGACTCCGGGTCAACATCGGGCACAAGGGCAAGCTGGCCCTCGTCGCCGCGCACGGGACCCGTGCCGTGGTGGTCGAGACCGACCGCGACGTGAGCACGCAGAGCCTGCGCGTGTCGCTGCGCCTGCGTCCGGAGCTGCTGCGCCGGCTGGGCTGGCACTACCTGCGGGTGCACAACTTCGAGCTGTTCGCCGACCCCGAGGCCGTGGCCGCGCGGGTGGCCGGGCTGATCGGCGCGACCGCGGGGGAGGAGCAGACCCCTGCTCCCGCCGCCGGCGAGGCTGCTGCTGCTCCCGCCGCTCCTGCTGCCGCCGCCGCTCCGGCGTCGGGGGAGACGCAGCCCGTCGAGCCGCTGCCGCGCGACTGATCGTGGCGCCGGATCCCGACGCCCCCGCGGGTGCCGACCGCCCGTTGCGGCGCACCCGCGGCGGCCGGCGGGCGACGCTCCCCGCGAAGCCCGGCACCGATCCGTCCCCGCACGACGCTCCGATCGCCGACCCCTCCGCGCCGCCCGCGCGCCCCGACACCGGCCCGAACGACGCGCGCCTGCGCCAGGACGTCCCCCCGCACTACTGACGTCAGCCGGACCGGTCGGTGATCCGCGAGTCGGCTCTCGACCCGTCGACGACCTCGGACCTCGCCGCGCCCCGCCTCGACGAGCGAACGCGTCACGCCGCTGTCCGGCGACCGCTCACGTCGGACCCGGCGACGGTGACCGGCTGCTCCCCGTCCGGTGCCTGCGGACGATCGCGTCCGTCCGGTGCCTAGCTGATCGACCGCTTTCCGCCTCATGCCCGGCGATGTCCGATGAAGGCGTGGACACAGGAACGATCAGTCCCCGCCGGAGACGCTGAAGGCCCCGATAGGCGACCTGCCGAGGGTGCAGGTGTCGTCCGAAACGCGTGCCAGCGTTTCGAACGCACTGTTCGCACACCGCTCCACGGAACGCTCTCCATCGGGAAGCCGACCGCGGTCTTCTTCCGCCTCCGGCGGAAGAAGACAGGACAACTCAGTCGACGTGCTTGCCGGAGTTCGCGGTGGTGGCGGTGCCGTTGTTGGCGAGCAGGTCGCGGATGTCGGAGAGGAGCTCGAGCTCGGTGGGGGCCTTGTCCTCCGCGGCGGGGGCGTCGGCGGCCTTCTTGGCGAACGCGGCGTTCTTGAGGTGGTTGATCGGCAGGACGAACGCGAAGTAGAGGACGAAGGCGACGATCACGAACTGGATCAGGGCCGAGATGACCGAGCCGTAGGCGATGACGGTCGGGTCCTCGCCGTTCTCTCCCGGTCGGATGGGCCAGACCAGGGCCTCGAGGGAGGAGGCGTCGAAGATCACGCCGATGAGCGGGTTGAAGATCCCCGTCACGATCGCGTTGACGATGGTCGTGAAGGCGGCGCCGATGACCACGGCGACAGCCAGGTCGATGACGTTGCCGCGGAGGATGAACTCTTTGAAGCCGTTGATCATGATGGTTCCGTTTCTGCCGTGAGCGGTGGGTGGCGGGTCAGCTCCCGGAGGAGGAACCCGAGGAGGAGGACCCGGAGGAGCCCGAGGACGACGAGGAGGAGGACGATCCGGAGCCCGAGGACCCCGAGCCGGACGAGGAGCCGCCCGAGCCCGATGAACCCGAGGATCCGGAGGAGGAGCCGCCCGAGCCCGATGAACCCGAGGATCCGGAGGAGGAGCCGCCCGATCCCGAGGAGCCCGACGACGAGTCGGATGAGCCGGAGCCGGATGCGCCCGAGCCGGACGAGCCGGCACCCGAGGAGGAGGAGCCGCCCTCGCTCGACTTCCCGCCGGAGCGGGAGTCGGTGCGGTAGAAGCCCGAGCCGTTGAAGGTCACGCCGACCGCGCTGAACACCTTGCGCAGCGCCCCCTGGCAGCTCGGGCACTCGGTGAGCGTGTCGTCGGTGAACTTCTGCTGGATGTCGAAGGCGTTGCCGCACTGCGTGCAGCGGTAGGAGTAGGTGGGCACAGGGGGCTCCTCGGAGGCGGGTGGGGGAGAAGGAGGACGGGGTCAGTGGCGCAGGTCGACGATGCCGGAGGGAGTGACGACTCCGTCGACGGCCTGGTCGTGGACCTCGCTGGGCACCCGGTCGACGAGCTCGCTGTCGAAGACGACGGCGTAGACCGGCGGGCACTTCTCCATTGAGCCGAGGGTCTTGTCGAAGTAGCCGCGCCCCCAGCCCATCCGCATCCCCTGCCGGTCGACGGTGGCGGCCGGGACGACGATGAGGTCGACGTCGTTGATCGCGATGGGGCCGAGCAGCTGCCCGACGGGCTCGGGCATGCCGAACAGGCCCTGGGTCTCGGTGTGGCCGTCGCCGACCGCCCAGTCGAGCAGGCCGTCCTGGCGCGAGACGGGGAAGAGGACGCGGATGCCGTGGCTCTCGGCCCAGCCCAGGAACGGCCGGGTGCTCGGCTCGTCCGGAGCGGAGAGGTAGCACGCGAGGGAGCGGGCCCCCACGCGGGTGGCGAGCTCGATCAGGTGGGCGGTGATCTGCTCCGCGGCCTGGTCGCGAGCGGTCGAGGTCTGCGTGCGGCGGCGCTCGCGCAGCTCGGCGCGCAGCGCCCGCTTCTCGTGCGTGATGTCGGCTGGCATGCGCTCAGTCTAGAACCGGGCCCCGCGCCGGCCTCCGCGCGGACTACCCTGAGGGACGCTCGTCCCGGACCGCCCCGGAACGGGGTCCGGCGCCTTCCGTCGCCGGTCCTGGCGCGAAACTCCCGCGACGTCCCCCGCCGCTAGGATGGCGCCCCATGGGCACTCGAATCCGCAAAGCAGTCATCCCCGCCGCAGGTCTCGGCACCCGCTTCCTGCCGGCGACGAAGGCCATCCCCAAGGAGATGCTGCCGGTCGTCGACAAGCCGGCGATCCAGTACGTGGTCGAGGAGGCGGCGGACGCCGGCCTCCAGGACGTGCTCGTGATCATCGGGCGCAACAAGAACGCGCTCGCCAACCACTTCGACTCGGTGCCCGAACTCGAGCAGAACCTGTCCCAGAAGAAGGACGACAAGAAGCTCGAGCACGTCAAGTACGCCAGCGACCTCGCCGACGTGCACTTCGTCCGTCAGGGCGAGCCGAAGGGCCTCGGCCACGCGGTCTCCCGCGCGCAGCGCCACGTCGGCGACGAGCCCTTCGCCGTGCTCCTCGGCGACGACCTGATCGACGCCCGCGACCCGCTGCTCTCCCGCATGATCGACGTCGCCGAGCAGCGCGACACCACGGTGGTCGCGCTGCTCGAGGTCGACCCCGACCAGATCCACCTCTACGGCTGCGCGGCGGTCGAGGCGACCGACGAGGACGACGTGGTGCGGATCACCGGCCTGGTCGAGAAGCCCTCCAAGGAGGACGCCCCCTCGAACCTCGCGATCATCGGCCGCTACGTGCTGAAGCCCGACGTGTTCGGCGTGCTCGAGCACACCGCTCCGGGCAAGGGCGGCGAGATCCAGCTGACCGACGCGCTGGAGCGCATGGCCCAGGATCCGGCCGAGTTCGGCGGCGTCTACGGCGTCGTGTTCCGCGGCCGCCGCTACGACACCGGCGACAAGCTCGACTACATCAAGGCCATCGTGCAGCTCGCCTCCGACCGCGACGACCTCGGCAGGGACCTCAAGCCCTGGTTGAAGGACTTCGTCGCCGGCCTCTGAGCCCCGGCGAGCGCGCCTCCGGAACGGACGGGACCCCCTGCTGAGGCGGGGGATCCCGTCCGTTCCTCCGTTCCACAGAAGCACGGAACGCCGCGGAGTCCAGTCCCCCTCCCGCAGTGCGGCGGAGCAGTAGGGTCGCATCATGCCGCTCCCGATCCCGACGCTCACCGAGGGTCGTGTCACCGTCCGCCCCATCCGCGTGCGCGACGCCCGCCCTCTCGAGCGGGAGCTGATCGCGAACCGGTCGTGGCTGCGCCAGTGGGAGGCGTCCGACCCCCGGGGAGGCGCCGCGTTCGACGTGCGCGCCAGCATCCGCTCGCTGCAGCAGAACGCGCGGGCCGGCGGGGGAGTGCCGTTCCTCATCGACTGGGACGGCGAGCTCGCCGGGCAGCTCAACATCTCGAACATCGGGTACGGCTCGCTCTCCTCCGGGTCGATCGGCTACTGGGTGTCCGAGCGCTACGCCGGGCGGGGCATCACTCCGATCGCCGTGGCCCTCGCGGCCGACCACGCCTTCCTGGACCTGGGCCTGCACCGGATCGAGATCTGCATCCGCCCGGAGAACCGGCCGAGCCTGCGCGTCGTCGAGAAGCTCGGCTTCCGCTACGAGGGCCTGCGGCGGCGCTTCATCCACATCAACGGCGACTGGCGCGACCACTTCTGCTTCGCCCTCGTGGCGGAGGAGGTGCCCCGCGGCGTGCTCCGCCGCTACCTCGACGGGCAGGTCCCGTCGGAGGTCGGCGTGCCGACCGACGCGGATCTCCGCGCCTCGCGCCGCTCGGGTCTCTCCGGACCCTCCGACGGCGCCGGTGTCCCTCCGACGGGGCCCCGACTGATCCGCGATCCGCACGGACACACCTACCCGTAATGACGGACGGGAGTGCCCGGTGCTCCTAGCGTTGTCCGCATGAGTAGCGACTGGCTGGGCGGGGGCGTCGTCTGGGCGCTCGCCGCCGTTCTGTGGGTCGCCTACCTGATCCCCACGTGGATGCGCAGGCGGTCGTACAACGCGACCGAGCGCAACGCGGTGAGGCTGCAGCAGACGCTGCGGATCCTCGCCGAGACCGCGGAAGTGCCCGAGCACGTGCGTGCGGAGGCGACAGCCCGCGAGGTGGCGCTGCAGCAGCGCCGGCTCCGGGTGACAGAGACACGACGACGAGCCGAAGAGAAGGCACAGGCGATGGAGCTGGCACAGGCGGAGAAGGCGGCGCGCGACGCGCTGCGACGGGCGACCGCGAGCGCACGGCGGAGCACGCGGTCAGGGCCCTCGGTCCTGCGCTGGCGCCAGGGCGCCGCGCTGGCCGTGCTGGTCGGCGCGGTCGCCGCGCTGGTCGGGCTCGTGATGCTGCCCTTCGGCGGCACGGGCGCGGTGCCGCTCGTCGGCCTGCTCCTCGCCGTCGCGGGGCTCGGCGCGCTGATCCTGCTGGCGCCGGGTCGCCGCCGCGCCGCCGCTCCGGCCGCGACCGCGACGACGGCCGCCGCGACCGAGCGTCGGCGCGCCGAGGTCTTCGAGGCCGAGCTCGCCGAGGAGGCGGCGGACGACGCCTCCGAGGAGCTCGCCGAGGACCGTGCGAGCTGGACGCCGCAGCCGCTCCCCAAGCCGCTCTACCTCTCCCGGGGCACGGTCGCCGCCTCCGCGATGGCGTCGATCGACGCCGTGGAGCGCCTGCGCACCGCCGCGGCGGAAGCGGAGCTCGCCCAGCGCGCCGCCGCGACCGCTCCCGAGGTGGCGCCGCTGCGCGTCCCGCGTGCTGCCGCTCCCGCTCCCGAGGCGCCGCGTCCCTCCTCCCGCTTCGCCGCGATGGGCGTCGTGGACGGCGTCGACGCGATCGACCTCGACCAGGCGCTGCAGCGCCGCCGCGGGGCCTGACCCGAGTGCGAGGCGCCTGCTCGTCCGTGCTAGTGTGGACGAGTTGTTCGGGCCGGTGACGGCTCGGAAGGCACGGGTCCGTGGCGCAGTTGGTAGCGCGCTTCGTTCGCAATGAAGAGGTCAGGGGTTCGAATCCCCTCGGATCCACCACCACGGAAGGCCCGCTCGAGAGAGCGGGCCTTCCGTGTTCTCCCGGCGGCCGGATCGGGAACCTCGCCTGTTCGGCGGGTCGACCGCCTCGCGGCCTCGACGCGCTCGTCGGCGGAGGAGTGGTCCGTTGGATCGGCTTCGGTACTAGGCGTCTCCGCCGATCCTGGCTCGACCGCCGAGGACGGCGACTCCCGTCGAGACTCCGGCGACTGCGACCATCGCGACGATGCCCAGTGCCCGGAGCACGAACGCCTTGTGCTCCGAATCCTTGAGTGCTTCGTCGTCGATCGCTTCTTTGAACAGCCGAAGGACCGAGTAGCGGTCCGCCGCGCTCAGGGTGTCACGATCCAGTTCGCGGTTCAGGACGGCGCGGTACTCGGCGAAGGCCCTGTGAACCTTCTTCTGACTCTTCCAGTTGGCTCGAACGGCTGAACTCGCCTGATCTCGCACTTCACTGAACGAGTCGAGGACGAGATTCTTGAAATCCGGGAACTGCTCGACGACCTTCAGGGCGAGCTCCTCGCTCATGTTCGGCAGCTCGGATGCGAACGCTATGAACTTCTCTTTCGACAGATTCCTCCAAGAGTCGATACCGATCCTCTGCTTGAGATCGTCCTCGTTCGAGTAGTCCATGCTGATCCCTCTTCCCTCCACGGCGACGGCCGATCATCGCTTCAGAGTATCGAGGAGGAGCCGTCGGTCCACGTGCTCTCCGGGCGGGAGAGCGCGCGGGCCGGTCGTGCAGGTCCTGACGATCGGGCGCCCGAAGCTGTGGGCCGCTCGCCTCCGTGCGTCCTCCGTGTCCCCCATCCGGGCCGCGCCTGACGGGAGCCGCCCTCCTCCGGTCCGTCGGGGGAGCCGCGGCGACGTACGCTCGCCCCTCGTGCTCTCGCAGCACGCGAGGCACTCGAACGGTGGACGACCAGGGGACGGGACGACATGGGGACCACAGCACACAGGGCACGGCGGAGAGCAGCAGGGGTCGGCGCGGGGGCGATCGCGCTCCTGGCGGGGCTCCTGGCGGCACCGCCGGCGCAGGCGTCCGGGACGCAGACGCTGCTCGCGCTCGGCGACTCGATCACGCGCGCGGCCACGACCTGCGGGGTGAACCGCGACTGCGTCGAGAACTCCTGGGCGACGGGATCGGCGCCCGCGGTCGACTCGATCGCGAACCGGATGGCGGCGGCGGATCCGCGGACGGCGGTCCGCGCGGTGAACTACGCGAAGTCGGGCGCGGTCATCAGCGGAGTCGAGTCGCGGATCGACGCCGCGGTCGCGGCCGGGGAGGAGCCGGACGTGGTTACGCTGCTGATCGGCGGCAACGACCTCTGCTCGCTGAGCCTCTCGCCCGACTCCCGCGACGGCTACGCGATGACGCCCGCGGCCTCCTTCGCCGCGTCGGCGACCCGGATCCTGCGCTCGATCGGCGAGGAGTGGCCGGAGGCGACGGTGCTCGTCGGCTCGGTCCCGGACATCGAGTCGGAGTGGGAGGCCGTGAAGCCGACGCCGGGCGCCGCGATCTGGGCCTGGGGCGGGGTCTGCCGGACCCAGCGCGGAGTCGACGCCACGACCGGAGCCCCGCTGACCGGCTCGGCCTACACCGCCTCGCTCGCGGCGGCGGAGGACCGGGAGGCCGCCTTCAACGAGGCACTGGAATCGGCCTGCGCGTCCGCCGCGAACGACTGCGTGTGGGACGGCGGCGCCCTCACGGCGGCTCCGATCTCGCTCGATCAGCTCTCGACGGACGTCGACTACTTCCACCCGAACGTCGCCGGCCAGGCGATGATCGCGGAGGAGCTGTGGACGGCCTGGGGCCTCGGCGACGAACCGACCCCGACTCCCACGTCGGCGCCCACCGCGGCTCCTGCTCCGGCACCCACGGGCTCGCCCGCGCCGTCGCGCGACACGACGGCTCCGAAGACCGTCATCACCGCGCCGACGAGCGGATCGACGGTGCGCGGCTCGGTCACCCTGGTCGCCACCGCCAAGGACGACGTCGGCACGACAAAGCTGAGCTTCTGGAGCGGAGCCACGCGGCTGGGCGACGCGACGAGGGCGTCGGACGGCACGTGGCGCCTGACCGTCTCGGCCTCCTCCTACCCGGCCGGGCGGTACGCGATCGTCGCGCACGCCTCCGACGCCGCAGGGAACCTCGGGCGGAGCGCTTCGATCACCCTCAAGCGCTGAGCGGCTGAGGGGGCCGCCACCGGCCCCCTCAGCCCCGCGCGACGAGCAGCACGTCGGGACGATCCCAGTTCTCGACGGTCTGCAGCACCCAGAAGATCCCGAAGAGGGCGAGCGCGACGGCCTCGCCGAGCAGGAGCCACTGCTCGCCGAGAAGTTCCGCTCCCCGCCCCGTGAGAAGCAGGAGCACCAGCGCCGCATCGACCGCGGCGATCAGCACCGCGAGAACGGCGTAGCAGCGGGAGTAGAAGCGCGGCGTCCCCGGCCCGCTCGCTCCCTCCTCGCGCACCGCGACGGCGTGCAGACCCGCGGTGACGGCGATGAGGAGGAAGAAGACGCCGGCGGCGGCGTAGTGGCCGAGCCGCAGGAACGACGGAAGCGTGCTCCAGGCCGCCAGAGCGATCAGGAGGGCGGCGGCGATCGCGGTGCGGACGAGCGCCCAGCGGTCGAGGACCCGGTCGAGGGCGAGCAGGATCACGGAGGCGACGAGGACGGCCGCGGCCGTGACCAGGTAGGCGGGCAGGGAGGCGGCGACATCACCCGCGGCCGTCGTGGGAAGGCACGACGCCCCTCCCGCCGGGCACACCGCTCCCTGGAGGCGCTGCAGCTCCTCCGAGGCGAGGGGCACCGGCACGATCGCGATGACCGGCGCCGTCATGCCCGCCAGCAGCAGGAGGAAGCGCCGCACGCTCCTCCCGGCGAGGACGACCAGCGCGACGCCGACCGCGAAGAGCGCCCCGGTGAAGAGGGAGCGGACCGGGGTGTAGTACGAGGCGCTGATCGAGCGCAGCGGGCCTCCGACGACGAGCTGGTGGACGAGGCCGGCCGTGAGGAGCACCACGGCCGCCACCAGGGAGAGGCGGACGTAGCGGTAGGTGCGGAGGGAGGAGACGGCACCGCCCCCGCCCAGCGCGTCGCCGCGGGCCACCCGGCTACTCCGCGCGCAGGCCGGAGGAGGCGAGGGCGAAGTCGACGTCGATGCGGATGGCGACGCGGAGGGGGTTCGGGCGCGGGGTGCGGTAGCGCTGGGAGTAGAGCTCGACGGCGTGCTGTACGGCGTCCGGCTCCTCCTCGATCGTCGCCGGACCGCCCAGGCTCAGCCACCGGATGCCGTCGACCTGCCCGACCGTCGCGGTGCCGCCCCGCCGGACGTTGAGCACCTTCTGGCTCTCGCGGGAGGTGATGACGCGGACGACGCCGTCCTCGTAGGTGAAGCCCACGGCGACCACGTGCAGGCGGCCCTGGCGGCCGGGGGTGGAGAGGGTGGCCAGGTGGCGCTCGGTGACGAAGGCGAGGCCGTCGGCGCTCAGGATGCTCATCCCGCGAGCGTAGCCGGAGGCGCCGACGCGCTCCTGGGGGCGGACCGCCGGTCAGCCCTCGAGGATCAGCGCCTCGCCCTGGCCGCCTCCGCCGCAGAGCGCGGCGACGCCCAGACCGCCGCCCCGGCGCCGGAGGGCCAGCGCCAGGTGCAGGGCCAGCCGTGCTCCGGAGGCGCCCACCGGGTGGCCGAGCGCGATCGCCCCGCCGTCGGGGTTGACCGCCTCGGGCTCGACGCCGAGATCGTCCGCCGACTGGAGGACGACGGAGGCGAACGCCTCGTTGACCTCGATCAGGTCCAGGTCGGACACCGCTGCACCGCGGCGGCCGAGCGCCCGGAGGATCGCCGCCGACGGCTGTGAATGCAGGGAGTTGTCCGGTCCGGCGACCTGCCCGTGCTCGGCGACGGTCGCGAGCCAGGGCAGTCCGCGCTCGCGGGCCCAGCCGCGGGACACGACGACCAGCGCGGCGGCGCCGTCCGTGATCGGGGACGAGCTGCCCGCCGTGATCGTGCCCTCGGGCGAGAACGCGGGGGCCAGCCGGGCGAGCGTCTCGACCGTGCTGTCCTCCCGGATCCCGTCGTCGGCGGACACGACGAGGTCCGGTCCGCGCCGCTGCGGAACCGCGACCGGCACGATCTCCTCGGCGAGCACGCCGGTGGACCGTGCCGCGGCGGCCCGCTGGTGCGAGAGCGCGGCGAAGGCGTCTTGGCGCTCGCGGCGGATGCCCCGTGCGGCGTTGCCGTCGTCGGTCACCCTCCCCATCAGGCGGCGGTCGAACGGATCGAGCAGGCCGTCGTGGAGGAGTGCGTCCTCGAGCGGACGCGGACCGACACCCAGGCCCGAGCGGGATCCGAGCAGGAGGTGCGGCGCGTTGGTCATCGACTCCTGCCCTCCGGCGACGACCACCTGCGCCTCGCCGAGCCGGATCATCCGCGCCGCGTCGATCACCGCGGTGAGACCCGACAGGCAGAGCTTGTTGATCGTGACCGCCGGGACGTCCCAGCCCAGACCCGCGAGGACCGCGGCCTGCCGGGCGGGGCCCTGACCGGCTCCGGCCTGGATCACCTGGCCGAGCACGACCGCGTCGACGTCGGCCGCGGAGGCGCCCGAGCGCTCGAGAGCCCCTCGGATCGCAGCGGCGCCGAGCTCGACGCCCGAGAGCGGCGCGAAGGCTCCGGAGAAGCGGGCGAACGGGGTGCGGGCGCCCCCCAGGATCACGGGGGTGGTGTCGTCAGTGGACACGGGGACTCCTTCTCGACGGCGAGAGCGGGGGAAGCGGTGGGGAGACGGATGCCGGGAGCCGGCCCGGCTCAGGGAACGAGCAGGATCTTCCCGCGGACGTGGCCGTCCTCGCTGAGCCGGTGCGCCTCTGCGGCCTGCTCGAGCGGGAGGCGCGGACCTGTCGCGACCGCGAAGCGCCCCTCGCTCGCCAGCCGGGCGGCCAGCGGCACCCCCTCGCGGCGGAGGCGCTGCTCCTCCTCGGTCAGCGGCACGGGACTGCCGCCGCTCCAGGCCCGGATGCCCAGCTCGGCCGCCCGAGGACCGGCGACCACCGTTCCGACGTGCTGCGGATCCTCCACCAGCGCGAGCGAGGCGGCGAGCGCCTCGTCCGTCCCGGCTGCGTCGAGCACGCGGTCGACGCCCTCGGGCGCCGCGGCACGCAGCCGCTCGAGCAGTCCGGGCCCGTAGGCGACCGGCACCGCTCCGAGCGCGCGCAGCGCCTCGTGATTCGCCGGGCTCGCCGTGGCGATCACCCGGGCTCCGCGGTCGACGGCGAACTGGATCGCCGCCCGGCCGACCGCTCCGGCGCCCGCGTGGACGACGAACGTCGATCCCTCCGCGACGCCGAGCGAGACCACCGCCTGGTAGGCGGTGGAGACCGGGATGCCGAGCGCGGCCGCCTCCTCGAAGCCGAGTCCGTCGGGGAGCGGATCGAGGGAGTCGGGGGAGACCGCGACGGCGGTCGCGTAGGTGCCGGTGGCGCCGCTGACGATGACCCGGTCGCCGACGCTCCAACCGGTCACTCCCGGACCGACGGCGGAGACCACGCCGGAGCCGTCCGACCCGAGCCTCCGCGGACCGTCGAACGGCGGGCTCGGGCGCAGGCCGGAGCGCACCTTCCACTCGATCGGGTTCACGCCGGCCGCGCGGACGGCGACCACCACGGTGCCGGGCCCCGCCTCGGGCTCCGGCGCCTCGACGGTCTCGAGCACCTCGGGCCCGCCGATCCGCTCGTACTGCACGATCCTCGCCATGTCGTCCTCCTCCTCGCGGGCCACCGCCCGCTCCGGTCGCCTCAGTCCAGCAGACTCTCGCGCACCTGGCGGCGCAGCACCTTGCCGATCAGCGAGGTCGGCAGCTCGTCCACCGGGACGATCCGCCTGGGCACCTTGTAGGGCGTCAGGTGCAGCCGGCAGAAGTCGCGCAGCGCCTCCGGATCCACGGCCGTCTCGGCCCGCAGGACCACGGCCGCCGCGACGCTCTCGCCGCCGTCCTCGCGGGGGAGCCCGACGACGGCCGCGCGCGTCACGTCCGGGTGCGACTCCAGCACTCCCTCGACCTCGGAGGGGGAGACGTTGAAGCCGCCGGTGATGATGAGCTCCTTGGCCCGGTCGACGATCGTCACGAAGCCGTCGGCCGAGACGGTCGCGATGTCGCCCGTGCGCAGCCAGCCGCCGGGGAGGAGGGCCTCGGCCGTCTCCTCCGGCCGCTTCCAGTACCCCTGGAACACCTGCGGCCCCCGGAGCAGGAGCTCGCCGGACTCGCCCGGGCCGCGGTCGACCGACGGATCGGCGGGGTCGACGAGGCGGATCGTCGTGCTGGGGAACGGCACGCCCACGGTGCCGGGCCGGCGGGTCGGGCCGACCGGGTTCCCGAGGGCGACCGGCGAGCTCTCGGTCATGCCGTAGCCCTCCACCAGGAGTCCCCGGCTCGCGCGCTCCCACCGGTCCACCGTCGCGACCGGCAGGCTCATCGCTCCCGAGATCGCGAAGCGGATGCCGCGCAGGTCGAGCTCGTGGCGCTCGGAGGCGCGGGCCAGCGCGTCGTACACGGGCGGCACCGCGGGGAGGAAGGTGGGCGGCGACGACTTCGCGGCCGCCTTCACGAGGCCGACGTCGAAGGCCGGGAACAGCACGACCTTCGCGCCGATGCTGATCGCGAAGGTCAGGCACAGCGTCAGCCCGTAGGCGTGGAACAGGGGGAGCACCGCGTAGAACGTCTCGTCGCCCTCGCGCAGGCCCGGCACCCAGGCGCGGCCCTGCAGGGCGTTCGCACGGAGGTTCGCGTGCGAGAGGATCGCGCCCTTGGGCGTCCCGGTGGTGCCGCTCGTGTACTGCAGCAGGGCCGTGTCGCCGAGGACCGGGCGGGGGTGCGAGCGCGCGATGCGGCGGTTCTTCAGCAGCGACGCGAAGGGCACCAGGGAGCGGCTGCGGGGGGTCGCGGTCAGCTTCTCGCGCGACCGGCGCACCGACGGCAGGGGGAGCCGCAGCGCCAGGCGCTTGCCGAGCGGGAAGGAGCGGGTGAGGTCGACGGAGACGACGCGCTCGATGCCCAGGTCGGCGGGCATGGTCGCGACGACGTCGGCGATCTTGTCCCAGACGACCGCGAACCGGGCGCCGTGGTCCTCGAACTGCCGCCGCAGCTCGCGCGGCGTGTAGAGCGGGTTGTGCTCGACCACGATCGCTCCGAGGCGGAGAGCCGCGTAGAACGCGACGACGTGCTCGGGGCAGTTCGGGAGCACCAGCGCGACGCGGTCGCCGGCGCGCACGCCCAGACGCCGCAGGCCCTCCGCCGCGCGCGCGACCTGCTCGCCGAGCTCGGCGTAGCTGGTCTCGGCGCCGAAGAACTCGAGGGCGGTGCCGCGGCGGTACCGCGCGACCGAGTCCTCGAGCAGGTCGACGAGGGTCTGGGTGGGAGGGTCGATCTCGGCGGGCACGCCCTCCGCGTAGGAGGTCAGCCACGGCTTCGTCGCCAGGTTCGAGGATCCGGAGGTCACGGGCCGAGTATCGGGCACCCGCCTCCGCACTTCCTCCGAGGCGCGCGGAGGGGGTGCCGCACCGGGCGCGGGAGCGGCAGGCTGGCGGCATGAGCGCAGCCATCGACCTCCTCCGCGACGCCTTCGGCCGGGTGCACGAGAACGTGCACGCCGTCCTCGACGACAGCACCCCCGATCAGCTCGCGTTCCGCGCGGACGCCCGCTCGAACTCGCCCGCCTGGCTCGTCTGGCATCTCGTCCGGGTGCAGGACGACCACCTCGCCCCGCTCGCCGGCCACGAGCAGGTGTGGACGGCCGACGGCTTCCACGGCCGGTCCGGCCTGCCCTTCGGGCCCGACGAGACCGGCTACGGGCAGGAGCCGGCCGAGGTGGCGGCGCTCGCCGCGGTGCCGGCCGCGCTGCTCGCGGAGTACGCCGACGCCGTGCACCGGCAGACGCTCGCCCTCCTCGACACGCTCGGCGACGAGGACCTCGAGCGCGTCGTCGACGAGCAGTGGGATCCGCCGGTGACCCTCGGGGTGCGGCTGGTCTCGGTGATCGACGACGACACGCAGCACGTCGGCCAGGCCGCGTACGCGAAGGGTCTCGCCGAGCGCTCGGCGCGCTGAGCCCGGCCTCTACGCTGGCGGGATGCGCGCGCTCCGGACCCTGCCCGCGAGCGCGGTCCTCGCCCTCGCCACCGCGCTGACCCTCGTCGGCTCCTGGATCCCCTCCTACTGGAACGACGAGGCCGCGACCCTCCGCCTGGCGCGGCTCCCGGTGGGGGAGCTCCTCGCCTTCGTGCAGGAGAAGGACGCGGTGCACCTGGTCTACGGCCTGCTGATGCACGGCTGGATCGCGATCGCCGGGGAGTCGGAGCTCTCGGTGCGCGCGCCGTCCGCTCTCGCCACGGGAGCGGCGGCGGCGGGCGTCGTCGTCCTGCTGCGATCGTTCGACCGGCCCCGGGCAGCACTCCTCGCCGCCGCGGTGCTCGTGCTGCTCCCGCGGTCCTCGTTCTCGGGGACCGAGGCGCGATCCTCCGCTCTGGCCACCGCGCTCGTGGTGGGAGCGGCGGTCCTCGTCGTGCGGGCGGCCCGCTCCGGAGGCGCCCTGCGCTGGACCGCGTTCGCGGCCGTCGCAGGTCTGGCGAACGCCGTGTTCCTCTACTCCGTGCTGGTGCTGCCGGCTCTCGTCGCTCTCGCCGCGGCCGCGGCGCCCCGGGGTGCCGTGCGGGCTCTCCCGGCGAGCGCCCTCTCGGCACTGGGCGCCGTGCCGGTGCTGCTCCTCGCCGCAGGGCAGAGCGGCCAGGTCGGCTGGCTCCGCTTGCAGCCCGTGACCGCGTTCACCGTCCTGGTCGAGCCGTTCTTCGGATCCGCGTGGTGGCTGGCCGGGATCGCCGTCGCGCTCCTCGCGGTCGCCGCGGTGCGGGGCGGCCTGCGCGGGCCGCTCCTGCCGGCCCTCGTCCTCTGGATCGTGCTGCCGACGGCGGTGCTGGTGCTCGGGACCCTCCTCGTCGAGCCGATGTTCACTCCGCGCTACCTCGCGTCGAGCACGCCCGCTCTCGCCGTCCTCCTCGGCCTCGCGCTCGACTCGTTCAGGGCCCGGACGGGCGTCGCCCTCCTCGCCCTGATCGCGGTGGCCGCCCTGCCGGTCCTGGTGCAGATGCGCACGGTCACCGGGAAGCCGGCCGGGCAGGATCTCCGCGGTCTGGCGGCCGCCGTCGAGGAGCGGGCCCGTCCGGGCGACGCCGTCCTCCTCGGCTCCTCCGGGACGGTCTCGCTCCGGCCCCGGCTGGCGCTCGCCGCCTACCCGGAGGCGTTCGCGGGCGTGGACGACGTCGCCCTCGCCGCTCCGTACGGGACGACGGGGACGTACTCCGACGTGCTCCTGGAGGGCGAGGCCCTGCTCGCCGCGCTCGCCGGGGAGGACCGGGTCTGGCAGGCGCTGCCGGAGGGCGAGGCGGACACGGTGCTCGCTGAGGCGGGGTTCGTCGCGCGCGAGCGGATCCGGGTGCCGACAACGGTGCTGACGCTGTGGGAGCGCCCGGAGGGCCGATGATCCGGAGCGCTCGGGGCGTCGCAGCCCCGGAGTGGAGAGACGCCGGAGTGCCCGGAGCCCCGCCGACGGTGAGCCGCTACCCTTGTCCCCGGCGCCGTCGCAGAGCGGTGGCGTCCGCGGAGCGAGGACCGCGCCACCGAGAGGACCCGAACGTGACGTTGCCCGAGACCACCACCACCGCCATCGCGAAGCGGAAGGGGCGCGACGTCGCCCCCGAGATCGCGCGCTCCTGGCTGCTGGTGAACGCCACCCGCACCGAGACGTTCGACGCCGCGCACGCGTCCCGCGCCGACCAGATCGTCCTCGACATCGAGGACGCGGTCGACCCCAAGGCGAAGCCCGACGCGCGGACCGACGTCGCGGAGTGGCTGACCGGCGAGAAGCGCGCCTGGGTCCGCATCAACGACCACTCCACCCCGTTCTGGTCCGACGACGTCGACGCGCTGAAGGGCCTGCCCGGCCTCGCCGGCGTCATGCTCGCCAAGACCGAGGCCGCTGAGCACGTCACCGAGACCTTCGATCGCCTCGGCGGCTCCACCCCGGTGCTCGCCCTGGTCGAGTCCGCCCTCGGCATCGAGGAGGCGGTCTCGATCGCCCGCGCCCGCGGCACCTTCCGCCTCGCGTTCGGCAGTGGCGACTACCGCCGCGACACGGGCACCAGCGCCGACGACCTCGCGATGGCCTACCCGCGCTCGCGCCTGGTCGTCGCCTCGCGCATCGGCGACCTGCCCGGCCCGATCGACGGCCCGACCGTCTCGAACAGCCACCCCGTGCTGCGCGAGCAGTCCGCGCTCACGGTCTCGCTCGGCCTCACCGGGAAGCTCTGCCTCGACACCGAGCAGCTCGCCGTGATCAACGAGGTCATCAGCCCGACGCCGTCCGACGTCGCCTGGGCCCGCGACTTCCTCGATGACTTCGAGGCCCGCGGCCGCGTCATCCGCGACGGCAGCGACCTGCCCCGGCTGGGCCGCGCAAAGAAGATCGACAAGCTGGCCACGGCGTTCGGCGTCAACCCGCTGTGATCCGTCGCGGGGAGGGCGCCACCGCGGCACACTGAGGGAGCCGCGGAGACCCTCCCGCGCAGGACGGAGACTCCGATGGGCGCGGTCAGCACCTTCCTCTGGTTCGACGACGGCGCGGGGGAGGCGGCGCGCTTCTACACGGAGCTGGTGCCGAACTCGCGGATCACCGGAAGCCAGGTGCTGCCGGAGGGCTCCCCGTCGCCCGGCGAGGTGCTGTCGGTGACGTTCGAGCTCGACGGGCAGCGGTTCCAGGCGATCAACGCCGGGCCGCGGTTCCCGTTCACCGAGGCCGTCTCGATCGTCGTGACCGTCGGCGACCAGTCCGAGCTCGACCGGCTGTGGGACGCCCTGATCGCGGACGGCGGCGAGGAGAGCCGGTGCGGCTGGCTCCGCGACCGCTGGGGGCTGTCCTGGCAGATCGTGCCGGAGGTCCTCCCGCGTCTGCTCGGAGGCGCCGACCCCGAGGCGTCCGCGCGCGCTCTGCAGGCGATGCTCGCGATGAGCCGCCTCGACATCGCGGAGCTGGAGCGGGCCCATGCCGGCGCGTGACTCCGCCCGCCCGCGCCGCTCGACCTCGCTGCGGCGCGCGTACCTCCGCGACTACCGCTACGCCTACGGCTCGCGCTTCGTGCACCTGCGGGAGGGCTGGGACGTGTCGCGGTATGCGTCCGGCGACGGCGCTCCGGTGCTGCTCATCCCCGGGATCTACGAGACGTGGCAGTTCCTCCGGCCCATCGCCGAGAGGCTGCACGCGGCGGGCCATCCGATCCACGTGCTGCCCGCGCTCGGCTACAACACGCGGCCGATCGTCGCGTCGGCCGGACTCGGCCAGGACTACCTGCGCGAGCACGATCTGCGCGGAGTCGTCGTCGTCGCGCACAGCAAGGGCGGCCTGATCGGCAAGCACATGATGGTCGTCGACGACCGCGAGGACGGGCGGATCGAGCGGATGATCGCCGTCTCGACCCCGTTCAACGGCTCGTCGCTCGCACGGATCGCCCCGGCGCGGGCGCTCCGGGAGTTCGCGCCCCACCGCCCGCTGATCCGCACCCTGCTGGCCGAGCGCGAGGCCGACGCGCGCATCACGTCGATCTACGGGATGCGCGACCAGTACATCCCCGGAGGGAGCCGCCTCGCCGGGGCGCGCGAGAACATCGCGGTCTCGGTGGTCGGCCACTTCGCGCTGCTCTCGAGCCCGAAGGTGCTCGACCTCATCGCGGCCCGGGTCTGAGGCCGGACGGGATCCGCTGGGCTCGCCGCCCACGTGAGGCGCCTGCCGTGCGGCGCGACCTCGACCGGAGGACGGCCGCCTCAGCGACGGGCCGAGCCGCCCGCCGCACTCAGGACCAGGGAGTGAGCAGCACGAGCGGGATCTGCCGCTCGGTCTTCGTCTGGTACTCGGCGTAGTCCGGCCACGCGGCGACCGCGCGCTCCCACCAGGCCGCGCGCAGATCGCCCTCGAGCACGCTCGCGGCGTAGTCCTTCTTCACGGGCCCGTCCTGCAGCTCGACGTGCGGCTCCTTGAGCATGTTGCCGTACCAGACGGGGTGCTCGGGCGCGCCGCCCTTGGACGCGACGACCACGTACTCGCCCTCGTGCTCGACGCGCATCAGCGCGGTCTTGCGGAGCTTCCCGCTCTTCGAGCCGACGGTGGTCAGGACGATGATGGGGCGGCCGCGGAGGAGGTTCCCCTCGGCTCCGCCGGTCCGCTCGTAGAGCTCCGCCTGCTCGCGGGCCCACTCGGACGTGCTGGGTTCGTACTCTCCGGTCAGCGGCATGCCTCCGATCGTACGGCCGCGGCGGCCCCGGTGGCCGACCCGCGTGCAGGAGGATGGAGCGGTGTTCTCCGCAGACCCGTTCGACCGAGCCCGCATCGCCCTCCTGCGCGACGATCTGATCCGCGCCCGCTACGGCGTGGACGCCGTGCGGGGGCTCTGGGGCGACGAAGCGGCCGAGGCGCTGCACCGCGGCGATCGGGTCCCCGCCCGCCGCGCCCTCGAGCGCAGCGGCGACCACGACGCGCTGGCCACCCTCGCCCGCCTGTTCCTCCTGGCCGATCCCGTCTCGGCCGACGACGCGGGCGAGGCGTTCGGCGCTCTCGCGCTGGAGGGGGCGGTGGAGCTCGGCCTGGTGCGCGTCGAGGCCGGAGCCGTCGTCACCGCGGCCCTCGACCTGCGCCCCTACGACGTGGTCGACCAGCGCGGCGCGGCCTCCTGGTGGATCGCCTCCGACCTCGGGGAGCTCGCCCTCGGCCGCGCGCTCGACGAGGACCACGTGCTCGGCGTCGGCGGCGCGAGCCTCACTCTGACCGGCCTGATGATCCAGCGGCCCGTCGGCCGCGTGCTCGACCTGGGGACCGGCTGCGGGATCCAGGCGCTGCACGCCTCCCGCCACGCCGAGCAGGTGGTCGCCACCGACATCTCCGAGCGCGCGCTCGCGCTCGCCTCCTTCACCGCGGCGCTCAACGGGATCGAGAACATCGAGTTCCGCCTCGGCAGCCTCTACGAGCCGGTCGCGGGGGAGCGCTTCGACCACATCGTCACGAACCCGCCGTTCGTCATCACGCCGCGAGTCGAGGGCGTCCCCTCCTACGAGTACCGCGACGGCGGGCTGGAGGGCGACGAGATCGTGCGCCGCGTGATCCTCGGAGCAGCCGAGCACCTGGTGCCCGGCGGTGCCGCGCAGCTCCTGGGGAACTGGGAGTACCGGGAGGGCGCGGACGCCTTCGACCGGATCGCGGACTGGCTCGCCGACGCCCGCAGCCCGCTGGAGCAGGCGCTCGAGGCGGGGCCCGAGGGGCTCGACGCCTGGATGGGCGGGACCGCCTCTCCTCTGGACGTCTGGGTCGTGGAGCGCGAGCGTCAGGATCCGGCGGTCTACGCCGAGACCTGGATCCGGGACGGCGGCACGACTCGCGGCCCCGCGTTCGACGCGCTGGTCGACGCCTGGCTGACCGACTTCGAGCGGCGCGGGGTGACCGGCGTCGGCTTCGGCTACGTCACCCTCCGCCTGCCCGAGCAGCCCCGCCCGCCGATCCGCCGCTTCGAGCGGATCACCACGCCGGTGGCGACCGCGGGCCTGGGCGGCCACCTCGCCGCCTGCCTCGACGCGGCCGAGGCCCTCGCGTCGATCGACGATCGCGCTCTGGCGGGTCTCGCCCTGGTCGTCGCCGGAGACGTCACGGAGGAGCGGCACTACTGGCCGGGCAACGACGATCCGACGGTGCTGCGGCTGCGCCAGGGCGGCGGCTTCGCCCGGGTCGAGGAGGTCGACACGGCGCTCGCCGCCGTGGTCGGCGCCTGCGACGGCGAGCTCTCGGTGGCGGCGATCGCGGCGGCGGTCGCCTCGCTCCTCCAGGTCGAGGAGGAGGCGGTGTCCGACTCGGTGCTGCCGCGGGTGCGCGAGCTGGTGGCGACGGGGCTGCTGCGGCTGCCCCAGGGGGAACGCGGCTAGAAGAGGGTGGCGGAGTCCTCGACGGGGGGCGCAGCGGCCGCGGCAGGCACGGCGGCGGCCGTCGGCCATCCGGGTCCGGCGTCGACGGGCTGCCGGCGCTGGTAGGCGGTCGCGGCGCTCCGGGCGCGGACGTCGGCGGCCTCGTTCATCCGGTGGTTGGCGTGCCCCTTCACCCACTCGAAGGTGACCGCCCGGCCCTGCAGCTCCTCGTCGAGCGCCTTGATGATCTCGACGTTCATCACCGGCTTGCCGTCGGCCTTGCGCCAGCCCTTCCGCTTCCAGCCCGGCAGCCACTCGGTGCAGGCCTTGATGGCGTACTGGCTGTCGCAGAGGATGTGCAGCGGCTCCTCCTCCTGCGCGGTCGCGCGCAGCAGCTCGAGCACCGCGGTGAGCTCGCCGATGTTGTTCGTGCCGTGCGACCAGCCGCCCGCGGCCCAGCGCTCGTCGTCGACGTACCAGGCCCAGCCGGCGGGGCCGGGGTTGCCCAGTGCGGACCCGTCTGCGGCGGCGATGATGCTCACGTGCGTCTCTCCTCGTGCTCTCGGTGCTCGCGCCGGTGCGGCGCCCTCCGAGGGTAGTCGGCGGGCGGGGCGGTCCGCGGCGCGCGGCGCGGAGTCAGGCGGAGGAGGAGCGGCGCGCGATCGTCACGCGCGTCGAGTACGGCATCGCGACGGTCCCGCTCCCGCCCGACTCCTCGTCCACCACGGCGTCGACCGCCGCGAGGACCGCGGCGCGCTCCTCGTCGGGCATCGCGATGACGGAGCTGCGGGACGCGAACATGTCCCGCACCCCGGCTCGGTCCAGCTCGAAGGACCACTCGAAGGCCGCGAACGCCACCCGCTCGAGAGCGGAGCCGAGCGGCGGCCGGAGTGTCTCGAAGCGCTCGGCGGTGGAGGCTCCGGCGACCTCGCCGAGCCGGCGCACCCAGGGGACCGACTCGTCGCGGATGTTCCACACCAGCGCGAGCACGCCCTCCGGCACCAGGACGCGGGCGACTTCGGCTCCCGCGCGCTCGGCGTCGACCCAGTGCCACGACTGCGCGGCGGTGACGAGCTCCGCGGAGGAGTCCGCGGCGGGGATCGCCTCGGCCGTCCCCTCCTCGGGGCGGACCCCCGGCAGATTCGAGGCGAGCCGCGCGAGCATCTCCGCGTCGGGCTCGACCGCGGTCACGGCGAGGCCGCGGGACGCGAGCGACGCGGTGAACTTGCCCGTTCCCGCGCCGAGGTCCACCGCGCGCAGCCGATCGGAGGCGTCGGCTCCCGCCGCGCGGGCCCGCTCCGGGATGAAGGCGCCCGCCACTGGCGCGGGGGCGTGCCCCACGATCCAGTCGACGGCGTCGTCGGGGTAGCCGGGCCGCCCGCGGTCGTAGGCGTCGACCGCGCTGCCGAAGGAGCGTCCGAGGCCGCTCATCGCTTCTCCGCCGCTCGCGCGAGCACGTCCACCGCGTAGCCGTAGCCGGCGATCCCCGCGCCGACGATCACGGCGATCGCGACGTCCGAGAGGTAGGAGTGCTGCCGGAACGGCTCGCGCCGGTGCACGTTGCTCACGTGGACCTCGACCATCGGCAGCTCGGTCGCGAGGACGGCGTCGCGGATCGCGATCGACGTGTGCGTGTACGCCCCGGCGTTGAGCACCACTCCCGAGACGGAGCCGCGAGCCGCGTGCAGCCGGTCGACGATCGCGCCCTCCGAGCTGCTCTGGAAGGTCTCGACCGTGAAGCCGTGCCGCTCGGCCGCCTCCGCCGCCAGCGCCTCGGCGTCGACGAGGGTGTCCGAGCCGTAGAGCTCGGGCTCGCGGGTGCCGAGCAGGTTCAGGTTCGGGCCGTTGAGGACGAGGATCGGCAGCTTCACGCTCCGACCCTAGCGCCGGCCGTCCCCGCGAGCGGGAGCGGCGGCAGCGCCGCGCGCAGGAGGATCAGCTCGCGCGCATGGGCGTCCAGACGCCGGTCCTCCTCGGTCCGCGGCTCGAGAGGCGGGACCGGCTCGGCCGCCCCGTCGGAGCCCCGCACCACGAAGACGCTCCGGCACTGCGTGGTCAGCTCCAGCTCGCCGGTCCGCGGGTCCCCGGAGCGCACGTGCACCGCCAGGTGCATGCTCCGGGCGCTCGTGTGGATGAGGCGCGCCTCCACCTCGACGAGATGCCCGATGCGCACCGGACGGTAGAAGTGGATCCCCCCGGAGTAGACGGCCACAGAGTCGCGGCCGGTCCAGCGCTGCGCGACCGCGTCGGCCGCCTCGTCGATCCAGCGCATCACGATCCCGCCGTGGGCGTTGCCGCCCCAGTTGACGTCTCCCGGTGCCGCGAGGAAGCGGAACACGATCCGCGGACCGGTGCCCTCCTCGGTGTACTCCTGGGCGCGCATCACGTCGTGCAGCCTCCGGCGGCCCTCGATGCGCGCGGCGGCGCCCTCGGCGAGGGACAGGTCCTCGATCGAGCGGGGCCGCCACTCCGGGACCGACCGCGGCCTCTTCTCGTCGTCGACGGCCACGAACACGAGGAGGCAGTGCGTGGCGTCCTCGTAGAGGCCGGTCCGCGGATCCGCCTGCGCGACCTGCACCAGCACGTGCATGCTCGTGCGCCCGGTGTGGATGACGCGGGCGGTCGCCTCGATCAGGTTGCCGACCGAGATGGGCCGGGTGAAGTGGACGTTGCCGACGTACGCCGTCACGCAGTAGCCGCCGCTCCAGCCCACGGCGCAGGCGTAGCCGGCCTTGTCGATCCACTCGAGGACGCGGCCGGCCTGGGCGCTGCGGCCGTCGGCGGTGGCGTCCTGCGGGGCGGCGAGGAAGCGGAGCGTGATGCGGTCGGTCATGGTGCCCGTCGACGTGGGAGCGGAAGGGGGGAGTGGACCCGCGGGGGTGCGAGGAAAGGGGGATGATCCGCCCGCGGGCCACAGGGGTGTCCGGCAGGAGCCGGCTCGGTCAGGGGGATCAGGCCGCCAGCGGCAGCTTCTCGGCGAGGAGCCGGAGCCGCAGGGCCTGGAGCTCGGCGGTCAGCTCGGGCGGCAGCCGGTCGCCGAACCGCGTGAAGAACTCCTCCGTGAGCGCGCACTCCTCCAGCCACGCCTCCACCGGGACGGAGAACAGCTCCTCCTTCTGGGCCGCGGAGAGCCGGAGCCCGTGCGTGTCGATCGCGACCGGCAGGTCGCCGAGGGGGCTCCGCCGCGCCTCCGCCAGCCCCTCCAAGCGGCGGACGAGCCACTGCAGCACCCGCGCGTTCTCGCCGAAGCCGGGCCAGAGGAACTCGCCGTCCGCGTCCTTCCGGAACCAGTTGACCTGGAACACCGCCGGCGCCGCATCGCCGAGCTCAGCGCCGATCGCGAGCCAGTGCGCGAAGTAGTCGGCCATGTTGTAGCCGCAGAAGGGGAGCATCGCGAACGGATCGCGGCGCAGCTCCCCGACCGTGCCCTCCGCGGCCGCGGTCTTCTCGGAGGCGACGGTCGCACCCAGGAAGACGCCGTGCTGCCACGAGGTGGCCTGCGTGACCAGCGGGACGTTGCTCGCCCGTCGGCCACCGAAGACGATCGCGTCCAGCGGCACGCCCTCGTGGGCGTCCCAGTCGGCGGAGAGCGACGGGCACTGCGCGGCCGGCGCGGTGAAGCGGGAGTTGGGGTGCGCGGCGGGCGTGCCGGACGCCGGCGTCCACGGCTGCCCGCGCCAGTCGGTCAGCCGCTCCGGGACCTCGTCGGTCAGGCCCTCCCACCACACGTCGCCGTCCTCGCGGAGCGCGACGTTGGTGAAGATCGTGTTGCCCCAGAGCGTCTGCACGGCGTTCGGGTTCGAGGTCTCCCCGGTGCCGGGAGCGACGCCGAAGAAGCCCGTCTCGGGGTTCATCGCCCAGAGGCGTCCATCCTCCCCGCGGCGCATCCAGGTGATGTCGTCGCCCAGCGTCTCGACCCGCCAGCCGGGGATCGCGGGCTGCATCATCGCGAGGTTGGTCTTGCCGCACGCGCTCGGGAAGGCGGCGGCGACGTGGTAGCGCCGTCCCTCGGGCGAGACGATGCGGATCAGCAGCATGTGCTCGGCGAGCCAGCCCTCCTCGCGCCCCATCGCCGAGGCGATGCGCAGGGCGAAGCACTTCTTCGCCAGCAGGGCGTTGCCGCCGTAGCCGGAGCCGTACGAGACGATCTCGCGCGTCTCCGGGAACTGGGTGATGTACTTCACGGGGCTGCACGGCCAGGCGACGTCCTCGCGGGTGACGCCGTCCGCGTCGCGGAGGGGCAGCCCCACGGTGTGCACGCCGCGGACGAACGGGGTCTCCTCGGTGAAGGCGGCCAGCGGCTCGGAGCCCACGCGCGCCATGATCCGCAGGTTCAGCACCGCGTAGGCCGAGTCGGTGACCTGGACGCCCAGCTGCGAGAGCGGACCGCCGACGGGCCCCATCGAGAACGGGACGACGTACATCGTCCGTCCGCGCATCGCTCCGTCGAGGAGGGGAGCGAGCTCGGCCCTCATCGCGGCGGGCTCGCGCCAGTTGTTGGTCGGTCCCGCGTCGGCCTCGTCGGTCGTGCAGATGAAGGTGCGGTCCTCGACCCGGGCGACGTCGTCCGGGTCGGTGCGGGCCAGGAACGAGCCGGGCCGCCACTCCGGATTGAGCGGGAGGAGCGTGCCGGAGGCGACGAGCCGCTCGGTGAGGCGGTACCACTCCGCGGGGGAGCCGTCGCTCCACTCGATCGCGTCGGGCTGGAGGATCGCGGCGGTCTCGCGCACCCAGCGGCGGAGGGCGAGGGGCGCCGGCGGCACGACGGGCGCGGGGACGGACGTCGGCGCGGTCATGGTGCTCGGCTCGAGTCGGACGGTGTTGCTGTAGATGCTCATGCTGGCTCCGCTTTCGGTGGTCGTCGTCGACGGGGGTGGGGAGTCGCCGGCCGCAGCCGGGAAGAGGCCGGCCGGGCCGGGAGGGGCGCTCAGTGGCGCCTGAAGCCAGGATGGAGGAGGATCGGGAGGTATTCCCGGCGCTCAGGCGGTCAAGAAACCGCCTTTTTGCGCTTCCGTCACAACCGATCGCTGGAGCTCGCCGTGACCGATCCCTCGACGCCCGCCCCGGGCTCCGACGCCGTGCTGCTCGGGCAGCGCCTGCGCCACTTCCGCACCCGGCGCGGACTGACCCTCGGGCAGCTCGCCGAGCGCGTCGACGTGTCGGGGAGCCAGCTCTCGCTGATCGAGACGGGGCGCCGCGAGCCGCGCCTCTCCCTCCTGCAGCGCCTCGCGGCCGCGCTCGGCGTCGAGCTGGCGGCGCTGCTCTCGGACGAGCCGCCGAGCGAGCGGGCCGCGCTCGAGATCGAGCTGGCGCGCGTGCAGAAGGGGTCGCTGTACCGCTCGCTCGGCCTGCCCGAGTTCAAGGTCAACAAGGGGCTGAGCACGCCCGTGCTGGAGGCGTTCCTCGGCGTCTACCGCGAGCTCGCCCGTCGCCGGAGCGAGGCGAGTGCCACACCGGAGGAGGCGCGCCGGGCCAACACCGCCCAGCGGCTCCAGCTGCGCGAGCGCAGCTCCTACCTGCCCGAGATCGAGGAGGTGGCGGGCGAGATGCTCCGGACCGTCGGGCACCGCGGAGGAGCACTGACCCACAGCTCCGTCTCGAAGATGGCCCGGCACCTCGGCTTCGAGATCATCCACGTCGGCGACCTGCCGCACTCCGCCCGCTCGGTGATCGACCTCGCGAACGGCAGGATCTACCTCCCGCCCGCCTCGATCCCCGGGGGGCACGGCCTGCGGGCGCTGGCGCTGCAGGCGATGGCGCACCGCCTCCTCGGGCACGAGCGGCCGGTGACCTACGCCGACTTCCTCCGCCAGCGCCTCGAGATCAACTACTTCGCCGCCGCGTGCCTGATGCCGCTGGAGCCGGCGGTCGCGTTCCTCCAGGAGGCGAAGCGCGAGCGGGACATCTCGGTGGAGGACTTCCGCGACGGCTTCGGCGTCACCCACGAGGCCGCCGCCCTGCGCTTCACGAACCTGCTCACCTCGCACCTCGACATCCGGATGCACTTCCTGCGGGTGCTGGGAGACGGCTCGATCCAGAAGGCCTACGAGAACGACGGGCTGCCGCTGCCGACCGACGTCACCGGGGCCGTCGAGGGCCAGGTGGTCTGCCGCTACTGGTCGGCGCGCTCCGCGTTCACCCGGACCAACCGGACGACGGAGTACTACCAGTACGTCGACACCCCGGCGGGGACCTTCTGGTCGGCGTCGCAGACCGGCACGACCGCCACCGAGGAGTTCTCGATCACCGTGGGCGTCCCGTTCGCCGAGGCCCGTTTCTTCCGAGGCCGCGACACCGACCGCCGCGAGCTCTCCCGCTGCCCCGACGAGTCCTGCTGCCGACGCGCCCCGTCGGAGCTCGCCGCGCGCTGGGACGGCAACGCCTGGCCGAGCGCGCGCCTGCACGCGCACGTGCTCGCGCCGCTCCCGTCGGGGACCTTCCCGGGCATCGACGACGCCGAGGTCTACGAGTTCCTCGACGCGCACGCCCGCGAGTCCTGACCGCTCCCGCGAGACGCCGCTCCGGTGCGCCTGTGTCGGCGTGCCGCGTACCCGAGTGGCGTCCCGCGGAGGGGGCGGGAGGCGTCAGTCCGAGATGAGGGCGCGGGCCGTTCCCTCGTCGAGGATGAGGTCGGTGATGAGGCCGGCCGCCAGGGCGCCGCGCAGGCCCGGCAGCTTCGAGGCGCCCGAGACAACGCAGATCCGGCGCGACGCGCGGCGCACGGTGGAGAGGTCCGGACCGCTTGCACGTTCGTTCATGGGGATGTCGTCCCAGCTGCCGTCGGACCGGTAGAACACCGTCGCGACGTCGCCGACGACCCCGGAGCCGCTGAGCGAGGTGAAGTCGCTCGGCTCCAGGTAGCCGCCGATGTAGACCTTCGAGGGGACCGCCGCGAACGGCGACCCGAGCCCGAACAGCGCCACGTCCATCCTCTGCTGCAGCTCCAGGACCCGTCGGGTGGAGCGCTCGCGCCACACCGCCTGCTTGGTGGTCGGGTCGTCGAAGAACGCCGGCACCGGGAACTGCTGGACCTTCGCCGCGTAGGCGTCACCGAAGCGGCGGAGGATCTCGCTCGAGTAGTTGATGCCCGTGGTCTCGGTGTTGCCGGCGCCGTTCAGCTGCACGATCTGCGTGTTGTGCGTCTCCTTGGCGATCAGGTGGCGGCTGATCGCGCTCATCGTGGAGCCCCAGGCGATGCCGACGATCATGTTCGAGTCGATGAACTGCCCGAGGATCCTCGCTGCGGACAGGGCGACCCGCTCGAGCCGGTCGATCTCGCTGGTGTGGTCCGGCACCGGCACGATGTGCGCCGTGATGTCGAAGTGGGACCGCACCTCGGCCGAGAGGGCGCTCGCCCGGTCGAGGGGGGAGCGGATCTGGATGTCGACCAGGCCTGTCGCGCGGGCGTGCGAGAGCAGGCGCGAGACGGAGGAGCGCGACGTGTGCAGCTCGTGCGCGATCGCGTCCATCGTCAGATCCTGCATGTAGTACAGCTGGGCCGCACGCAGCGCGTCCCGCGTCTTGTCGGGATGGGTCGCGTGGGTCGTCTCGTCGAGTTCGACGACCGGTCTCACCGGGGTCATAGCACTCCCTGCACGGATTTCCACCCGTCTTGACCGGATGTGTTGTCGGGTCAAGGATGGCTGTATTCCTCCGCGAAATCAATCGGTCATCTCCCCGGTGCACGCTGGTGCGGAGGCCTCGACGACACCCCTACGACACGAAGGCGAGTACGAAGTGGCACAGTCCGACGGAACTCCCGGAAACTCCGCTCTGCGCGAGAGCGTCGCTGCTCTCCGCGACAACCCCCGCGCCACGGTCCTGGTCATCGGCGGTGGCATCAACGGCATCGGGACCTTCCGCGAGCTCGCGCTCAACGGCGTCGACGTCGCCCTCGTCGAGCGCGGCGACTACGTCTCCGGTGCCTCGAGCGCCTCGAGCCACATGATCCACGGCGGCATCCGCTACCTCGAGAACGGCGAGTTCCGACTCGTCAACGAGGGCGTGCACGAGCGCAACGGCCTGCTGAAGATCGCTCCCCATTACGTGAAGCCGCTGCAGACGACGATCCCGATCTACTCGACGTTCTCGGGCATCCTCGCGGCTCCGCTGCGCTTCCTGACCCACAAGTCGGGCAAGCCGCAGGAGCGCGGTGCGCTGCTGATCAAGGTCGGCCTCACGATGTACGACTTCTTCTCCCGCGACGGCGGCACGGTCCCGCGCCACCAGTTCCACGGGCGCAAGCGCTCGCTGAACGAGCTCCCCAAGCTCGACCCGAAGATCAAGTACACCGCCACCTACTTCGACGCCTCCGTGCACGAGCCCGAGCGCCTCGCGCTCGACGTGCTCCACGACGCGCTGATCGGCGGCAGGAAGGCCCGCGCGGCCAACTACGTCGAGGCCGTCGGCGCCGACGAGAAGGGCGTCGTCCTCCGCGACCGCGAGTCCGGCGAGGAGTTCACCTTCGCGGCGGACGTCGTCGTCAACGTCTCCGGACCGTGGACCGACTTCACCAACACGGCCCTCGGCACGTCCACGAAATTCATGGGCGGCACCAAGGGCTCGCACATCGTGCTCGACAACCCCGAGCTGGTCGAGGCCTGCGAGGGTCGCGAGATGTTCTTCGAGCACAGCGACGGACGCATCGTCCTCATCTACCCGCTCAAGGGCCGCGTGATGGTCGGCACGACCGACATCGACGCCGACCCCACGAAGCCGGCGGTGTGCACGGAGGAGGAGATCGACTACTTCTTCGAGCTCGTCAACCACGTCTTCCCGGCCATCCGCGTGGACCGTTCGCAGATCGTCTTCAAGTTCTCCGGCATCCGCCCGCTGCCCCGCCACGACGACGAGGCCCCGGGCTTCGTCTCCCGCGACTACCGCATCGAGCCCTCGACGCTCCCCGGCAACGGCTCGCCCGTGCTCAGCCTGGTCGGCGGCAAGTGGACGACGTTCCGCGCCCTGTCGGAGCACCTCTCGAACGAGGTCTTCAAGCGGATCGGCGTGACCCGTCGCGTCTCCACCGTGAAGACCCCCATCGGAGGCGGCAAGGGCTTCCCGCGCACCGACGCGTCCCGCGCGCAGTGGATCAGCCAGCACCGCTCCGGGCTCTCCTCGGCCCGCACGGGCCAGCTGCTCGAGCGCTACGGCACCCGCGCGCAGGAGGTCATCGAGGCCCTGGCCGACGGACACGACGAGGCGCTCGACTTCGACAAGGACTTCACCACCGGTGAGATCCGCTACCTCGCCCAGCGCGAGAGCGTGGTGCACCTCATCGACCTGGTGATGCGCCGCACCAACCACGCCTTCACGGGCGGCCTGAGCCGCGAGCTCCTCGAGGAGCTCGCCGAGCACACGGGCGCCGTGCTGGGCTGGGACGACGCCGCCCGCGCGTCGGAGGTCGACGCGACCATCGCGCACCTCAAGGAGTACAACGGCGTCGACGTCGGGGGCACCTCGGTGCAGACCCCGACGGCCGTGCCCGCCTCCTGATCGGCGATCAGGCGCGGATCGACGGAAGCCCCGGACCGAGGACCACCTCGACCGGGGCTTCCGTCGTGACAACGCACAAACGTGCACGCGCCGTTCCTTGTCGCTAGGACAGGGCGCCGATAACTTCACACCGTCGGGCATCGAAGCCCGCCGCGGACGCATATGCGCGTCCGTCTTACGAAAAGGAAAAGGTCAACGTGGACAATCTCGGAGTGGTCTTCCTCGCCGAAGTCGTGGGAACGGCCATGCTCGTGCTCCTCGGCTGCGGTGTCGTCGCCAACGTCGCGCTCGTGAAGAGCAAGGGTCTCAACGGCGGAACCCTCATGGTCAACATCGGCTGGGGCTTCGCGGTCTTCGCCGGTGTGATCGTCTCGTACAACTCGGGGGCGCACCTCAACCCCGCGGTCACCCTGGGCCTCGTCGCGAGCGGAGCGACCGAGTTCGGATCCGGCGTGCCCGTCAACATCGTCTCGATCCTCGTCTACATCCTCGCCCAGATGATCGGTGCGATCCTCGGTGCCGTCTTCTGCTGGCTCGCCTACAAGCAGCACTTCGACGAGGAGCCCGACGCGGCGAACAAGCTCGGCGTCTTCTCGACCGGCCCGGCGATCCGCTCGTACGGCTGGAACTTCGTCACCGAGGTCATCGGCACCTTCGTCCTCGTCTTCGTCGTCATCGGCTTCGGCGGCGGACGTCAGGGCGACGGCGGTCTGGCCGCGCTCGGCGCGCTGCCCGTCGCCATCCTGGTGATCGCGATCGGCGCCTCCCTCGGCGGCCCGACCGGCTACGCCATCAACCCCGCCCGCGACCTCGGCCCCCGCATCGCGCACGCTCTCCTGCCGATCAAGGGCAAGGGCTCGAGCGACTGGAGCTACGCCTGGGTGCCCGTCGCCGGCCCGATCGTCGGTGGAGTGCTCGCGGGCCTCGCCTCGCTCGTGCTGCTCCCGGTCCTCTAGACCGCCGCGCTTCCTTTCACCCCCGTTACGAAGGAGTAATCATTCATGGCTGACTACGTCATCGCTATCGACCAGGGGACCACGTCGTCCCGCGCGATCATCTTCGACAAGAAGGGATCGATCGTCTCCACCGGCCAGAAGGAGCACGAGCAGATCTTCCCGCGCGCCGGCTGGGTCGAGCACGACCCGATCGAGATCTGGAACAACGTCCGCGAGGTGATCGGCCAGGCTCTCTCCCGCGCCGACCTGACCCGCCACGACATCGCCTCCGTCGGCATCACCAACCAGCGCGAGACCGCTGTCGTCTGGGACAGGACGACCGGCAAGCCCGTCTACAACGCCATCGTCTGGCAGGACACCCGCACCCAGTCGATCGTCGACCGCCTCGCCGGCGACGAGGGCGCGGACCGCTTCAAGTCGATCGTGGGCCTCCCGCTCGCGACCTACTTCTCCGGCACCAAGATCGTCTGGATCCTCGAGAACGTCGAGGGTGCTCGCGAGAAGGCCGAGGCGGGCGACCTGATCTTCGGCACGACGGACACCTGGGTCCTCTGGAACCTGACCGGCGGCATCGACGGCGGCGTCCACAAGACCGACGTCACCAACGCCTCCCGCACCCTGTTCCTCGACCTCGAGACCCTCGAGTGGCGCGACGACATCCTCGAGGCCTTCGGGGTCCCGAAGTCGATGCTCCCCGAGGTCTGCTCCTCCTCCGAGGTCTACGGCCACGTCGAGTCCTCGTCGCTGCTGCGCGAGGTCCCGATCGCCGGCATCCTCGGCGACCAGCAGGCCGCGACCTTCGGCCAGGCGGCGTTCGACCCGGGCGAGGCGAAGAACACCTACGGCACCGGCAACTTCCTGATCTTCAACACGGGCACCGAGATCGTCCACTCGAAGAACGGTCTGCTCACCACCATCGGCTACAAGCTCGGCGACGGCGAGGTGCACTACGCGCTCGAGGGCTCGATCGCGGTCTCCGGCTCGCTGATCCAGTGGCTGCGCGACAACCTGGGCCTCATCGGCTCGGCCCCCGAGGTCGAGGCGCTGGCCGCCACGGTCGAGGACAACGGAGGCGCGTACTTCGTCCCCGCCTTCTCTGGTCTGTTCGCCCCCTACTGGCGCTCCGACGCCCGCGGAGCCCTCGTCGGCCTCACCCGCTACGTCAACAAGGGCCACATCGCCCGCGCCGCGCTCGAGGCGACCGCCTTCCAGACCCGCGAGGTCCTGGACGCGGTCAACGCCGACTCCGGCGTCCCCCTGCAGGAGCTCAAGGTCGACGGCGGCATGATCGCCAACAACCTGCTCATGCAGTTCCAGGCCGACATCCTCGGCGTCCCGGTCGTCCGACCGGTCGTCGCGGAGACCACTGCGCTCGGAGCGGCCTACGCAGCCGGACTCGCGGTCGGCTTCTGGGAGAACCTCGACGACCTGCGCCAGAACTGGCAGGAGGACTCGCGCTGGACCCCGCAGATGGACCAGGACGAGGCCGCCCGCCAGTACCGCCTCTGGAAGAAGGCCGTCACCAAGACCTTCGACTGGATCGACGAGGACGTGCAGTAGCCTCCTCCGCGGCAGTCCCTGCCTGCCGCGGCGCGGTCGGCTCATCGAGGTGGTCGCGTCTCGGGGAGCGGGTCGCGTCCGGCTAGGGGACGACGCTGACACGCGTCCTCCCCGTTCGCCTTGCGCAACGAGCGGATGGCGTGAGTCCGTTCACGTGAAGCGCCCTGTCCGACCCTCGGGTCGGGTGGGGCGCTTCGTCGTTCCGACGACGGCGCAACGAGTATCGCAACGGGGTGGTTCGGGGACACCCATGCTGGTCGAGTCTTCGCCGCAGCCGGCTCATCGAGACCCGGCAATTCGGACCTGCATGCTGGTCGCGTAGTCGCTGCAGGCGGCTTATCGAGACCCGGACCGGGCGGGGCCTCAGTCCGCCGACAGCCCGAGCTGCGCGTCCAGCTCGTCCAGGGAGCCGATCCGGCGCACGCCCAGCTCGACCGCCTCGGGCGGCAGCTCGCGGCCGTGCTCGGGACCGCCGACGCGGTCGAGCCAGACGCCGCGCAGGCCCGCAGCGGCCGCTCCGACGGCGTCGGTGCCGAGCCGGTCGCCGACGTAGAGGGCCTCCTCCGGAGAGACCCCGAACCGCTCGCAGGCGATCGCGAAGATCCGCGCGTCCGGCTTGGCGACGCCGACGTCGCCGGAGGCGATCACGTGCTCGAAGCGACCGGAGAGGCCCGTGCCCTCGATCTTCCCCCGCTGGAAGTCGAGCACGCCGTTGGTGATGACGCCGAGGCGGACTCCGGCGGCGTCGAGCCGGTCGAGGACGGGCAGCGCGTCGTCGTGGAGGGTCCAGGCGGCGACGTAGTGCTCGAGGTACCCGCGGAACCAGGAGCTCGCCTCCTCGGGAGTCAGCCCGACTCCGGCCTCCGCGGCGAAGTCCGTGGCGCGCGCCCGGCGCTGGCCCTCGTAGTCGAGCTCGCCCGCGAGGTAGCGGTGGTAGTGCTCCTCCTCGAGCAGGTGCCAGCGGCGCTGCACGTCGGCCGGCTCGCCGGCGTAGGCGGCGCCGAGCGAGGCGGCGTACGCGACGATCCCCTCCCGCACAGCGCGGGCATGGGCGAAGAGGGTGTCGTCGAGGTCGAAGAGCGCGAGCCGCAGCACGGCCGCCTCAGCGGACGCGGCGGAGGAGGCCGACGGAGTCGTAGACGGCGGCGAGCGTGCGCTCCGCGGTCTCGGACGCGCGGTCGGCGGCGAGGGAGAGGACCCGGTCGAGCTCGGCCGGGTCGGCGAGCAGCTCCGCGGTCCGCGCTCGGATCGGGTCGAAGGTGGCGGCGACCACCTCGACGAGGCCCTTCTTGAGGTCCCCGTAGCCGCGGCCCGCGTACTCCTGCTCCAGCGACTCGACGGAGCGGTCGGCGAGGACCGAGTAGATCGTCAGCAGGTTCGAGACGCCGGGCTTCGCCGCCCGGTCGAAGCGCACCTCCGACTCGGTGTCCGTCACGGCGCGCATGATCTTCTTCGCGGTCGCCTTCGGCTCGTCGAGCACGCTGAGCAGGCCCGCATCCGACTCCGCCGACTTCGACATCTTGGCGCCCGGGTTCTGCAGGTCGAAGATCTTCGCGGTCTCGCGCACGATGTGGGGCTCCGGCACGGCGAAGGTCTCGCCGAAGCGCGAGTTGAAGCGCGCGGCGAGATCGCGGGTGAGCTCCAGGTGCTGGCGCTGGTCCTCGCCGACCGGCACCGCGTCCGTCTGGTACAGCAGGATGTCGGCCGCCATCAGGATCGGGTAGGTGAACAGGCCCACCGAGGCGGCCTCAGCGCCCTGCTTCGCCGACTTGTCCTTGAACTGCGTCATCCGGCTGGCCTCGCCGAAGCCGGTCAGGGTGTTGAGGACCCAGGCGAGCTCGGCGTGAGCGGGTACGTGGGACTGGATGAAGAGGGTCGAGCGCGTGGGGTCGATGCCCGCGGCGATGTACTGCGCGGCGGTCGCGCGGGTGCGCTCGCGGAGCTGCTGCGGGTCCTGCGGGACCGTGATCGCGTGCAGGTCGACGACGCAGAAGTAGGCGTCGAAGTCCTCCTGCATCGCGACCCACTGGGTCAGCGCGCCGATGTAGTTGCCGAGGTGCAGCGACCCGGAGGAGGGCTGCATGCCGGAGAAGATGACGGGCTTGGCGCCCGGGGTGCTGGGAGTCATGGGTGGCCTCGAGGGGTCGGTTCGCGGGGGAGAGGGTCAGAGCTCGTAGTCGACGACCACGGGGGAGTGGTCGGACCAGCGGGTGTCGTAGGAGGCGGCGCGGTCGACCTCGTAGCTGCGGGCGAGGTCGGCGAGCGCGGGCGTGGCGAGCTGGTAGTCGAGGCGCCAGCCGGTGTCGGTGTCGAAGGCCTGGCCGCGCTGCGACCACCACGTGTACGGTCCGGGCACCTCGCCCGCGAACCGGCGGCCGAGGTCGACCCAGCCCAGTCCGGCACCGGCGTTGTAGTCCGGGTCGCCCTCGGCGCCGACGAAGCGGTCGACGTAGGCGCGCTCCTCCGGGAGGAAGCCTGCCTTCTTGACGTTGCCCTTCCAGTTCTTGATGTCGAGCGTGCGGTGGCCGACGTTGAGGTCGCCCATCACCACGGCGAGCTCGCTGTGCGCCCGGATCTCGGGCAGGCGCGCTTCCATCGCGTCGAGGAAGCGGTACTTCTCGACCTGCTTGGGGGTGCCGACCTCGCCGGAGTGGACGTAGGTGGAGACGACGGTGAGCGAGCGGCCGCCGACCTCGTAGTCGGCCTCGAGCCAGCGTCCGGCCGAGTCGAGGTCGTCGGCGCCGAAGGTCACGCGGTGGATCGTGGCGCGCCTGCGCGAGGCGAGAGCGACTCCGGCGCGCCCCTTGGCGGTCGCCTCGTCGTGCAGCACGTCCCACTCGTCCCCGAGGAGCCCCGTGAGGTCGTCCGTGGAGGCGCGGACCTCCTGCAGGGCCAGGACGTCGACGTCGCGAGCGGCGAGCCAGTCGCCCATCCCCTTGCGGTAGGCGGCGCGGACGCCGTTCACGTTGACGGAGGCGATGCGGAGGGTGCTGCGAGTCACCGGAGCAGTCTATTCGGAGCCGCGGAGCGGGCCGCCCGGCCGCGCTCGCACCCCGGAACGCGGAAGCCGGCGGCCGCCTCGCGCCACTCCCTCGGAGAGGGGGAGGAGCGCGGAGGCGACCGCCGGCGGGACCGCTCAGGACGGTCGGTCGGAGGGGATCAGGCGGGGACGGCCTGCGCGGTGGCGGGCTCGGGCACCTCGGCGACCACCGGGGCGCGCTTGATGCTCTTCGCGATGATCACGCAGACGGCCGTGACGACCATGCCCACCAGGATGGCGACCAGGTAGAGGATCGGCTGCCCGACGAGACCAGTGACCCAGACGCCGCCGTGCGGGGCGCGGAGGGTGGAGCCGAAGAGCGCGACGAGCGCACCCGTGACGGCCGAGCCGACCATGGCGGACGGGATCACGCGCAGCGGGTCGACCGCGGCGAACGGGATGGCCCCCTCCGAGATGAAGGACGCGCCCAGCAGGTAGGCGGCCTTGCCGTTCTGGCGCTCGGCGTCGGTGAACAGGCGCTTGCGGAGCGTCGTGGCCAGGGCCAGACCCAGCGGCGGGGTCATGCCGGCGGCCATGACGATCGCCATCACCTTGAACTGCACGGAGTTCGGGTCGCCGTCGGCGGGGACGGAGGCGAGGCCGGTGGTCGCGAAGGCGTAGGCCACCTTGTTGACCGGACCGCCCATGTCGAACGCCATCATGAGGCCGAGGATGATCCCCAGGATGATCAGGTTGCCGCCCGAGAGGCCCGAGAGCCAGGACGACAGGCCCTCGCTCAGTGCGCGGAGCGGCGCTCCGAGCACCACGAACATCAGGAAGCCGGTGATGAAGGTGGCGATCAGGGGGATGATCACGACGGGCATCAGCGACTTGAACGCCGCGGGGAGCTTGATCCGCGAGATGTAGAGGGCCGCGTAGCCGGCGATGAAGCCGGAGGCGAGGCCGCCCAGGAAGCCCGCGCCGACGGTGACCGCGACCGCGCCGCCGAGGAAGCCCGGCGCGATGCCGGGACGATCGGCGATGCCGAAGGCGATGAAGCCCGAGAGCACCGGCACCAGGAAGGCGAAGGTCGCGCTTCCGATGAGGAACATCACTCCGGCCCAGTCGGTGATGTTCGCCACGTTGAAGCCGTCGTCGATGATCTGCTGGGCCGTGAAGTCGACGATCCGGTAGCCGCCGAACAGGAACGACAGCGCGATCAGCAGACCGCCCGCCGCGACGAACGGGATCATGTAGGAGACGCCGGTCATCAGGTTCTGGCGGATGCGTGTTCCGACGCCGACCTTCTTCGGCGCGGCGGGGGCCGCGGCCGGAGTCGAGCGGGCGGGGGCGGACGCGGCGGAGCCGGAGCCGCGGAGGGCCAGAGCGCGGTCGAGGACCTCGTCCGGCTTGGACAGGGCCTCGGCGACGCCCACCTGGAGGATCGGCTTGCCGGCGAAGCGGTCCTTGCCGCGGACCTCGAGGTCGGCGGCGAGGATGACGACGTCCGCGGCGGCGATGTCGGCCGCGGTCATCTCGTCCGAGCCGGCCGCGCCCTGGGTCTCGACGTGGATCGGGTAGCCGCGCTTCTTCGCGGCCTGCTCGAGCGCCTCCGCCGCCATGTACGTGTGGGCGATGCCCGCGATGCAGCTGGTCACGGCGACGAAGCGCGGGCCGGAGGCGGGGCTCGCGGCGGGCGCGTCCTGCACCTTCGCGACGGCGCGGTCGATGACGTCGGCCGCCTTCGCGAGCGCCTCCGACGTGCCCACCTCGAGGGTGGGCTTCCCGGCGAAGCGCTCCTTGCCGCGGACCTCGAGGTCGGCGGCGAGGATCACGACGTCGGCGTCGGCGATGGTCCGGTCCGACATGGGATCGGAGCCCGCGGCGCCCTGGGTCTCGACCTGGATCTCGTACCCCTTCTTCTTCGCGGCCTGCTCGAGGGCCTCGGCCGCCATGTAGGTGTGCGCGATGCCGGCGATGCAGCTCGTGACGGCGACGATCCTCATGAGACGACGACCTCTCGGGCGATGATGTCCGCGACCTCCTGGCCGCTGGCGGCGGCGCGGAGGGAACCGGTGAAGGACTCGTGGATCAGCTTGCGGGCGAGCTGGGCGAGGATCTTGAGGTGCGCCTGGTCGGCGCCGTCCGGAGCCGCGATCAGGAAGATCAGGTCGGCCGGGCCGTCGGGGGCGCCGAAGTCGACGCCCTGCTTCGCGATGCCGACCGCCACGCTGGGCGAGACGACGTGGGAGGAGCGGGCGTGGGGGATCCCGATGCCGCCGGGCATGCCGGTCGCCATCTGCGACTCGCGGTCGCGGACGTCGGCGAGGAAGCCGTCGAGGTCGGTGACGCGGCCGGCGTCGGCGAGCGTCTTCGCGAGCTGCGCGGTGGCCTCGTCCTTCGTGGCGGCGGTGAGGTCGACGATGACCGTCGACGCCTCGGTGAGAGCAGTCATGCGCTCAGTTCTCCAATCGGGAGGGTGGGGTCGGGGTTCTCGACGACGGAGACGTCGTCGAGGCGGAGGGAGTCGGGACCCGGGGCTTCGCTGCCCGGGAGCTGGACGGCGGCGGTACCCCACGCGACTGCTGTCGCGAGGCGCTCCGCCTCCGTGGCGTCGACGGCCGAGAGGTAGCCGGCGAGCGTGCTGTCGCCGGCGCCGACGGTGCTGAGAGGCACGACGGCGGGGGCGCCCGCCCACCACGACGCGTGCGCCGTGACGAGGAGGGCGCCGTGCTCTCCGAGGCTGACGAGCGCTCGCGCGTCGGGCAGCTGCAGGAGTTCACGGGCTCCGGCGACGACGTCTCCGACCGTCGTCAGGGAGCGGCCGAGGAGCTCTTCGAGCTCCTCGAGGTTGGGCTTCACCAGGGTGGCGGTGCCGGCCGCGATGATCGCGGTCAGGGGGGCTCCCGAGGTGTCGACGGCGAGGGGGACGCCGAAGTGCAGGGCGAGGCGGCCGAGCGCGGGGTAGAAGTCCGCTCCCAGTCCCGGGGGGACGCTGCCGCAGGCGACGAGCCAGCGGGGCGAGGCCGAGACGTGCTCGCCGATCAGCTCGGAGAGGGCGTGGGCCTCCTCCTCCGTGACGGCGGGGCCGGGCTCGTTGATCTTGGTGGTGCGGCCCGTCTTGTCGTCGACCACGGTGATGTTGGTGCGGATCGGGTGGGCGATCGCCGCACTGGCCGAGCGGACTCCGGCGACCCGGAGCATGGTGGACAGGTCGAGGCCGGTGGAGGCGTCGGCCGGGTAGACCGCGGTCGCCTCGACGCCGTTGCGGGCGAGGGCACGGGCGACGTTGACGCCCTTGCCGGCCGGGTCGCGCCGCACGTCGTGCGCGCGGTTGACCTCGCCGACGGCGAAGCCGCTCGTGGAGAGGGTGACGTCGATGCTCGGGTTGGCGGTGACGGTGACGATCATGCGCGGACGACCTCCGGGCCGGCCGACTCGATGTCGTCGGCGAGCTCGTCGTCGACATCGGCGTCGGTGATGACGGTGTCGACCGCGGACAGCGGAGCGACGTGCCCGAAGTCCTGCCGGCCGAACTTCGAGTGGTCGGCGAGGACCACGACCCGGCGCGCGGAGGCGATGATCGCGGACTTGACGACGGCCTCGTCGAGATCGGGGGTGGTGAGCCCGCGCTCGAGGCTGAGGCCGTTCGTGCCGATGAAGGCGACGTCCACCGAGACCGTGGAGAGGGCCTGGGCGGCCCACGGCCCGACGGCGGCCTGCGTGACTCCGCGCAGGTGCCCGCCGATGAGGTGGAGGTCGATGTTGGGCCGGCCGACGAGCGCCATCGCGACGGGGAGGGAGTGGGTGACGACCGTCAGCCGGCGGTCCAGGGGGAGCAGCTCCGCCAGCCGCACCGTGGTGGTGCCGGCGTCGATGGCGATCGAGCCGCCGTCGGGCACCTCGGCGAGGGCCGCGGTGGCGATGCGGTCCTTCTCGCCGGCGAGGTGTCCCTCGCGGGCGGCGACCTCGGGCTCGATGCCCAGCCGCTCGACGGGGATGGCGCCGCCGTGCGCACGGCGCAGCAGGCCCCGCTTCTCGAGGCTGGTGAGATCGCGGCGGATCGTCTCCGGCGTCACGGCGAGGGAGAGGGCGAGGTCGCGGACCTCGACGCGCCCGTCGGTGCGGGCGCGGTCCAGGATCGCCTGGTGCCGCTCCGGTGCGTACATGTGGACTCCGTCGTCTCGCCGTGGGTGGTGCGCCGGATCCGCGGTGTCGTTGCCGACCTCGGATCTGCGTTTACCTCTTTTTAGACCCGTTCGGGAGGGAAGTCAACAGAAACGGACAGACTCGGCAGGCGGAATCGGGCCCGGCGACGCCGGGAAGACCGGGAAGCGGACCGCCGGGTCAGGCGGCGAGCTGCTCGAGCTCCTCCTCGAGCTGCGCGAGCTGGCGCTCCAGGCGCCGTCGTTTCAGGAGGGACGCCTCCGGCAGCGCGGCGCGAAGCCGCTCGCGCTCGGCCTCGGCGAGGGTGCGGCGGGCGGTGCGCAGCTGCTCCTCCCGCTCCTTCTCGCGCTCCTCCGGCGTGAGCTTGCGCGCCGAGATCCCGGCGTCGCTCATCCCGACGGAGATCCACGACGCGGCGATCAGGATCACCTGGCAGACGAGGTTGAACCAGATCAGCAGACCGATGAGGACCGCGAACGAGGCGAGCAGCGGATTGCGGGAGGCACCGCCCAGCAGCTGCGTCCCGAGGACCTTGAGCGCGCCGAGAGCGATCCCGCCGAGCAGAGAGCCCGCCCAGAGGTTCTTCCAGGGGATCGAGATGCCCGAGAGGATGCGGAAGGAGCCGGCGAGCGTGCCCGTGTCCAGGGCGAGCATGATCAGCAGGCCGACCGCGCTGCCGGCGAGACGGGCCGGCATCGACTCGCTGCCGATCCCGAGGAAGCCGAACGCCACGTCCACCAGCGAGGTCGAGAACACGGAGAGACCCGCCGAGACCAGCAGCACAGCCCCGAAGACCAGGGCGAGCCCCGCGTCCTTGAGCTTGAGCACGACGAAGAGGGTCGTGGGTCCGGGGAGCGAGAAGAGCAGCCGGACCGCCTGGCGCAGGCTCCCCAGGAAGTTCAGCGCCGTCCAGAGCAGGCCGGCGGCCGCGATCGCACCCGTCCAGCCGAGGATCGACGAGTCGAGCAGGTCGTCGACCGACACGAGGGCGTTCTTCCCGCCGATCAGGCCGGGGACGGAGCGGGTCACCAGGTCGAGGAGGGAGTCGCGCAGCACCGAGTCGTCGCGCACCCAGAAGCCGAAGACGGCGAAGAAGACGAAGAGCGCCGCGAAGACCGCGAACAGGGCCTGGAAGGCGAGTCCGGAGGCGAAGAGGGGCCCGCCGGTCTCGGAGTAGTGGAGCATCACCCGCACCGGCCGCGTCCGCATGACCCGCTCGAACAGGCCCGGGATCCCGCGGGGAGTGTCGGGCGCCTCGGTCATTCCTCCAGCGTACTGAGGCCTCGCGGCGCTCCCGTGCACGCGCCCGCCTGCACGCAGGAACGCGTCCGGCCCGCGGGATCCGAGGATCCCGGCGGGCCGGACGCGTTCGCAAGGGGGAGGATCAGGCGCGGCCGCGGATGACGGCCTGCTTCACCTCGGCGATCGCCTGCGTGATCTGGATGCCGCGCGGGCACGCCTCCGTGCAGTTGAAGGTCGTGCGGCAGCGCCACACGCCCTCCTTGTCGTTGAGGATGTCCAGGCGCGCTCCACCGGCGTCGTCGCGCGAGTCGAAGATGAAGCGGTGGGCGTTCACGATCGCCGCGGGGCCGAAGTACTGCCCGTCGGTCCAGAACACGGGGCAGGACGACGTGCACGCGGCGCAGAGGATGCACTTCGTGGTGTCGTCGAAGCGGGCGCGGTCGGCGACCGACTGCACGCGCTCCTTGCCCTTGGGTGCCGGGGTGTTGGCGACCAGGAACGGCTGAACCTCGCGGTAGGAGGCGAAGAACGGCTCCATGTCGACGACGAGGTCCTTCTCGAGGGGCAGGCCCTTGATCGCCTCGATGTAGATCGGCTGCGAGATGTCGAGATCCTTGATCAGCGTCTTGCAGGCCAGGCGGTTGCGGCCGTTGATCCGCATCGCGTCGGATCCGCAGATGCCGTGCGCGCACGAGCGGCGGAAGGTCAGCGATCCGTCCTGGTCCCACTTGATGCGGTGCAGGGCGTCGAGGACGCGGTCGGTCGAGTACATCTCGACGTCGAAGTCCTGCCAGCGCGGCTCGGCGTCCACCTCGGGGTCGAAACGGCGGATGATGAACGTGACGGTGAACGCCTCCGGGGCCGCGGGGGCGGCGGGCGGCTGCTCGAGGGTAGCGGTCGACATGGCTAGTACTTCCTCTCCATCGGCTGGTACCGGGTGATCACGACGGGCTTCCAGTCGAGCCGGATGTGGTCACCGGCGTCGGAGGAGTGGGCGTCACCGGAGAGGTACGCCATCGTGTGCTGCATGTAGTTCTCGTCGTCGCGCTTCGGGAAGTCGTCGCGCATGTGGCCGCCGCGGCTCTCCTTGCGGTTGCGCGCCGAGTAGACGACGACCTCGGCGAGGTCGAGCAGGAAGCCCAGCTCGACGGCCTCGAGGAGGTCGGTGTTGAAGCGCTTGCCCTTGTCCTGCACCGAGATGTTGCGGAACCGGTCGCGCAGGCGCTGGATGGTCCCGGTGACGGCCTCGAGGGACTCGTCGGTGCGGAACACCTGAGCGTTCTTGTCCATCTCGTCCTGCAGCTCCTTGCGGATCGAGGCGATCCGCTCGGTGCCGGTCGCGGAGCGGAGCGAGGCGAGCATGTCGCGGATCGCTCCGGCCGGGTCGGCGGGCAGGGGGGTGAAGTCGACCGTCTTGGCGTAGTCGGCGGCGTTGTTGCCGCTGCGCTTGCCGAAGACGTTGATGTCGAGGAGGGAGTTGGTGCCGAGGCGGTTGGAGCCGTGCACCGAGACGCACGCGCACTCGCCGGCGGCGTAGAGGCCCGGGACGACGGTCGTGTTGTCCGAGAGCACCTCGGCCTTGACGTTGGTCGGGATGCCGCCCATCGCGTAGTGCGCGGTCGGCATGACGGGGACCGGCTCGACGACGGGGTCGACGCCCAGGTAGGTGCGGGCGAACTCGGTTATGTCGGGGAGCTTGGTCTCGAGGACCTCGGCGCCCAGGTGGGTGCAGTCCAGCAGCACGTAGTCCTTGTGCGGTCCGGCGCCGCGTCCCTCCGCCACCTCCTGGACCATGCAGCGGGCGACGATGTCGCGCGGCGCGAGGTCCTTGATGGTGGGGGCGTAGCGCTCCATGAAGCGCTCGCCCGAGGCGTTGCGGAGGATCGCACCCTCTCCTCGCGCTCCCTCGGTGAGGAGGATGCCGAGGCCGGCGAGGCCGGTCGGGTGGAACTGGAAGAACTCCATGTCCTCCAGGGGGAGGCCCTTGCGCCAGATGATGCCGACGCCGTCGCCGGTGAGGGTGTGCGCGTTGGAGGTGGTCTTGTAGATCTTGCCGAAGCCGCCGGTCGCGAAGATGATCGCCTTCGCCTGGAAGACGTGCAGCTCGCCCGTGGCCAGCTCGTAGGCGACGACGCCGGAGGGCTTGGCCACTCCGTCGACCTCGGTCATCACCAGGTCGAGGACGTAGAACTCGTTGTAGAAGTTGATGCCGAGCCGGACGCAGTTCTGGAACAGCGTCTGCAGGATCATGTGGCCGGTGCGGTCGGCCGCGTAGCAGGCCCGGCGGACGGGCGCCTTGCCGTGGTCGCGGGTGTGGCCGCCGAAGCGGCGCTGGTCGATCTTGCCCTCCTCGGTGCGGTTGAAGGGCAGGCCCATGTTCTCGAGGTCGATGACCGCGTCGATGGCCTCCTTCGCGAGGATCTCGGCCGCGTCCTGGTCGACGAGGTAGTCGCCGCCCTTGACGGTGTCGAAGGTGTGCCACTCCCAGCTGTCCTCCTCGACGTTCGCGAGGGCGGCGGCCATGCCGCCCTGCGCCGCTCCGGTGTGGGAGCGGGTCGGGTACAGCTTCGAGATCACGGCCGTCTTCGCCTTGGGGCCGGCCTCGATGGCCGCGCGCATCCCGGCACCGCCGGCGCCGACGATGACGACGTCGAACTGGTGGTAGTGGACGCCGTCGGGTCCGACGGTCTGCGCGAAGGCGCTCTGGTCGGCGCCGGTGTGGGAGTGGCCTGGTGTGCTCACGGGGTGGGTGCTCCGTCGTACGGGGATGGGAGGGGGAGGTGCCGGGACGCGGTGCCGCGGACCGGGAGGGGCGCGGGCCCCTCTCCGATCCGCGGCACCGTGGTCACGCTGCGCAGAAGGAGGGCAGCAGGTCCGCGGCGGTGCCGGCGGGGCACGGGTCGAACGCGAAGACGACCCAGGTGCCGAGCGCGATCAGCGCGACGACGGCGACGAGGATGCCGCCCTTGAAGGCCTTGGCCAGCAGGGGCGAGGTCGCGTAGTCGTTGACCAGCGTGCGCATGCCGTTGCCGCCGTGGATCAGCGCGAGCCACAGCATGAGGACGTCCCACCACTGCCAGAACGGGTTCGCCAGCTTGCCGCCGACGAAGCCGAAGTCGATGGCCTTGATGCCGTCGCCCAGCAGCAGGTTGTAGATGAGGTGCCCGAAGATCAGGACGATCAGCACGACGCCGGAGGCGCGCATGTAGATCCAGCCCCACTTCTCCCAGTTGGTGCCGGAGGAGCGGGTCGGGGTGTGCGGGGTCCGCGGTGCGGCGACGGTGCTCAATGCGCACCCCCCTCGCTGAAGACGTTGATCAGGTGGCGCGGCGCGAAGCCGAGCATCAGCACGACCCAGAGGCCCATGACGACCCAGAAGAGGACGCGCTGGTTGCGGGTCGCCCAGCTCCAGAAGTCGACCAGGATGATCCGCAGGCCGTTCAGCGCGTGGAACGCGATGGCGCCCACGAGCCCGGTCTCGCCGAGTCCCATGATCGGGTTCTTGTACGTGCCGATGACCGCGTTGTACGCCTCGGGGCTCACGGCGATGAGAGCGGAGTCGAGGACGTGGACGAGGAGGAAGAAGAAGATGGCGACACCGGTGATCCGGTGGAGCACCCACGACCACATGCCTTCGCGACCGCGGTACAGGGTGCCGGCCGGACGCCGGATCTTCCCCTGCTTCCGGGGTGCGAGGGTTTGAGCAGCTTGAACTGACACGAACAACCCTCCCTGGTTGTGCTCCGACGGCCTGACCTGTTCCCACGTCGCGTGGACGGGGACGGGGCGGGGAGCGACGAGAAACTCGCCCTCCGATTCTAAGCGCGCTCGCAGGCGGGCGCGGCTTAGGCGAGCCTTAGCTGCGGGGCAGGGCGAGGGCGGGCGCCCCCGCGGTCGCGTAGTGCGCGAGGAGCTCGTCGGTGAGCGCGCTCCAGGTGCGGTGGAGCACGCGGCGGCGGCCCGCCTCGCCGAGCCGGGCGCGCAGTGCGGGATCTCGGACCAGGCGCTCCACCTGCCGGCGGAGGTCGGAGTCGCTCTCGGGCGCGTAGAGCAGGCCGTCCACGCCGTGCTCGATGAGGTCGGTGGGGCCGCCCGCGTGCGGCGCGACCACCGCGGTGCCGGACGCCTGCGCCTCCTGCACCGTCTGGCCGAACGTCTCCTCCGTTCCGGTGTGCACGAAGACGTCGAGCGCGGCGAAGACCGCCGGCAGCCGGTCGCCGTCGAGCCGGCCGAGCATCCGCGCCGCCGGGCCGAGGGCGGCGGCGACCCGGGCGGAGGAGGGGCCGTAGCCGCCCACGACCAGCTCCGCGTGCGGGAGGGAGGCGAGTGCCGCCATCCGCTCCACCCTCTTCTCGGGGGAGAGGCGCCCGATGTAGCCGACGAGCGCGTCGTCGGCGCCGAGTCCGGCTCGGACGGCCTGCGCGTAGGGGGAGGAGCGGCGGCGCGGGTGGAAGCGCTCGCTCTGCACGCCGCGGCCCCACAGCGCGGTGCGCTCGATGCCGGCGGCGGCGAGGTCGTCGAGGGCGCTGGTGGAGGGGGCGAGGGTCAGGTCCGCCCCGGCGTGGATCTGGCGGATCACCCGCCAGGCGAGGGCGCGGGCGCCGCGGATGCCGTAGCGGGCCGCGAATCGCGCGACGTCCGTCTGGTAGATCGCGACACTCGGCACCCCGAGCCGACCGGCGGAGGCGATGGCGCGGGCGCCGAGGAGGAAGGGCGAGGCGACGTGCACCACGTCGGGCTCGAAGTCGGCCAGCTCCCGGGTGAGGGCGAGCGTGGGGATCCCGACCGGGAAGTCGCGGTAGGCGATCGCCGGGTGCTCCACGACGCGGTGGCCCGCGTAGTGGCCCGGCGCCCCCGCGGCCGGGCAGACGACGAGCGCCTCGATCCCGCGCTCCGCGAACTCGTCGAGCACCCGCAGGACGCTCGTGGTCACGCCGTTCAAGGACGGCAGGAAGCTCTCGGTGACGACCGCGACTCTCACGCCCCGGACGCTACGGCGGCGGGATGAACGGCGGCGCGCGCTCGGGTGAACGGACGGTCGCGCTCGGGCTCCCTTGTATCCTGCGGACATGACATCACCTGAGACCGATGGCCGCGCCCCGCTCGACCGCTTCTACAGCGTGATCCCCGCCGGCGGGATCGGCTCGAGGCTGTGGCCGCTCTCCCGGGCCGACGCCCCGAAGTTCCTGCACGATCTGACGGGGTCGGGACGGACCCTCCTCCGCGACACCTGGGACCGCCTCGCGCCCATCTCGGGCGCCGACCGGATCATGGTCGTGACCGGGCGCGCGCACCGCGCCGCCGTCGAGGAGCAGCTCGAGAGCCTCGAGGACCTCAACGTCGTCCTCGAGAGCGAGCCGCGCGACTCGTCCGCCGCGATCGGCCTGGCCGCGGCCATCCTCGAGCGCCGCCAGCCGGGCGTGATCATCGGCTCGTTCGCCGCCGACCACGTCATCAGCGGTCAGCAGCTGTTCCACGACGCGGTCGCCGAGGCCGTCGTCGCGGCGGACGCGGGCTACATCGCGACCATCGGCATCACGCCGACCGAGCCTGCCGTGGGCTTCGGCTACATCCGCACGGGGAAGCACCTCGGGATCGACGGGGCGACGCACACGCTCGCCGTCGACTCCTTCGTCGAGAAGCCCGACGCCGACACCGCGCGCGCCTACCTCTCCAGCGGTCAGTACCTCTGGAACGCGGGCATGTTCATCGCCCGCGCCGACCGCCTCCTCGAGGAGCTCGGCCGCGCGAAGCCGAAGCTGCTCGCCGGACTGCTCGAGCTCGCCGCCGCGTGGGACACCCCCGAGCGCGGCGCGGTCGTCGACCGCATCTGGCCGGGCCTGGAGAAGATCGCGATCGACTACTCCGTCGCCGAGCCGGCCGCGGCCGCGGGCAAGCTGGCCGTTGTGCCGGGCCACTTCTCCTGGGACGACGTGGGCGACTTCGCGTCCATCGCGAAGCTGCACTCGAGCGGACTCCGCTCGGACCTCGCCATCCTCGGCGAGGACGCGCGTGTGCTCGCCGACTCCGCGACGGGGATCGTCGTCAGCGGCGGCAACCGCACCATCGCCCTCATCGGAGTGAAGGACATCGTCGTCGTGGACACCCCCGATGCGCTCCTGGTGACCACGACCGAGAACGCCCAGAAGGTCAAGGGCGTCGTCGACGCCCTGCGCCTCTCCGGCCGCACCGACGTCCTCTAGCACTCCGTCCCACCCGTCGAAGCGCGGCCCTCCCCTCGGAGGCGCCGCGCTTCGCCGTTCCGCCCCTCGCCTCATGCGCGTGCGGCGGTCCCGATACGCCGTTCGCGCGGCCACTCGACCACCCTCGATGAGGGCCTCGGCCGTCGCCCTGGGTGCTGGTGGCTGGGTCTCGATCCGCCGCTTCCGCGGCAACTCGACCACCATGGAGGAGCATCGCGTCGAGCCCGACCGCGCGCAGCGCGGAGCTCCTCCGAACGCCTTCGACATCCGGCAGCAGGGGAGAGGGCCGCGAGCCGGAATCGCGTGCCAGCGATTCAGGCCAGCCCGACGCGACCCGCTCTGCGGAACGCACCCGTCGCGAAGCCGACCGCGCCGAGCCGCTCCGCGGCTCGGAATCGAGCCCAGCCGACCGCGCCGAGCCGCCCCGCGGCTCGGAATCGAGCCCAGCCGACCGCGCCCCGCGACACGCTCCGCGTGTCGCGAAGATCAACACTGTGTAACTCTTCCTGACCACCACCGTCCGGGCGGCTGAGCGGCTTGTCACATTGGGTAACGTGTGGGAATCGACGCCCTGTTGCGCTCGTCGCGCGGGGCCGCATTCCTGGAGGACGACATCTTGACTATCACCTCGCGTAAGGCCGCGTTCGGCGGTCTCGCCGCCCTCGGCGTCACCGCGCTTCTCGCCGGTTGCGCCTCCGCCCCCGAGGAGAGCGGCTCCAGCGCCGCCGCCGGTGGCGACTTCCTGCCCTGCATGGTCTCCGACGCGGGCGGGTTCGACGACAAGTCGTTCAACGAGCTCGGCTACAACGGCCTCGTGAAGGCCTCGGAGGACCTCGGTGTCACGCCGAAGACCGTCACCTCGGAGTCCGAGACGGACTACGCCCCGAACCTGACCAGCCTCGTCGACCAGGGCTGCAACCTGATCATCACCGTCGGCTTCGCGCTGGCGGAGGCCACGTCGGCCGCGGCCGAAGCGAACACGGACATCGACTTCGCGATCATCGACGACGCGTCGATCGACCTGCCGAACGTCAAGCCGATCACCTTCGACACCTCGCAGGCGGCGTTCCTCGCCGGCTACACGGCCGCGTCGTACTCCAAGACCGGCGTCGTCGGCACCTACGGCGGCCAGCAGTTCCCGACCGTCACGATCTTCATGGACGGCTACGCCGACGGCGTGAAGTACTACAACGAGCAGAAGGGGAAGGACGTCAAGGTCGTCGGCTGGGACGTCGACGCGCAGACCGGCTCCTTCACCGGCGGCTTCGCGGCGGGCGTCGAGGCCAAGTCGGCCGCGCAGTCGCTGATCGACCAGAACGCGGACGTCATCCTCCCCGTCGGCGGTCCGATCTTCCAGTCGGCGATCGAGGCGATCCGCGACTCCGGCAAGGACATCGCGATGGTCGGCGTGGACGCGGACCTGTACGAGACCTACCCCGACGGCGCCGACCTGTACCTGACCTCGATCCTCAAGGGCATCGAGGCCGGCACGACCGACGTCACCAGCTCCGCCGGAGCCGACGACTTCGACCCCACTCCCTTCGTGGGCACCCTCGAGAACGACGGAGTCGGCATCGCGCCGTTCCACGACTTCGAGTCGAAGGTCTCGGGCGACCTGCAGGGCGAGCTCGACACCATCAAGGCGGGCATCATCGACGGCTCCATCACCGTCACCTCCCCGTCCGCTCCCGCGGCGTCCTAGCCGCTTACTCGAAGAGGCCGGCGGGCCCGAGCACACCTCGGGACCGCCGGCCTCTTCGTCGGTCCGGCGGGCGGATCGGCTCCGCTGCGTCCCTCGATCCCGGCCGACGGCGCATCGTGGCGCGAACCGAAAGTTAGATTGGTCCCATGAAGCTCGAACTGCGTGGCATCACTAAGCGCTTCGGCGCGCTCGTGGCCAACGACCACATCGATCTCACCGTCGAACCCGGTGAGATCCACTGCCTCCTCGGCGAGAACGGCGCGGGCAAGTCGACGCTCATGAACGTGCTCTACGGCCTGTACCAGGCCGAGGAGGGGGAGATCCTGCTGGACGACGCGGTCCAGCACTTCTCCGGTCCGGGTGACGCCATGAAGGCGGGCATCGGGATGGTCCACCAGCACTTCATGCTCGTCCCCGTGTTCACCGTCGCCGAGAACGTCATGCTGGGCCACGAGGAGACGAAGGCCGGCGGGCGCCTGGACCTCGCCGCCGCGCGCGCCCGGGTGCGCGAGATCTCGGACCGCTTCGGCTTCGACGTGGATCCCGACGCCCTGGTCGAGGACCTCCCCGTCGGCGTGCAGCAGCGGGTCGAGATCATCAAGGCGCTCTCGCGCGACGCCCGGGTGCTCGTGTTCGACGAGCCGACCGCGGTGCTGACCCCGCAGGAGACCGACGAGCTGATCGCGATCATGCGCCAGCTGCGTGCGGCCGGGACCGCCATCGTCTTCATCACGCACAAGCTCCGCGAGGTGCGCGAGGTCGGAGACCGCATCACGGTCATCCGCCTCGGCAGAGTCGTGGGGGAGGCGTCGCCGACGGCGAGCAACGCCGAGCTCGCCTCGCTGATGGTGGGCCGCGCCGTCGAGCTGACGGTGCAGAAGGAGCAGGCGGTGCCGGGCGACGAGGCCCTCGTCGTCTCGAACCTCACCGTGCGCGACGCCAACGGTCAGGCCGTCGTCGACGACGTCTCCTTCGAGGTCCGCCGCGGCGAGATCCTCGCGATCGCGGGCGTGCAGGGCAACGGCCAGACGGAGCTCACCGAGGCGATCATGGGCCTGCAGGAGCGGGTCGAGGGCTCGGTGACCCTGGACGGGCGCCGCCTCGACGGGCTGTCCGTGCGCCGCGTCCTCGAGTCGGGGGTCGGCTTCGTCCCCGAGGACCGCACCGAGGACGGTCTGGTCGCCGAGTTCACGATCGCCGAGAACCTCATGCTCGACCGCAGCGACCGCGGTCCGTTCGTGAAGGGACTGGGCCTGCGGCTCAAGGAGCTCGAGCGCTTCGCCGAGGAGCGGGTGCGCGAGTTCGACGTGCGCGCCCAGGGGATCGGCACCCACGTCGGCCGCCTCTCCGGAGGCAACCAGCAGAAGGTGGTGCTCGCGCGCGAGCTCAGCCGGGAGCTGCGGCTGTTCATCGCGGCGCAGCCCACTCGCGGCATCGACGTCGGCTCCATCGAGTTCGTCCACAAGCGCATCGTCGAGACGCGCGACACCGGGGTACCCGTGATCGTGGTGTCGACCGAGCTCGACGAGGTCGCGGCGCTCGCCGACCGCATCGCGGTCATGTACAAGGGCGGGATCATCGGCATCGTCCCCGCCGACACGCCCCGCGAGGTCCTGGGGCTCATGATGGCCGGGCAGACGCCCGCCGAGAAGGGAGCGGCGGCGTGAGCGACGCGCAACTGCCCGCGGTCGATCCCGACGCGGAGACCGAGAAGGCGTCCGGGCTCGAGCCCGGCCAGAAGCCGGATCAGGAGGTGCGCCCCGGCCCGCTCGAGAGCGGCGCCTCCCGCGTCCTGCGCGAGATCCTCTCCGGCACCGCGCTGATGTCGGTGCTCGCCGTGCTGCTCTCCCTCATCGCGGGCGGCGTGCTGATCGCCGCGACCGACAAGGACGTCCAGGCGGCGTCGGGCTACTTCTTCGCCCGGCCGCTCGACACCCTGCAGGCGATCTGGCAGTCCGTCTCCGGTGCCTACTCCTCGCTCTTCCAGGGCTCGGTCTACAACTTCCGCCGCGAGGGCTTCGCCAACGGCATCAAGCCGCTGACGGACACCCTGGCCTTCGCGACTCCGCTGATCGCCGGCGGGCTCGGAGTGGCGCTGGCCTTCCGCGTCGGCCTGTTCAACATCGGCGGCCGCGGCCAGATGCTGATCGCCGCCGCCTGCGCGGGCTGGGTCGGCTTCTCCTTCGACCTCCCGTGGGGCGTGCACCTGATCGTCGCGCTTGCCGCCGGCATCCTGGGCGGCGCGCTCTGGGGCGGACTCGTGGGACTGCTCAAGGCCCGCACCGGCGCGCACGAGGTGATCCTCACGATCATGCTCAACTACGTCGCGTTCTACCTGATCTCCTACCTCCTGCGGACGCCCGGCGCCCTGCAGGCGCCCGGCTCGAACAACCCGAAGTCGCCCGGGATGAAAGAGACCGCGGTCTTCCCGGCGCTCCTCGGCCCCGGATACTCGCTCACGCTCGGCTTCGTCTTCGCGGTCCTCGCGACCGTGTTCGTCTGGTGGCTCCTGAACCGCTCGACGATCGGCTTCAAGTTCCGCGCGGTGGGGGAGAACCCGCACGCGGCACGGGTCGCGGGCATCGACGTGAAGAACAGCTACGTGTACGCGATGCTGCTCTCCGGCGGCCTGCTCGGCCTCGCCGGCAGCGCCCAGGTGATGGGGACGGTCACGACCGGCTTCACCTCCGGGATCGACGCGGGCATCGGCTTCGACGCGATCACGGTCGCGCTGCTGGGCCGCTCCCGACCCTGGGGCGTGTTCTTCGCCGGCATCCTCTTCGGCGCCTTCAAGGCGGGCGGCTACTCGATGCAGGCCGCCGAGGGCGTGCCGATCGACGTGGTCCTCGTCGTCCAGTCGCTGATCGTCCTCTTCATCGCCGCACCGCCGCTGGTGCGCGCGATCTTCCGCCTCCCGACGCCCGGGGCAGCCCCGAAGCGCCGCACCCGCCGCACCTCGGAGGTGTCCGCATGAGCACCGCCGTCGCCACCGCCCCCGACCGCGTCGTGATCCGCAGCTGGAAGGCGCCGATCGCGTTCGGCGTCTTCGCGCTGCTCGCCGTCGTCCTCTTCGTGGCCCTCGGCCGCGACGGGACGAGCTCGTTCCGCCTCGCCGCGGGGACCGACTTCTTCGCGCTGCCGGACATCCCGTTCCCGACGCGGGGGACGGGCGTGGTCGTCGCGATCCTCCTGGTCGCCCTGGCCGTCGCGTCGGCCGGGCTCACCCGCGCCGGCCGCCGGATCCCGCTCTGGCTCTCGGCGGTCTTCGCCCTGGTCTTCCTGATCGGGTTCCTCGTCTGGGCGTCGGCCGGTGCCGCGCTGCCCGTCTCGGGACTGCTGCTCGGGACCGTCGGGCTCGCCACTCCGCTGATCTTCGGCTCGCTCGGCGGCGTCATCTCGGAGCGTGTCGGAGTCGTCAACGTCGCGATCGAGGGGCAGCTGCTCGCCGGCGCCTTCACCGCGGCGATGGTCGGCTCCCTCACCCGCCAGCCGGTGCTCGGCCTGCTCGCGGCGATGGTCGCGAGCGTCCTGGTGTCGTTCGTGCTGGCCGCCTTCGCGATCAAGTACCTGGTCGACCAGGTGATCGTCGGAGTCGTGCTGAACGTGCTGGTGACCGGCCTGACGAGCTTCCTCTACTCCCAGGTCCTCTCCGCCGATGCGTCGACGTTCAACTCGCCGGTGAAGTTCGACCGCCTCCCGATCCCGGTGCTCAGCCAGGTGCCGATCGTGGGCGCCGTCCTGTTCAACCAGACGGTGATCGTATACCTGATGTACTTCGCGATCTTCGCGGTGTGGTGGGGCCTGTTCAAGACCAAGTGGGGCCTCCGCCTGCGCGCCGTGGGCGAGCACCCGCAGGCCGCGGACACCGTGGGCATCGATGTCGCCCGCACGCGCTTCTGGAACGTCTCCCTCGCCGGGGCGATCGCCGGAGTCGGCGGCGCGTACTACACGCTCGACGCGGTCGGCGCGTTCGGCAAGGAGATGACCGCGGGTGCGGGCTTCATCGCCCTGGCCGCCGTCATCTTCGGCCGCTGGGACCCGATCAAGGCGACGCTCGCGTCGCTCCTGTTCGGCTTCGCGACCAACCTGCAGAACGTGCTCGGCGTCATCGGCTCGCCCGTGCCCAGCGAGTTCATGCTGATGCTGCCGTACGTCGTGACGATCTTCGCGGTGGCCGGTCTCGTCGGCCAGTCCCGCGGACCGGCCGCCGCCGGCAAGCCGTACCTGAAGTCCTGAGAGGAGCCGTCGTGACCGACATCGACTGGGAGGCGCTGCGCGAGGCCGCGCTCGAGGCCATGAGCCACGCGTACGTCCCGTACTCGAAGTTCCCCGTCGGGGTCGCCGCGCTCGTGGACGACGGCCGGACGATCTCGGGCTGCAACGTCGAGAACGCCTCCTACGGGCTCACGCTCTGCGCCGAGTGCGCGCTGGTGTCCTCTCTGCACATGACGGGCGGCGGCCGGCTCGTCGCCTTCACCTGCGTCGACGGGAAGGGCGGCGTCCTGATGCCCTGCGGGCGCTGCCGCCAGCTGCTCTTCGAGCACTCGGCCGAGGGCATGCTCCTCCAGACCGTGTCGGGCGTGAAGACGATCGACGAGGTCATCCCCGACGCCTTCGGCCCGCGCACGCTCGAGGCCTACGCCGCCTCCTAGGGCCGCCGTCACCGCTCCCACTCCCGAACCGAGGACCCCGCATGACCCGCACCACCCCCGTCGAGGACTTCGACGCCGTCGACATCATCCGCACCAAGCGCGACCGCGGCACGCTCTCGACCGCGCAGATCGACTGGCTGATCGACGCCTACACCCGCGGCTACGTCGCTGACGAGCAGATGGCGGCCTTCGCGATGGCGGTCCTGCTGAACGGGATGGAGCGCGACGAGATCCGCGACCTCACCCTGGCGATGATCGCCAGCGGCGAGCGCATGCGGTTCGACGGACTCGGCAAGCGCACGGTCGACAAGCACTCCACGGGCGGGGTCGGCGACAAGATCACGCTGCCGCTGATGCCGCTGGTCGCCTCCTTCGGCGTGGCGGTGCCCCAGCTCTCGGGACGCGGGCTCGGCCACACGGGCGGAACGCTCGACAAGCTGGAGTCGATCCCGGGCTGGCGGGCCGACCTCGGCAACGAGGAGATGCTGGAGCAGCTGCGGACGGTCGGCGGCGTGATCTGCGCCGCGGGCTCGGGCCTCGCCCCCGCCGACAAGAAGCTCTACGCGCTCCGGGACATCACCGGGACCGTCGAGGCGATCCCGCTGATCGCGTCCTCGATCATGTCGAAGAAGATCGCCGAGGGGACCGACGCCCTGGTGCTCGACGTGAAGTTCGGCTCCGGCGCGTTCATGGTCGACATCGAGCGCTCGCGGGAGCTGGCGCGGGCGATGGTCGACCTCGGCAACGACGCGGGGGTGCGGACCACCGCGCTGCTGACCAACATGAACGTGCCGCTCGGTCTGGCCATCGGCAACGCGAACGAGGTGCGGGAGTCGGTCGAGGTGCTCGCCGGCGGCGGCCCCTCGGACGTCCGGGAGCTGACGCTGGCCCTGGCCCGCGAGATGCTGGCCCTCGCCGGGCAGCCGGACGCGGACGTCGAGCGCGCCCTCGACGGCGGCGCGGCGATGGACACCTGGCGCGCGGTCATCCGCGCTCAGGGAGGGGATCCGGATGCGGCGCTCCCCGAGGCCCGCGAGACCCACGTCGTGGTCGCCGAGCGCGACGGCGTCCTGGTGGAGCAGCAGGCGCTGCCGTTCGGCATCGCCGCCTGGCGCCTGGGCGCCGGACGCGCCCGCCAGGCCGACGCGGTGCAGCACGCGGCGGGGATCGACCTGCACGCGAAGCCGGGCGACCGCGTCCGCGCGGGCCGGCCCCTGCTCACGCTGTCGGCCGACGAGCCGGAGCGCTTCGCCCGGGCGCTCGAGGCGCTCGACGGTGCCTACCGGATCGGCGACGACGGCGACGAGGTGCTCGACGGCGGCCCCCTCGTGGCGGAGCGCGTCTCCTAGCCCCGCGCCGCCCGGCACGGAGGAGGCGCCGCCCGGCGAGCCGCTCCCGCCGACCCTCTAGGGTGGTCGGCGAACCACCGCCGACCTGCGAGGAGCACCGTGACCGATCAGACCGAGGAGTACCTCCTCCCGGGCGAGCGCGTCCTCATCGACGAGCTCCCCAAGGTGTCGCTGCACGACCACCTCGACGGGGGGCTGCGGGCCGGGACGGTCCTCGAGATCGCCCGCGAGACGGGCGTGCCGCTCCCGGCCGAGGAGCCGGACGCGCTCGCCGAGTGGTTCCGCGCCACGGCCGACTCCGGCTCCCTCACCGACTACATCGCCACCTTCGAGACGACGGTCGCCGTGATGCAGACCGCGCCGGCGCTCGAGCGCGTGGCCCGCGAGTTCGTGCTCGACCTCGCCGCCGACGGAGTCGTCCACGGCGAGGTGCGCTGGGCGCCGGAGCAGCACCAGCGCGCCGGGCTCTCGCTCGACGCGGCTGTCGAGGCGGTCCAGGAGGGGCTGCAGCAGGGCGTGCAGGAGGCGGCGGCGGAGGGACACCGCATCCGCGTCGGCCAGCTGATCACCGCGATGCGGCACGCCGACCGCTCGCTCGAGGTCGCCGAGCTGGCGCTGCGCCACCGCGAGCGCGGTGCGATCGGCTTCGACATCGCCGGAGCCGAGGCGGGCTTCCCCGCCTCGCGGCACCGTCCCGCCTTCGAGCTGCTCGCGGCGGCGCACTTCCCGACCACGGTCCACGCGGGGGAGGCGGACGGCCTCGACAGCATCCGCTCCGCCCTGCTCGACGGCCGCGCCCTGCGCCTGGGTCACGGCGTCCGGATCGCGGAGGACATCCGTATCGAGCGCCAGGACGACGACGCGAGCTACGTGACCCTCGGCGAGCTCTCGGAGTGGGTGAAGGACCGCGAGATCGCCCTCGAGCTCAGCCCCTCCTCCAACCTGCAGACCGGCGCCGTCGCCGCGTGGGGTGCCGAGCTCGCCGACCACCCCTTCGACCTGCTCTACCAGTTGGGCTTCCGCGTCACGGTGAACACCGACAACCGCCTGATGAGCGCGACGACACTCAGCCGCGAGCTCGCCCTCCTGTCCGACGCGTTCGGGTACGACCTCGACGACTTCGAGGCCTTCCAGCTGAACGCGGCTCACGCCGCCTTCCTGCCGCTCGACGAGCGCCGCGAGCTCGTCGAGACGATCAGCGCCGGCTTCGAGGCGGCCTGACGGTGCCGCTCGACGCGCTCCCCGAGGAGGCGGTGGCCCTCCGCCACTCCGCCGGATCGTGGCGGGAGGCCGTCCTCGAGGCGGGCCGTGCGCTCGAGCGGACCGGCGCGGTGGACGCCGCCTACTCCCGGCGCATGGTCGAGCAGGTCGACGTGCTCGGGCCGTACATCGTCATCGCGCCCGGGCTCGCCCTCGCGCACGCCCGGCCCGGCAACGACGTCCTCGCGGACGGCCTCTCCGTCGTCACGCTGGCCGAGCCCGTCGCCTTCGGGCACAGCACCAACGATCCGGTCTCGGTCGTCATCGGGATCGCCGCCACCCAGGCGCACGGGCACGTCGGCTTCGTCTCCGGGCTCGCCGACGTGCTCAGCCGTCCGGACGCGGTCGGTGCACTCGCCGCCGCCCGCACCCTCCGCAGCATCAACGCCGTCCTCACCGACAGCACCCCGCACCACCCGCACCACGGAAGAAGCGCATGAAGATCGTCACCCTCTGCGGCGCCGGAATCGGCACCTCCGCCATCCTCAAGCTCGGCGCCGAGCGCGCCCTCGAGACCCTCGACCTCGAGGCCGAGGTGATCGCCTCCGACCTGGCCTCCGTCGACGCGCTCGCCGCCGACGCGCAGGTCATCCTCACCTCCGGCGAGCTCGTCGACCGCATCGGCCGCACCTTCGCCGAGGTCGTCGTCATCGACAACTACCTCGACCAGAACGAGATTACGGAGAAGATCGAGCGGGCGCTGGGCTGAGTCCGTTTCTGAGCCGCTCCCTGCGCGGCTCAGCGCGGTCGGCCTCCCGACGGGGTGCGTTCCGCAGAGCGTATTCCGTCGGGCTGCCTCGAATCGCTGCCACGCGATTCTCGGACGCGCCCTCCACCTTGCGGGGAGAGGGCGCCCCTGCCCCTGCTGGTCGAGTGGCCGCGGAGCGGCGTGCCGAGAGCCGGGTTCCCGCGCGGACGGCTGCTCGGGTCTTGGGGGGTCAGCGGGCGGCGAGCTGCTCGAGGACGGTGCCGATCAGGCGGCGGGCGCGGGCGGGGGAGAGGCGGGCGGGCCGCTCGGCCGCGCGGGAGACCGCGATGCCGTCGAGGACTGCGAGGAGAAGCGCCGCGTCGTCGGCGCCGAACGACGCCGCGGGATGCGCGGCGCGCAGCAGCTCCAGGACGACGTCCTCCGTGCGCGACCAGCCGGCGGTGTGGATCGCGCGGATCTCCGGATCGGTGCCGGCGCGGGAGGCGAAGGCGGTCCACACGATCGCGTCGGGGACGTCCTCGTCCGCGACGCACGCGATCTCGTCGCAGAAGACGCGCAGCCGCACCTCGGCCGAGGGTTCGGCCTCCAGGCGGCTCCGCATCCGCTCGCGGAAGCGCTCCTCGACCCGGGCCATCGCGCCGGCCAGCAGCGCCTGCTTCGTCGGGAAGTGGTGCTGGACGGCCCCCACTGAGACGCCGGCCTCGGCCGCGACGGTACGGATGCTGAGGTGCTCCGCCCCGCGGGTCGAGAGGACGGCGACGACCGCCGAGAGGATGTCGCTCCTGCTCTCGCGCCGATCCGGCATGGCGTCCCTCTCGTTCGACTGCTCGAGCAGGCTACGCTCTCGGACATGACCAATACGACCGTATTGCCGCCCCGTGCCGGAGCCGGCCGCCGCATCGCGACCCTGGACGTCGTCCGCGGTGTCGCGATCATCGGGACCCTCGGCACGAACATCTGGATCTTCTCCCACCCCTGGGGGATGCTCGGACTGCTCTCCGTCCCGGTGACGCCGGAGACCTCCTCCTCCGCCGGGACTGCGCAGCTCCTGCTGATGGCGCTGGCGCAGGGCAAGTTCCTCGCCCTCCTCTCCCTCGCCTTCGGGGTGGGCCTCGCGATCCAGCACGCGTCCGCGGTCCGGCGCGGGACGCGCTGGCCGGGCCGCTACCTCTGGCGCGCGACGCTCCTCCTCCTGGACGGCGCGGTCAACTACGTGCTGATCGCGGAGTTCGACGTCCTCATGGGATACGCCGTCACCGGAGCGGTCGTCGCTTGGCTGTTGCTCACCCGGCCGACGACGCAGCGCCGCGTGATCCTCGTCTGCGGCGCTCTGCACGTCGTCCTGATCTCGGCGCTCGTGGCGCTCGTGGCGGCGAGCCCGGACGGTGCCGGACAGGGGCCGACCGGCCGGAGCCCCTACGCGGACGCGTCGTTCCTCGGCCTCGCCCTCTTCCGGCTGCAGAACGCGGGCGTCTTCCGTGCGGAGCCGGTGCTCATCGGGCTCCTCAGCCTCGCGATGTTCCTCCTCGGCGCGCGCCTCCATCGGGCGGGGGTCCTCGCCGCCGAGGGCGCGTCACTCCGCCGCCGCCTGATGGTCCTCGGCGCCCTCGCCCTCCCCGTCGACCTCGCGCTGGGCATCGGGGGGAGCGCCGCCGGTCTGCTCGCCGAGCGCTACCTCGTCGCGCCCCTGGTCGGGCTCGGCCTGCTCGCGGCCCTCGCCGAGGCCTGCCTCCGCCGGGGCGCCGAGGGCTGGGCGGCACGCCGGGCGCGGGAGGTCGGCCGGGTCGCCCTGAGCGCCTACCTCCTGCAGAACCTGCTCGGCGGCGCCCTCTTCTACGGCTGGGGACTCGGGCTGGCGGTGACCGCCGCGCAGTGGCGCGTCCCGGCGACCGTCGGAGCGTTCCTGCTCATCGCGGCGGTCGTCGTTCTCGCGGCGCACCTGTGGCTGCGCCGGTTCGAGCTCGGTCCGGTGGAGTGGCTCTGGAAGCGGGGCGAGCGGATCGGTGTCCGCGCGCCCCGCTGACCGGAGGGGGACCTACGCGAGGAGCTCCGCGGCGCCGGTGCGCAGGGCGGCGAGGCGGGACGAGACAGCCGACCGGCGGGCGTCGGCGTCGGAGTCGTGCGACCAGGCGTCGAGGTAGAGCTTGACCTTCGGCTCCGTGCCGCTCGGGCGCGCGATGAGACGGGCACCGTTCAGGGAGAAGCGGAGCGCGTCGGTCGGGGGCAGCGCGCCGCCCTCGGCGAGCAGGTCCTCGCTCCGCTCGACGGCGAGCCCGCCGATCGCGGTCGGAGGCGTCGCGCGCAGTCCGGCCATGATCCGGCCGATCTCGGAGAGGTCGGTGACGCGGAGCGAGATCTGCTCCGATCCGAAGAGCCCGAACCGCTCGGCGAACGACTCCAGCTCGTCGTCGATCGTGCGCTCCTCGGCGGCGAGCGCGCTCGCGAGGGAGAGGAAGGCGAGCGCGGCCGAGACGCCGTCCTTGTCGCGGACCGTCCCGGGGTTCACCAGGTAGCCGAGCGCCTCCTCGTAGCCGAAGACGAGGTCGGGGACGCGCGAGATCCACTTGAAGCCCGTGAGCGTCTCGGCGAAGTCGAGGCCGTAGTCGGCCGCCAGGGCACCGAGGGCGGGGGAGGACACGATCGAGCAGGCGAGCGCTCCTCCGGTGCGGCCCTCGCGGCGGGCCTGCTCGGCGGCGCGCCAGCCGAGGAGCGCTCCCACCTCGTTGCCGGTGAGGCGCCGGAAGCCCTCCGGCGCGGAGGCGTCGGGCACGGCGGCGGCGAAGCGGTCGGCGTCCGGGTCGTTCGCCACGATCAGCTGCGCGCGACCGGAGCGCGCGGTCGAGAAAGCGAGGTCGAGGGCGCCCGCCTCCTCCGGGTTGGGGAACGCGACCGTGGGGAACGCCGCGTCGGGCTCGATCTGCTCGACCACGACGGCCGGCTCGTCGAATCCCGCCGCGGAGAGCACCCGGTGCGCCGTCTCCCAGCCGACCCCGTGCATCGCCGTGTAGACGATGCGCAGCGGAGCGGACTGGCGGCCGACGGCGGCCGTCGCCTCGATGTAGGCGGCGACCACGGACTCGTCCGCGAGCCGGTACTCGCCGCGCGGCAGCTCCGGAACGCGCCGGTCCCGCGCGACCGCGAGGATCCGCTCGGCGATCTCGGAGTCGACCGGCGGCACGATCTGCGAGCCCTCGTCGGCGCCGCCGAGGTACACCTTGTAGCCGTTGTCCTGCGGCGGGTTGTGGCTCGCCGTGACCATCACTCCGGCGTCGGCGCCGAGGTGGCGCACGGCGAAGGCCAGCACGGGGGTGGGCAGGAGCCGGGGCAGCAGCACCGCGTCCACGCCGGCGCCCGCCATCAGCGCGGCGGAGTCCTCGGCGAAGACGCGCGAGTTCCTCCGGCCGTCGTAGCCGATCACGACCACGGGCCGCTGGACGCCCTGCGCCAGCAGGAAGTCGGCGAGGCCGACGGCGGCCTGCGAGACCAGCACGCGGTTCATCCGGTTGGATCCCGCCGCGATGGCGCCGCGCAGGCCCGCGGTGCCGAACGCCAGGCGGGCGCCGAAGCGGTCCTCGAGCTCGGCGCGGGCGGAGGCGTCCCCCGAGTCGGAGGCGGTCAGCAGGCCGACCAGCTCCTCCCGCGTCTCCGGGTCGGGGTCCTGGGCGAGCCAGGCCTCGGCGAGCTCCCGGACGTCGGCGCTCACAGGGCGCCCGTGATCCCGGCGAGCAGGCGGGCGAGGTCGTCCTCGGCGTCGCGGCCGGCCTCGAGCACCTCCTCGTGGCTGAGGGGGGTCTTCTGGATGCCGGCGGCGAGGTTCGTGATGAGCGACATGCCCAGCACCTCCATGCCCGCCTCGCGCGCGGCGATGGCCTCGAGGGCGGTCGACATGCCGACGATGTGGCCGCCGATGATCCTCGCCATCTGCACCTCGGCCGGGCTCTCGTAGTGCGGCCCGCGGAACTGCACGTACACGCCCTCGTCCAGCTCAGGACGCGTCCCCCGGGCGAGGTCGCGCAGGCGCGAGGAGTAGAGGTCGGTGAGGTCGACGAACGTCGCGCCCTCGAGCGGCGAGTCGGCGGTGAGGTTGATGTGGTCGCTGATCAGCACGGGGGTCCCGGGCGTCCAGTGCTCCTTGATGCCGCCCGCGCCGTTGGTGAGGATCATCACCGTCGCGCCCGTCGCGGCGGCGGTGCGGACGCTGTGCGCGACGCGGCGCACGCCGTAGCCCTCGTAGTAGTGGGTGCGGGCGCCGATGATCAGCGCGCGCCTGCCGGTGGGGAGCAGGACGGAGCGCAGGGTGCCGCCGTGCCCGTGCACGGCCGGCTTGGAGAAGCCGAGGATCTCGGTGGCCTCCACCGTCGCGGTCGTCTCGCCGATCGCGTCGGCGGCCTTGCCCCAGCCGCTGCCGAGGGTGAGGGCGATGTCGTGCTTCTCGACCCCTGTCGCCTCGGCGATCTGAGCGGCCGCGCGGGCCGCGATCTCGAAGGGATCGGCGTCGGGGGCGTCGAGGGGGTGCAGGGTCTGGTCGGACATCCTCCCACCCTACCGACGGGCTGCGCGGCGGCGGAGGGCGACTCCCGCGGCCGATCCGACACCCCGCGATTGGGCGAACACTCAGTGAGAGAGGACAATGGGAAGCATGGCTTACGAGTTCGAGCGCGCGCAGAGGATCGCTGTACTCGGAGGGGGGCCGGGCGGCTACGAAGCCGCCATCGCGGGAGCGCAGCTCGGCGCTGAGGTCACCCTGGTCGAGCGGGTCGGAGTGGGCGGCTCGGCCGTCATCACCGACGTCGTCCCGTCGAAGTCGCTCATCGCGACGGCGGAGGCCACCAACGCCATCGGCGAGGCCGCCGACCTGGGCGTGCAGTTCTTCACCCGCTCGGAGCAGAACAAGCCGGTGCGCCCGGACGTGGCGGTCAACCTGGCGACGGTGAACAAGCGCCTGCTTGGGCTCGCGCGCCAGCAGTCCGAGGACATGCGCGCGAACCTGGTGCACCACGGCGTGCGCATCGTCCAGGGGGACGGGCGCCTGGACGGCTCGAACGCCTTGATCGTCTCCACGGCGGCCGGCGGCGAGGGCATGGACTTCGACCGCATCGAGGCGGACACGATCGTGGTCTCGGTGGGCGCCAGCCCCCGTGTGCTCCCGACCGCGGCTCCCGACGGCGAGCGCATCCTCAGCTGGACCCAGCTCTACAACCTCAAGTCCGTCCCCGAGCACCTGATCGTGGTGGGCTCCGGCGTGACCGGCGCGGAGTTCGCCTCCGCCTACCGTGCGCTCGGCGCCCGCGTGACCCTCATCTCCTCCCGCGACCAGGTGCTGCCCGGCGAGGACGCCGACGCGGCCGCCGTGATCGAGAACGTCTTCAAGCGCAACGGCATGGTCGTGCTCTCGAAGTCGCGCGCCGACCGCGTCGAGCGGACCGAGAAGGGCGTGCAGGCCGTGCTCTCGGACGGACGTGTCGTCGAGGGCTCGCACTGCCTGATGGCCGTCGGCTCCGTGCCGAACACGGCGGGCATCGGCCTCGAGGACGCGGGGGTGCAGCTGACGGAGTCGGGGCACATCCGCGTCAACCGCGTCGCCCGCACCAGCGTCCCCTCGATCTACGCGGCCGGGGACTGCACCACGTTCCTCCCGCTCGCCTCCGTCGCCGCCATGCAGGGCCGCACCGGCGTGTTCCACGCGATGGGCGACGCCGTGAACCCGACCGAGGTGCGCAACGTCGCGGCGAACATCTTCACGCAGCCCGAGATCGCGACCGTCGGGTGGAGCCAGCGCGAGATCGAGGAGGGCATCGCGCAGGGCGAGATCTACAAGCTCCCGCTCGCCGCGAACCCGCGGGCGAAGATGATGGGCATCCGCGACGGCTTCGTGAAGCTGTTCGCGCGCACCGGCTCCGGCACCGTCATCGGAGGCGTCATCGTCGCTCCGAAGGCGAGCGAGCTGATCTTCCCGCTCGCCCTCGCCGTGGAGCACCGCCTGACCGTCGACCAGGTCGCGCGGGCCTTCACCGTCTACCCGAGCCTCACCGGCTCGATCTCGGACGCCGCGCGCGCCATGCACATCGTCACCTGACGCGCCACTCCGCCGGGCCGCGCGGGGTGCGGCCCTTCATCGGCAGAGCGCACGACCGGGAATCGCGTGCGAAGCGATTGACGGCAGCGCGACGCGACCCGCTCGGCGGTACCCCTCACGTCGAGGAGCCGACCGCGCCGGGCCGCGCGGGGAGCGGCCCGGGAACGGGCTCAGACGATCTGGAGGAGCACGTGTCCCGCGGGGACGGTCGCTCCGGCCGTCGCGTCGAGGCCCTTCACGACGCCGTCCTTGTGGGCGGTGAGCGGCTGCTCCATCTTCATCGCCTCGAGGACGACGACCAGGTCGCCGGTGACGACCGTGTCGCCCTCGGCGACGGCGACCTTGACGACGGTGGCCTGCATGGGCGAGGCGACGGAGTCGCCCGTGACGGTGCTGACGGAGGAGGAGCCGCGGCGCTTCGGGGAGGCGGCAGCGGCCCCGCGGGCGGGTCCCGAGCCGACCAGGTCGCCGGGGAGCGTGACCTCGACGCGGCGCCCGTCGACCTCGACGACCACGTTCCGGCGGGCCGCCGGCTCGTCGGTCGCTCCGGGCTCGCCGCTCCAGGCCGGGATCGTGTTCTCGAACTCGGTCTCGATCCAGCGGGTGTAGATCGTGAAGGGCGCGCCGCCCTCGGGGGCGAAGGCCGGGTCCTCGACGATCGCGCGGTGGAAGGGGAGGACGGTCGGCAGTCCGGTGACCTCGAACTCGGCGAGGGCGCGGCGCGAGCGCTCCAGCGCCTGCTCGCGGCTGTCGCCGGTGACGATCAGCTTCGCGAGGAGCGAGTCGAAGGAGCCGGAGATCACGTCGCCGGCGACGACACCGGAGTCGACGCGGACGCCGGGTCCGCCGGGGGCCTTGAAGACGTGCACCGGGCCCGGAGCGGGGAGGAAGCCGCGGCCCGCGTCCTCGCCGTTGATGCGGAACTCGAAGGAGTGGCCGCGGGGCGCCGGGTCGTCGTAGTCGAGCACGCCGCCCTCGGCGAGGCGGAACTGCTCGCGCACGAGGTCGATGCCGGTGATCTCCTCCGACACGGGGTGCTCGACCTGGAGGCGGGTGTTCACCTCGAGGAAGGACACCGTGCCGTCCTTGCCGATCAGGAACTCGCAGGTTCCGGCGCCGAGGTAGCCGACCTCCTGCAGGATCGCCTTCGAGGCGCGGTAGAGCTCGGTGTTCTGCGCGTCCGTCAGGAACGGCGCGGGCGCCTCCTCGACGAGCTTCTGGTGGCGGCGCTGGAGGGAGCAGTCGCGGGTGGAGACCACGACGACGTTGCCGTGCGCGTCAGCCAGGCACTGGGTCTCGACGTGGCGCGGCTGGTCGAGGTACTTCTCGACGAAGCACTCGCCGCGGCCGAAGGCGGCGACGGCCTCGCGCGTGGCGGAGGCGAACAGCTCCTCGACCTCGTCGCGCTCGCGGGCGACCTTGAGGCCGCGACCGCCGCCGCCGAAGGCCGCCTTGATCGCGACGGGGAGGCCGTACTGGTCCACGAACTCGAGCACCTCGGCGGCGCCGGAGACGGGGTTGAGGGTTCCCGGGGCCAGCGGCGCGCCGACCTTCTCGGCGACGTGGCGGGCCGAGACCTTGTCGCCGAGGCGCTCGATGGCCTCGGGGCCGGGGCCGATCCAGATCAGGCCGGCGTCGATGACGGCGCGGGCGAAGTCGGCGTTCTCGGCGAGGAAGCCGTAGCCGGGGTGCACGGCGTCGGCACCGGAGCGGCGGGCCACCGAGAGCAGCTTGTCGATGACGAGGTAGGTCTCGGCGCTGGTCGTCCCGCCGAGGGCGTAGGCCTCGTCGGCGAGGCGGCTGTGCACGGCGTCGCGGTCCTGGTCGGCGTAGACGGCCACGGAGGCGATCCCGCTGTCGCGGGCGGCGCGGATGACTCGGACGGCGATCTCGCCCCGGTTGGCGACGAGCACCTTCGTAATCTTCGGCATGGTCCCCAACCCTAGGGGGCGGCTCCGCCCGGCCCGGCGCGGCTCACCACAAAGAAGCGGAGGGCCTTCGTCGGTTCCTCACAAGGGCGGGACGGGCCTCAGCGGTTCCAGAGCGCGGTCCAGTCGACGCCGAGGCTCCGCACCAGAGTGCGGAGGGTCGGCACCGACATCCCGATCACCGTCGAGGGGTCGCCCTCGATCGCGGTGATGAAGCCGGCGCCGCGGCCGTCGATGGTGAAGGCGCCGGCCACCTCGAGGGGCTCGCCGGTGGCGACGTAGGCGTCGATCTCGGCGTCGTCGATGTCGTCGGCGAACGTGACGGCGGCGGAGGTGACCGCTCCGGCCTCGGCGACGATCCTCCCGCCGCGGTGGTCGACGAGCCAGTGGCCGGAGTGGAGGCGGCCGGTGCGTCCGCGCTGGGCGCGCCAGCGCTCCCGGGCCCGCTCGGGCTCGTGCGGCTTGCCGTGGACGACGCCGTCGAGGACGAACGCGGAGTCGCCGCCGAGCACCAGACCGTCGATGTCCGGGCGCAGGACGGCGTGCGCCTTGGCGCGGGCGAGCAGCGAGACGGTGGCGTCCGCGTCCAGCGCCGCGCCCCGCTCCTGCTCGGCCCGGGCGACGGCCGCGGGCTCGTCCACCTCGGAGGGGACGACGACGGGCTCGATCCCGGAGGCCCGCAGCAGCGCGAGGCGCGCGGGGGAGGTGGAGGCGAGGTAGAGGCGCACGAGGGCTCCCTGCGGCCGGGCCCACGCTGTGGGATGCTCGACGGATGGCACAGACCCCGTCCCGAGCATCCGCCCGCCCCGACGGGGCCGACGACGCACTCGGGACCGAGATCGAGCTCGACATTAGCAACGTCGCCCACGGCGGCGTGTTCGTCGCCCGGCACGAGGGCCGCGTCGTCTTCGTCCCGGACGTCCTCCCCGGCGAGCGCGTGCGGGCGCGGATCAGCGAGGTCCGGCACGACAGCTTCTGGCGTGCCGAGGCGCTCGAGGTGCTCGAGGCGTCCGAGCACCGGGTGGAGCACGTCTGGCCCGAGGCCGCCCTCGACCGCCGCCCGGAGGAGCGCGTCGGCGGCGCCGAGCTCGGCCACGCCGACCTGGCCTACCAGCGCGAGCTGAAGCGCCTCGTGCTCGTCGACTCCTTCTCCCGCTTCGCCCGTCGCGAGATCGAGGTGGAGGTCGCGCCGATCGGCGGGGACGACGCGTCCGGCGGCCTCGGCTGGCGCACGCGGAACCGCCTCCACGTCGACGACGACGGACGGGTCGGCCCCTACGCGGCACGCAGCCACCACGTCGTCACCGTGGAGTCGCTGCCCCTCGCGACCGCCGACTCCTCCCTGGCCGCACCGCTCGGCGAGCGCCTCGCTCCCGGCTCGGTGGTCGACCTCGTCGACGCGGCCGGGTCCGAGGGGGCCGCGGTGCTCGTGCACGACCCCTCCGACAAGCGCGCCCGCCGCGACCGCACGGTGGTGAGCGAGTTCGTCGCCGACCGCACCTTCCGGGTCGACCGCACCGGCTTCTGGCAGGTGCACCGCGGAGCCGCCGCCGCGCTCTTCGAGGCCGTGCAGGCCGCCGTCGACGCGGATGCGGCGGACCCGTCGGCCGCCAACCACGACCTCTACGGAGGGGTCGGCCTGCTCGCCGCGGCGCTGGCCGACCGCCTCGGCGCCGGAGTGCGCGTGACCAGCGTCGAGAGCGACTCCCGCGCCACCGAGCACGCGCTCGAGAACCTGGCCGACCAGGTCGGCGCCCGCGCGGTGACCGCCCGCGTCGACCGCTACCTCCGCGACGTCGTCGCCCAGGCCGATGCGCGCGAGCGGGCGCGGTGGCGCGCGGCGACCGTGGTCCTCGACCCGCCGCGCTCGGGCGCCGGCCGAGCGGTCACCGACGCTCTGGCGGAGCTGCGGCCGGCGCAGCTCGTCTACGTCGCCTGCGACCCGGTCGCGCTCGCCCGCGACGTGGGCGCCCTGACCGGGGCGGGCTACGAGCTGGAGCGCCTCGAGGGCTTCGACCTCTTCCCGCACACCTCCCACGTGGAGGCCGTTGCGCGACTGGTCCGCCGAGAGGACTGACCGCGGGCCCGCGTCTGCGTACCATGGGCGGGATGGAGCCCCACGTCGACGCAGCCGAGGCCCCGCGCGTGCGCGTGGCGATCGTGGACGACCACGAGTCGGTGCGCCTGGGCGTGGCCGCCGCCGTCGAGAGCGCGGGAATGCAGGTGGTCGCCGCCGCCGAGACCGTCCAGGCCCTCGAGAGCACGATCGGCGGCGCCGAGATCGAGGTGCTCGTCCTCGACCTGTCCCTGAACGACGGCTCGAGCATCACCAGCAACGTCAAGTGGGGGCAGGTGCGCGGCTCCGCCGTCCTCGTCCACAGCATCGCGGACCGCGTCGTGGCCGTGCGGGAGGCGCTCGCCGCGGGAGCGGCCGGCGTCATCCCGAAGTCCTCGCCCATGTCGACGGTCGTCGCCGCCATCCGCACGGTCGCCCGCGGCGAGGTCCTCAACAATCTGGAGTGGGCCTCGGCCATCGACGCCGACGACGACTTCGCGCGGGCCGTGCTCGGCCGTCGCGAGCGCGACGTCCTGCACCTCTACGCCTCGGGGCTGCCACTGAAGCTGGTGGCCGAGCGGCTGCAGATCTCGGTGTCGACGGCGAAGGAGTACCTCGACCGGATCCGCGACAAGTACGTCGAGATCGGCCGTCCCGCCCCGACGAAGGTCGATCTGCTGCGGCGCGCGGTGGAGGACGGCATCCTGCCGGGCATCGACCCGGACGACGGCGATGGCGGGCGCTGAGGCGCCGATCGCCCGCCGCAACGCCGGGCGCGAGCGCATCGACCGGATCATCAGCACGGTCGTGTCGTTCTTCGGCTTCGGCTTCGGCGTGCAGACCGTCCCGCCGATCCTCGCGCAGTTGCCCCTCCTGCGCCCCGAGGTGGCCTGGCCGGTGCTGGTGCTGGTCTTCGGATCGCTCACCGCCGCCGTGGTCACCGCCGTGCTGCGGCGGGGCACGCGGATCACGGCGGTCCTGGTCGCCGTCGGTGTACTCATCGCCCTCCTGACCTGGCCGGCCGCCGTCTCCACCGGGGGCGCGGACCGCGAGACCCCGTGGATCTGGTACCTGCTGACCATCGGCACCGCCTTCTGCACGATCGCGGCTCCCCTCCGGATCGCGATCGCGTACGTGTCGGTGACGACCGTGCTGTTCGGGCTGCTGCGCGTCCTCCCCTCTGGCGGCGGGGCGGAGCCGACCCGCGCGATCCTCGACGCCGCCTACGTGGGCATCGTCGGCTTCGTGATGCTGGTGCTGATCACCGTGCTCCGGCAGTCGGCCGACGAGATCGACCGTGCGCAGACGACGGCCATGGAGCAGTACGAGGCGGCGATGCGCCAGCACGCCGGCGAGGTGGAGCGGGTCGAGGTCGACGCCCTGGTGCACGACAACGTGCTCGCGACGCTGCTCTCCGCCGCCTCAGCCGAGTCGCCGGCCGAGCGCGCGCTGGTCTCCTCGATGGCGCAGCGCACCCTCGCCGTGCTGCTGCCCGACCACGAGCCGGAGCCGCCCGAGGGGCTGGTCCCGCTCGAGCTCCTGCAGCGCCAGCTCGCCCACGCGGCGTCCACCTTCGGGACCGAGATCGCGGTCGCGACGGCCGACGGAGTGGATCCGCGCGCGACGACGCTGCCGCGCCCGGTGGCCGAGGCGCTGCTCGGGGCGGTCTGGCAGGCGCTCGCCAACAGCGTCCAGCACGCGGGTCCGAGCGGCAGCGTCCACCGCGCCGTGCACGGGCTGCTGGGCGACGGCGCGGTGGAGGTCGTGGTGGAGGACGACGGCCGCGGCTTCCGGCTCGCCGACGTCCCGCGCGAGCGGCTGGGCATCCGGCTCTCCATCCTCGAGCGGGTGCACAACGCGCGGGGTTCGGCGCGGGTCGACTCGACTCCGGGCGAGGGCACCCGAGTCGTCCTCTCCTGGCGGGCGGACGCGGGAGGAGGGCCGTGATCGCCTACCCGCGCCCCCTGCTCCAGGCGCTCGGCGCCGGCTTCTCGCTCTACCACGTGGTGCTCGCCTTCTTCTCCTTCCGCATCTCCCCGGCCACGCCGGCCGACCTCGTCGCGGTCGCGCTGTACCTCGCGGCGACCGTCGTCGCCCTCTGGCCCGGAGCGACGACCCGGCTCGCCCTGCCCGTCGCGGTCGGGATGACCGCGGTCGCCGTCGCTCTGCCGCTGCTGGTCGCGCCGTCGCTCGATCCGGGCGCCTCCAACGGCTACTCCACCTGGTACATCGCCGCGGTCGGCACCCTCATGACGATCGTGTGCGCCCGCCGGCGCCCGGCCTGCGCCTGGGTCGGCGTCGGCTTCCTGATCGTGCACACCGTGTTCTGGGCCGGCCCGGCCGCGCTGGCCACTCTCGGCGTCGTCGGGGGGATCGCCTGGGTCGCGATCGCGCAGCTGCTCATCGTCGAGCTCGGGCGCGCGGGCTCCGAGGCGCGCGTGCTCGAGGCGGCCGAGCGCGCGGCCGCGTCGTGGCGGGCCGCGGAGGAGGCGCACCTCACGGAGCGCGAGGTCCGGCTGGAGCAGACGCGCGCCCTCGCCGCCGACATGCTGCTGCGCATCGCCGAGCCGGGACCGGGCCTCACCGACGAGGAGCGGCGCGAGTGCCGGCTGCTCGAGGCGGCCGTGCGCGACGAGATCCGCGGCCGGCGGCTGCTGGACGACGAGGTGCGGCGTCTCGTGCTCGACGCGCGGCGGCGGGGCGTGACCGTGTCGGTGCTCGACGACGGCGGCCTCGACCGCACCTCCGAGGGCGAGAGCCGACGGGTGCTGGGGGAGCTCGCCCAGGCTCTGAGCGGGATCCGCGAGGAGGTCGACCGCGTGGTGGTGCGCACCGCGTCGGCCGACTCGGCCTCGGCGGTCACAGTGGTGGGCCTGCGGACGGCCGGCGACGGCAGCGCGGGCGCCCTCGGCTCCGACGACGCGGGGGACGAGGTCGACGCCTGGGTCGAGATCCGGCGCGACGGCGTCGGCGGACGGGACGTCTGAGCGGCGGAGAGCGCGCGGGACGGCGCGGCCGTCCGCATGCGCAGCGACCGGCGGCGACCCGCCCCGGAGGGCGTGCGTATCTCGGATCGGTGCCGCGGGCGGTACGCTCCGGCTCTCAGCACAGCTCAGGTCTCGGCGCGCCCGGTCTCTCGGAGCGGACCGATCGTCGGCGCGGCGCGGCACGGCGCGGCACGAGCGTGAGCAGAGCCGTCATGGGCAGAGCCCGTTGAGCGCAGAGCGCGTCAGGACGAAAGCCCGTTAACGGAGTGCGGCGGGCCGTCCACTCCTCCGTAGAGGGGGCCCGGCCCGCCGTCAAACCCCGAGTGAGGGTAACAACCCGAATATTACCCTCACTCGCCCCCAACACACCCGCCTGCTTACCCTGGTCGGCGAGTGATTGGCGGTGCCCCTTCCGAAGGAGGAGCACCGTACGTCCACTAGTGTGCTCGCTCCGCCAGGAGGCGCATAGTCAGCACTTTAGGGGACTAATCGGGGGACAAATTTCACGTTCCGCGTCGCGGATCGCTCGTTCCCCGACGGACTGCGTCTGCGAGTCCGCTCAGCCCGAGAAGGAGCGCCACGCTCCGGGTGCCGGCCGGAGCGGCCCGCGGACCGCCGCGGCGCGGTCGTTCCAGCCGCCGCTGAGCTCCTGCGGGGTCTCCGGCTCGGCCTCGGTGCGCGAGGTCAGTGCGGTGACGACGGCCGTGACGGCGGCGATCTCGGCGGCGTCGAGGCCGGGGGTGGAGATGACGACGGCGGGTGCGGAGTCGGAGGCGGTCATCCCGTGACGCTATCGCATGCCGTTCACGGCGCCGGTCGGCGGGGCATGGCTATGCTGACGCCGGATGCCGCCGGAGCGTCGTCCGTCCGTTGCGAACAGGAGCGTCCCCGCATGCCGACGTGGTTCCCGAGGAGCGGTGCCGCGGCGCTGCGCCCCCTGCGTCTGCTGGTCCGGAGGTCGCCTGCGGCCGTCTCGGTCGTCCTGGTCCTCCTGGCCGCGAGCGCGATCACGGGGACGCTCGTCGCCCCCGCGGGAGCCGAGACGACGGCCTGGTGGGCGGCGGGCCCGATGACGACCCTCGACGGCCGTCCGTGGACGGCGGTGACCGCCCTCCTGATCGCGGCGGACCCGCTGCAGCTGCTCCTGGACGTCGTGCTGGTGCTCCCGATGCTCCTCGCCGCGGAGCGCCGCCTCGGCTCGGCCCGCACCCTCCTCGCCTTCCTCGTGACCGGCGCCGTCGGGATCGTCGTCGGGTCCTCCGTGCAGTCGATCGGCGCTCTCGCCGGCGAGTGGTGGGCGGGCGACACCGTCGGCGACCACACCTTCGACCCGCTGATCGGCGCGGTCGGCGCCCTCATCGCCTCGACCGCCTTCATGGGCGCTCTGTGGCGTCGCCGGCTCCGGGTGACCGTCTTCGCCGTCGTGCTGATGTTCGTGCTCTACGCGGGCGACTCCGCCGACGCGTACCGGCTCCTCGCGGGCGGCGCGGGGCTCGTGCTCGGCGCGGTGCTCGCGCGGGGAGCGTCGGGACTGCGTCCGCAGCGTCCGGCCCCGAGCTCGCACCGCGAGTCCCGGGGGCTGCTGGCGGCGGTCGTCGTCGTCACCGCCATCGGTCCGCTCGTCGCCGTCCTCTCGGACTCGGGCTACGGTCCGTTCTCGTTCCTCGGCCGACTGCTGCAGAGCGCCTTCACGGGGACGACGGACCTCGAGGACCCGTGCAGCCGCGCCCTCCGGCACTGCGCGCACCACGTGAAGCTGAGCCTGGTCGCCCCCGGGCCGATCCTGCTGACGTTCGTCCCGCTCCTCCTCCTGCTCGTCGCCGCCTACGGCCTGCGCTCCGGGCGCCGCCTGGGCCTGCTGCTGGCGGTCGGGGTGAACATCGCGATCGCGATCCTGGAGGTCTTCTCCCTCCAGCGCGCCGCCCGTCACCCCGAGTTCCTGTACTACGCCGAGTACCTGCTCTGGGTGGCGACGACGGTGCTGGTGCCGCTGGCCGTCGTGGCGATGCTCGTGATCGGGAGGAGGCACTTCCGCATCCGCGCGCCCCGTGCCGCTGCGAGGCTCTGGACGCGGGTCGTCGCCATCGCCTTCGTCGTGTCCCTCGGCGGCTACCTGGCGCTCTCGGCCGGCGTGCGCACGAGCTTCGAGCCGCTCCTGGGCCTCGGGAGACTCCTCCTGGACGGGCTGCTGCGCTTCGTCCCGGTGAGCTTCCTCGGCGGCGCCGGACTGCTCGCCGTGCCGCGGGAGCCCGTCGCGCGGATCGTCTTCGAGTGGGTCGGCCCGGTGTTCTGGCTCGTGGTCGTCGTCGCGGTGGTCGCCCTGCTCCGGGCCACCGACGTGCAGCGGAACCGCGGCGACGAGGCGCGGTACCGCGCGCTCCTGTCCCTGCACGGCGCCGGCAGCCTCGGCCATCAGGGGACCTGGGAGGGCAACGCGCACTGGATCTCGGCCGACGGGACCGGCGGAGTCGCCTACCGGGTGATCGGCGGCGTGGCGATCACCCTCTCCGACCCGGCCTGCGCTCCCGAGCGGCGGGAGGACGTCGTGGCCGAGTTCGTGCGTTTCTGCGACGAGCGCAGCTGGACGCCCGTCTTCTACAGCATCCACGACGAGCTCCTCCCCGTCTTCGACCGGCTCGGCTGGTCGCGCCTCTCGGTCGGCGAGGAGACGATCATCGAGCTCTCCTCCTTCGAGCTCACCGGCAAGCGGTGGCAGAAGGTGCGCTACCCGCTCACGCGCGGCATCAAGCTGGGCATCGAGGCGCAGTGGACCAGCTGGCCCGAGCTCTCCCTCGGCATGGCCAACCAGATCGTCGACCTGTCGGAGCGCTGGGTCGCCGAGAAGGCGCTGCCCGAGATGGGCTTCACCCTAGGCGGCATCGACGAGGTCCGCGATCCCGACGTCGCCCTCCTGCTCGCGGTCGGACCGGACGGCGTGCTGCAGGGAGTGACGAGCTGGCTGCCCGTGCATCGGGAGGGGCGCGTGGTCGGCTGGACCCTCGACTTCATGCGCCGCTCCGACGACTCGATGCCCGGCATCATGGAGTTCCTCATCGCCTCCGCGGCGCTGCGCGTCAAGGAGGAGGGCGCCGAGTTCCTCTCGCTCTCGGGCGCACCGCTCGCCACCGCACCGGTCGAGGAGGGGGAGGAGCCTCCGGAGCCGACGGTCCTCTCGCGCCTGCTCGAGTTCCTCTCGCGGACGCTCGAGCCGGCCTACGGCTTCACGTCGCTGTTCCGCTTCAAGGCCAAGTTCCACCCGCGCTACGCGGGCCTCTGGATGACCTACCCCGACGCGCTGCAGCTGCCCCGGATCGGAGCCGCGCTGGGTCGCGCCTATCTGCCCGACCTCTCCGCCGCGCAGGCGCTGGCGTTCGCGCGGGTGGTCGGGGCGAAGCCGGAGGAGAAGTCGTCCGAGGCGTCCGCGGCGAAGCCGGATGCTCCGGCCGCGAAGGCAGGCGCTCCAGCGGTGAAGGCGGGTGCTCCGACAGCCGAGCCGGACGGTCCTGGGGTGAACGCGGGTGGTCCTGCGGTGAAGGCGGGTGCTCCGGCTGCGAGGGCGGATGCCCGGGAAGCGGAGCCCGATTCCGCGACAGGGAAGCCGGACGCTCCGGCCGCGGAGCCGGACGCTCCCGTCGTGCGGCCCGATGCTCCCGCGGAGTCCGCTGCCCGACGGACCGGCCCCGGCTCCTCCGACTGATCGTTCCGCCCCTCCGCCCCGTGAGGAGGTGGGCGCAGCGGAACGCCGCGGCACGGACGGTCTCCCGTCTCCTGCCGCGGCGTCCGAGCAGGCCGGGTCAGAGCGGGATGTTGCCGTGCTTCTTCGCGGGCAGGTTGGCGCGCTTGGTGCGCAGCGCCCGCAGCGCCTTGATGACGGAGACACGCGTCGCCGAGGGCTCGATCACGCCGTCGAGCTCGCCGCGCTCGGCCGCGAGGAACGGGCTCGCGACGTTGTAGGTGTACTCGTTCGCCAGGCGCGTCCGGACGGCTGCGACGTCCTCGCCGGCCTCCTCCGCCTTGCGGATCTCGTTGCGGTAGAGGATGTTCACCGCGCCCTGGCCACCCATGACGGCGATCTCGGCGGTCGGCCACGCGAGGTTGATGTCGGCTCCCAGCTGCTTGGACCCCATCACGATGTACGCGCCGCCGTAGGCCTTGCGCAGGATGACCGTGACCAGCGGCACGGTCGCCTCGGCGTAGGCGTAGAGCAGCTTCGCGCCGCGGCGGATGACGCCGGTCCACTCCTGGTCGGTGCCGGGCAGGTAGCCCGGGACGTCGACCAGGGTCAGGATCGGCAGCGAGAACGCGTCGCAGAAGCGGACGAAGCGGGACGCCTTCTCGCCCGCCTCGATGTTCAGCGTGCCCGCCATGGCGCTCGGCTGGTTCGCGATGATGCCGACGGAGCGGCCCTCGACGCGGCCGAAGCCGATCACGATGTTCGGCGCGAACAGCGGCTGCACCTCGAGGAAGTCGCCCTCGTCGACGATGTGCTCGATGACGGCGCGCATGTCGTACGGCTGGTTCGGGCTGTCCGGGATGACCGTGTCGAGGAAGCGGTCCGCGTCGGTCGTCTCGAGGTCGACCTCGGTCTCGAAGACGGGGACAGGCGACAGGTTGTTGTCCGGGAGGAAGGAGAGAAGCGTCCGCGCGTAGTCGAGCGCGTCGTTCTCGTCGCTCGCGAGGTAGTGCGAGACGCCCGAGATCTTGTTGTGGGTCAGCGCACCGCCGAGCTCCTCCATGCCGACGTCCTCGCCGGTGACGGTCTTGATCACGTCGGGCCCGGTGACGAACATCTGGCTGGTCTTGTCGACCATGATCACGAAGTCGGTCAGGGCGGGGGAGTAGACCGCGCCTCCCGCGGCCGGGCCGCAGATGATCGAGATCTGGGGGATCACGCCGCTCGCCGCGGTGTTGCGGCGGAAGATCTCGCCGTACTTGCCGAGGGCGACCACGCCCTCCTGGATCCGTGCTCCGCCGGAGTCGAGGATGCCGATGATCGGGACGCCGGTCTTCAGGGCGAGGTCCATCACCTTGATGATCTTCTCGCCGGCCACCTCGCCGAGCGAGCCGCCGAAGATCGTGAAGTCCTGCGAGTACACGGCGACCTGGCGGCCGTGGATGGTGCCGGTCCCGGTGACGACGGCGTCGCCGTAGGGGCGCTTCTTCTCCATGCCGAAGGCGTGGGTGCGGTGGCGCACGAACTCGTCCAGCTCGACGAACGAGCCCGGGTCGAGGAGGGTGTCGATCCGCTCCCGTGCGGTCATCTTGCCCTTGGCGTGCTGCTTCTCGATCGCCGCCTCGCCACTGGCCGTGACGGCCTCGTGGTAGCGGTTCCTGAGGTCCGCGATCTTCCCCGCGGTCGTGTACAGATCGGGCGCGGGACGTTCGGTGTTCGCGGTCACCCGCTCACCCTACCGGCGGGGCGGACGCCTCCTCTTGTCGCACTCGCACAGGGAGGGCCGCTCCCGACGGGAGGATCCGGACAAGGGCGGGCCGTCGCGCGCGGCGCTCGGAGCGGCCTCGCGGGAGCCGCCGCTACCGTGGCGGCATGCTCCTCCCGCTCTCCTCCGCCGTCTCCCCCCGCGTCCTCGCGCTCGAGTCGGCGGGGTCGACGAACGACGAGCTCCGCGAGCGGGCTGCCGCCGACCCCGCCGTGTGGCCGCACCTCTCCGTCGTCGCCACCGGCGACCAGCGCGCCGGGCGCGGCCGGCTGGGGCGCGTCTGGCAGGCGCCCGCGGGCCGCACGCTCGCGGCCTCGACTCTGGTCGACGCCTCCGCCCTCGGCGCCGAGGCCTCCGGCTGGCTGCCGCTCGTGGCCGGCGCCGCTCTCGCCCGGGCCCTCGCACCCCTCGTCGACGGGGACGTCGCCGTCAAGTGGCCCAACGACGTCCTGATCGACGGCCGGAAGGTCGCGGGGATCCTCGCCGAGCGTCTGCCGGACGGACGGGTCGTCGTCGGCACCGGCGTGAACCTGCTGCTGACGGAGGCGGAGCTGCCGGTCCCGACCGCCACCTCGCTCGCCCTCGCCGGAGCACGGACGACGAGCGCCGACGAGGTGCTCGCCGCGTTCCTGACCGAATTCCAGGGGCTGCTGGCTCCGCTGCTCGCCCAGGGCGACGCCGAGGCCTCCGGAGCGGCCGCCGCCGTCCGCGCCTCTTGCGGCACCCTCGGAACGCGCGTCCGGCTCGAGCTGCCCGACGGCACGCAGGAGGAGGGGACCGCCGCCGCACTCGCCCCGGACGGCTCGCTCCTGCTCGAGCAGGGCGGCGCGCTGCGCTCGTTCACGGCCGGCGACGTCACGCACCTGCGCTCCTGATGGCCAGGACCGACCCCGCCGACCGCGAGCTGGCGCGGCTGACCCCGCGCGCCCGCCGGGCGGTCGCACCGGTCGTCGGCCTCCTCCTGCTCACCTGGACGGGCTTCTACTTCGCCGCGCAGTTCGAGCTCGCCCTGCAGCGCTGGATCATCGGGCTCGGCACCGCACTTCTGGTGCTGCTCCTCTGCGCTCCCGGGATCGCGGGCTGGGCGAGCGTGCGCTACCGCGTCACCGCCTCCGGCCTCAGCGCGCGCCGGGGCGTGGCGTCGATCCGGCGGGCCGAGGTGGTCTTCGATCGGAGGATGGAGGTCGTGGTCGAGCGCTCCCTCGGCCAGCGCCTCGCCCGGTGCGGGGACGTCCGGATCCTGCAGGCGGGAGCCGAGGTGTTCGTGCTGCGGGACCTGCCGGATCCGGAGCTAACGGCCGACCTGCTGCGGGAGGCGATCGGCGCGGCTCCCGCTCTCGAGCCGGAGTGGCCGCCGCCCGCGTGAGCGCGTCGGGGCCTCGGTAGCATGGAGCCGCCCCGCGCCAGCGGGCGGAGACGGAGGAGCGCCATGCGCGTCGGCGTGATCGGGGGCGGCCAGCTCGCCCGGATGATGATCCCCGCGGCGGTGGAGCTCGGCATCGAGATCGCCGTGCTCGCCGAGAGCGAGGGCGCCCCGGCGGGGCTCGCCGCGACACGGGTCGGCGACCACCGCGACGAGGCGACCGTGCTCGCCTTCGCCGAGACCGTGGACGTGGTGACGTTCGACCACGAGCACGTTCCCCAGCCGATCCTCCGCGAGCTCGTCGCCCGCGGCGTCGCCGTGCACCCCGGCCCCGACGCCCTGCTGTTCGCCCAGGACAAGCTGATGATGCGGCGCCGCCTGACCGAGCTCGGCGTGCCCGTGCCCGAGTGGGCCGAGGTCTCCTCCGCCGAGGAGCTGGGGGAGTTCCTGGCTGAGCACGGCGGCAGCGCCGTGGTGAAGACCGCGCGCGGCGGCTACGACGGCAAGGGCGTGCGCGTGGTGCGCGGCGCCCACGAGGCGGACGACTGGTTCACCGCCCTCGCCGAGGACGGCCGGGGCGGCTCGCTCCTGGTCGAGGAGCTGGTGGGCTTCCGCCGCGAGCTCGCGCAGCTCGTCGCCCGGCGTCCCTCCGGCGAGAGCATCCTCTGGCCGGTGGTGGAGTCGGTGCAGCGCGACGGCGTCTGCGCCGAGGTGATCGCTCCGGCCCCCGCGTCCGCCGGCCGGCTCGCATCAGCCGCGGCCGAGATCGCGCAGACGATCGCCGACAGCCTCGGGGTCACCGGCGTCCTGGCCGTCGAGCTGTTCGAGACGACGGACGACCGCATCCTGGTCAACGAGCTGGCCATGCGCCCGCACAACAGCGGCCACTGGACGATGGACGGATCGACCACGTCGCAGTTCGAGCAGCACCTGCGCGCGGTCCTCGACCTGCCGCTCGGCGCGACGGGCTGCCGCGATCCGTGGACCGTGATGGTCAACGTGCTCGGCGGCCCGGTGGGGGAGTCGCTGACCGACCGCTATCCGCGGGTGCTCGCCGATCACCCGGGCGTGAAGGTGCACAACTACGGCAAGGAGCCGCGACCGGGCCGCAAGGTCGGGCACGTGAACGCCACCGGCGACGACCTCGACCTCGTGGTCTACGAGGCTCGCGCGGCGGCGGCCGTTCTCACGGACTGACCCGTACGATGGTCGCCGTGACGAGCCAGCCGACCTCCCCGACCCCTGCCGGAGCCCTCTCGTGAGCGCGGACGCGCTCGTGAACGGGCCCGCGCCGCTCGTCGGCGTCGTGATGGGGTCGGACTCGGACTGGTCCGTCATGCAGGCGGCGTCCGCCGTCCTCGCCGAGTTCGGCGTGGCGCACGAGGTCCGGGTCGTCTCCGCGCACCGCACCCCGGAGGCGATGATCGCGTACGGCCGCGAGGCCCGCGGCCGCGGCCTGAAGGTCGTCATCGCCGGAGCGGGCGGAGCCGCCCACCTCCCCGGCATGCTCGCCGCCGTGACCTCGCTCCCCGTCGTCGGAGTGCCGGTCCCGCTCGCCCGACTCGACGGGCTCGACTCCCTCCTCTCGATCGTGCAGATGCCCGCGGGCGTCCCCGTCGCCACCGTCTCCATCGGCGGAGCGCGGAACGCCGGACTGCTCGCGGTGAAGATCCTCGCGACCGCGGACGACGCCCTCTCCGCAGCGCTCGACGCCTTCGCCGCCGACCTCGAGGTGCAGGTCGCCGCGAAGAACGACGCCCTGGTGGCGGGCCTGTGACGGCCGTCGCCCTGCCGCTGCGGCACCCGGACGTCGCCTCCCGCGCCTTCATGACGCGGCGGGCGTGGTGGCTGCTGATCGTCAACCTGCTGGTGCCCGGGTCCGCTCAGGTCCTCGCGGGCAACCGCCGGCTCGGGCGCCTGGGGCTCGGCTTCACCCTCGGGCTCTGGGTCGCCCTCCTGGTCGCGGTGCTCCTCTACTTCGTCTTCCCGACCGGCCTCTACACGCTCGCGACCTTCGACGTCTCGATGCTCGCGCTCCAGGCCGCGCTCGTCGTCTACGGGGTGGTCTGGGCCGTGCTGACGCTCGACACCCTCCGCCTGATCCGCGTCGTCCGGGTGCGCCCGCGGATGCGCGGCGTGCTCGCGTTCGCGACGATCGCGCTGATGGCGATCTCGGTCGGCACCACCGCCTACGGCACCTACCTGCTCGGCGTGACACGGGGGACGCTGTCGTCGATCTTCGGCGGCGGAGCGATCGAGCAGCCGATCGACGGCCGCTACAACGTGATGCTCCTCGGCGGCGACGCGGGAGAGGACCGCGACGGTCTGCGCCCCGACAGCATCTCGGTGGTCAGCATCGACGCGTCGAGCGGCAAGGCCTCGATCATCGGCGTCTCGCGCGAGTTCGTCGACTTCCCGTTCCCCGAGACCAGCCCGATGCACGAGCTCTACCCCGACGGCTACGACACCGACAACTGCGCCGTCGACGTCTGCAAGCTCAACTCGGTCTACACCGAGGTCGAGCTGAAGCACCCGGAGCTCTACCCCGACGCCGTCGACCACGGCAGCGAGCCCGGCATCGAGGCGATGCGCGACGCGGTCGAGGGCATCCTCGACCTGAGGATCCAGTACTACGCGCTGATCGACATGGAGGGCTTCGCCCAGCTGATCGACGCGCTCGGCGGCATCGACATCGACTACGTGGCCGACGAGCCGCTGCCCCTGGGCGGGCTGCCCGACTCCGACGGCGTGATGCAGGGCGTCAACCAGTGGATCGATCCCGGGCACTGGCACTTCAACGGCGAGCAGGCCCTCGCCTACGCCCGCTCGCGCTACACCACGAGCGACTACGACCGGATGGCGCGCCAGCGGCAGGTGCAGGAGGCGCTGCTCGCCCAGTTCGAGCCGGGCAACGTCCTCGCCAAGTTCCAGGACGTGGCGTCCGCCGGGTCCCAGGTCATCAAGACGGACGTCCCGCAGGGGATGCTCGGCTACTTCGTCCAGCTGGGGCTCAAGACGAAGTCGCAGCCGGTGGACCCGATCGAGCTGGTCCCGCCGGCCGTCGACCCGGAGGATCCGGACTACGACGTCGTGCACTCGCTGGTGAGCGCCGGACTGTCGGGCGACTCCGCGCCGTAGACGGCCGGGTGCCGCACGCCTCAGAGGTCGGCGTGCAGCGCCCAGACGCGCTCGGCGGAGTCGCGCCAGCTGAAGGCGCGGGAGCGGTCGCGGCCGGCCACCGACATCCGCTCGCGCAGCCCGGTGTCGGCGAGCACGCTGCTCATGGCGAGGGCGAGGCGGTCCGGGTAGTCCTTCGCGTCGCCGCGCTCGACGGCGACGCCGGCGTCCGCGGCGACCTCCATCAGCGCGGGGTCGTCGGAGTGCACCACCGGCACTCCGAAGTGCATCGCCTCGAGCACGGGCAGGCCGAAGCCCTCGGCGATGCTCGGGTAGACGAAGAGGGTGGCCCGCGAGAGGACGACAGCGAGGTCGGCGTCGCTGAGGACTCCCAGGGCGCGCACGCGCGTCTCGTCGAGGCCCTGCTCGTCGGCGACGGAGGCCACGTCCAGGTCGCCCCAGCCGGTCGGGCCGACCAGGAGCAGCGGGATCGCCGGCGCGGACGCTCCTCCGAAGGCCGCGATCAGCGAGACCAGGCCCTTGCGCGGCTCCAGCGTGCCGACGCTCAGCACGTACTCCGGGGGGAGGCCCAGCGCCGTGGCGCGCTCGTCGGCGTCCTCCGGGACGACCAGGCCGGAGCCGACGGCTCCGCCGATCACGCGCAGTCGATCACCGAAGTCCATCAGCTGGGAGAGCTGGTGGGCGACGGCGTGGGTGGGGACGACGACGGCGTCCGCGTGCTTGCGGGCGCGCTTGGCCATCGCCCGGTGCCATTTCGCGCCGTGCGGGGTGAGGGTCTCGGGATGCGTCCACGGCACCGTGTCGTGGATCGTGACGGCGATCTGCTCGCCCTCGCTCCCGTCGTGGCTGCGCAACGGGGCGAAGAGGCTCGGGGCGTGGATCATGCCGCCGCCGGCCGGGATGGCGATCCCGTACTGCCAGGCGCGCGAGAGCTCGCGGCGCCCGAGCGGCAGCCGGTGGATGCGCGCGAGGCCGGGCAGGCGCAGGCGCAGCTCCTCCTCCTTCTCGGGCGGGTGGGCGGAGACGACGGCCTCCACCTCGCAGTCGCGGGGAGCCGTCGCGATCAGCTCGCGGGTGAGCTCCTCGGTGTAGCGGCCGATGCCGCCGGGCACGCGGGCGAGCATCTGGTCGACGACGACGCGGAGAGTGGTGGTCACGGGGTCACCGCCTCGAGGGGTGCGGCGGCGAGCGCGTCCTGCCAGGAGCGCAGCGGCGGCAGGCCCGCCCGGCTCCAGCCGTCGTGTCCGAGGACCGAGTAGGCCGGACGCGGAGCGGGGCGGACGAACGAGCCGCTGTCGGTCGGGCGCAGGCGCTCGGGATCCAGGCCCGCCTTGGCGAAGACGGCACGGGCGAAGCCGAGCCAGGTCGTCTCGCCGGAGCTGGTGCCGTGGTAGACGCCGGCCGGGGCCTCCGCGTCGACCAGCTCGATCAGGCGCGCGGCGAGGTCGGCGGTCCAGGTGGGCTGGCCGTGCTGGTCGTCGACCACGGTCAGCGTCTCGTGCGCGCCCGCCAGTCGCACCATCGTCTTAGCGAAGTTGCCGCCGTGCTCGCCGTAGAGCCAGGCCGTGCGGACGACGTACCCGCGGTCCGGGTTGGCATCGAGCACCAGGCGCTCGCCCTCGGCCTTCGTGCGGCCGTAGGCCGAGATCGGGTTCCGGGGGTGGTCCTCGGAGTAGGGGGTCGTCGCGGAGCCGTCGAAGACGTAGTCGGTGGAGACCTGCACGAGTGCGGCTCCCGTCTCGGCGGTGGCGAGGGCGAGGTTGCGCGCTCCGACGGCGTTGACGCGGTGCGCCTCCTCCTCGTCGGTCTCGGCGTCGTCGACGCGGGTGTACGCGGCGCAGTTCACCACGGCGTCGTGTCCCGCGACGGCGGCGCGCACGGCGTCGAGGTCGGTCACGTCGAGGTCGGAGCGGCCGAGGGCGGTGCTGGGGCGGGAGCCGAGGGCCGCGCGCAGGTCGGTGCCGAGCATGCCGGAGGCGCCCGTGATGAGGAAGGTCACCTCCTCATCATGCCCGAGCGGTCCGTCGGCCGACGGTCGGCGCTCCGGCACGCCGCCGGGTGGCGCAGAGAGGCGTCGCGGGCCCGTGACACGCCGTCGTTAAACTGGCGACCGTGCAGATCCGAGAGCTCGACATCCCCGACGTCTACGAAGTGACTCCGCGCCAGTTCCCCGACGATCGCGGGGTCTTCTACGAGTTCTACCGCTTCGACCGCCTGGCCGAGAAGGTCGGGCACCCGCTCTCGCTCCGGCAGGGCAACACCTCCGTCTCGCGGCGCGGCACCGTCCGCGGCATCCACTTCGCGCAGATCCCGCCGTCGCAGGCCAAGTACGTCTCGTGCTTCTCCGGTGCGGTCCTCGACTACGTGATCGATGTGCGCGTCGGGTCGCCGACCTTCGGGCGCTGGGAGTCGATCCTGCTCGACGACGTCGACCGCCGCTCCGTCTACATCGCCGAGGGGGTCGCGCACGCCTTCGTGGCGCTGACCGAGGGCGCCGTGGTCTCGTACCTCGTGAACGCCACCTTCGACCCGGTGCGGGAGAAGGGTATCGACCCGCTCGACGAGCAGATCGGCCTGCGCTTCCCGGAGGAGGCCGGCGAGCTGCTCCTCTCGCCGAAGGACACCGACGCACCGACGCTGGCCGAGGCCGAGGCGCAGGGCCTGCTGCCGACCTGGGACGAGGCGCGGGCCTTATACACGGAGCTCGACTCCGCGTCCTGACCGCCGATCCGGTGGGCGGGCCGCCCGGCGCCGGCCAGGCGGCCCGCCCGATCGGAGCGGATCAGCTCTTCGAGCGCAGGCGCATCAGCGCGACCCGGGCGCCCAGCCCGGCGCGGACCGCCGCGCGGATCGGCGCCTGATACCAGGCGCCGTACTTCTGCGCGAGGTAGAGGTAGGCGCTGCGGTGGTGGACCGCGAGCATCCGCGCCGAGGCCAGGCGGGTGGAGTGCCCGCCGAGGTGGGAGACGACCGCGTCGGCGAGGTAGACGTTGGTCCAGCCGCGCTGTCCGAGCGAGTCGCCCAGCTGGACGTCCTCGAAGTACATGAAGTAGCGGTCGTCGAACCCGCCGATCTCCTCGAAGGCCGTGCGGCGCACCATCACGCAGGCGCCGGAGAGCCAGCCCGCCTCCATCCGGCCGTGGCGGAGGGTCTCGACCGCGCGCGAGCGCCGGTAGGTCGCCGACCACGGGTTGCCGGGCCAGACGTGGGCGAAGACGGCGTGCCCGACGCCCGTGCCGAGCGAGGGCAGAGCGCGGGCGGAGGGGTAGATCGTGCCGTCGGAGTCGAGGATCCGCGGCCCGATCGAGCCGATCCGGTCGTCCGCCGTCGCGGCGGCGTAGAGGGCGTCGATCGAGCCGGGGAGGAAGACCGTGTCCGGGTTGGTCACCAGGATCCACTCCACTTCGGGCCCGAGGCGGTCGACCGCGTAGTTGACGGCCCGGCCGTAGCCGAGGTTCTGCCCGGTCTCGTGGAACTCGACGTGGGGCAGGCGCTCGACGACGCTGCGGACGGAGTCGTCCGTGGTCAGGTTGTCGACCACCACGATGCGCACGTCGTGCTCCGTCGCCTCCGGCACGGACTCGAGGCACGCGCGGAGGACCTCACCCGAGAAGTGGGTGACGACGACGACCGCGATGGGCAACGTCGAGCGGGCGATGGGAGCCTCCGGGTGGTGCGGCGTCGACGGGAGGAGTGCCCCGTCGGAAGAACTCGACGAGGCTAGCACGCGGCTCGAGCGGGGCCCGGGAGCCTGCGGCCCTCAGCGGACGATGTCGACGGGCTCGGTGCTGACGGCCACGGCGGCGGGGGAGACCGTCTCGATCGCGGGCAGCGCATCGTGCGCCGGACGGCGGAAGACGACGAACTTGTACATGCAGAAGTTCCACACCAGTCCCACGAGGACGGCGACGGCCTTGGCGATGTTGATCGCGAGGAAGGCGTTCTCGCCGGAGCTGGGGAGGAAGAGCAGCGAGTTGCCGAAGCGGGTGTCGAAGAAGACCTCGAAGCCGTAGATGATGGCCGACTGCAGGACCAGCGAGCTGAACCCGGTGACGAGGAAGAACTTCGCGAACGTGGCGACCGAGACCCTGCCCGGGTGGCGGAAGACGAAGAAGTGGTTCAGCGCGTACGAGATCGTGATGCCGACCAGGACGGAGAAGACGTTGGCGACGAGGGTCGGCAGACCGAGCAGGAGCACGAGCGTGTTGAGGATGAGGAAGTCGATCGCCGTGTTGGTGCAGCCCGCGATGAGGAAGCGGACCTTCTGCGATTCGAGGAGTCTCTTCATCTGCGGTGCTCTTTCCCGTCCCCCTCTGGCGTCGATGCCCGACCGTCGGGCTCCGACGGGCGTCCATCGGGGCAGGCGAACAAGGGGTGAACCGCCGTGCACTGTCGTCCATCGTAACCGCGGACCCCTGCCGGGCGGTCGAACGGCCGGTGCCATGTTCCTGAGAGAGTGCGCGGGCGGGGCGGCGGGCTGCGGGGCGCGCTCGGAGGCTCGCGAGCACCGCCTCGTTATACTCGCAGGGCTCTCACCGGTCAGCCGGTGCACCGGAAGAACGGATCCTCCCCGCCTCATGCGCTCCCTCGCCGTCGTCGTCCCCACCTACAACGAAGTCGCGAACATCGCGACGGCGCTGCCGCGGGTCGCGCTCGCGGCGTCCCGCAACCCCGACTTCCACGTGACCGTCGCCGTCATCGACGACAGCTCCCCCGACGGCACCGCGGACCGCGCGCGCGAGCTCGCGGCCGAGCTCGGATCCGACACCTTCGAGGTCCTCGTGCTGTCGCGCGAGAAGAAGGAGGGGCTCGGCGCGGCGTACATCTGGGCCTTCCAGCACCTCCTCGCGGCCGAGCGCCGCTACGACTACCTGCTGCAGATGGACGCCGACCTCTCGCACGACCCGGACTACATCGACGCCTTCCTCCGCGAGGTGCGCGCGGGCGCCGACTTCGTGGTCGCCTCCCGCTACATCGCGGGCGGGGGCACTCCCGACTGGACGCTCGACCGCAAGCTGCTGAGCGGTGGCGGCAACCTCTACACGCGCCTCTTCCTCGGCTCGAAGATCACCGACTGGACCGGCGGCTTCAACCTCTTCAGCGCGGACCTCCTGCGCACCCTCCACCTCGAGACGATCCGCGCAGCCGGCTACGGCTTCCAGATCGTGCTCAAGTACCGGGCGCTGCGCCGGGCCCGCGGAGTGAAGGAGATCCCGATCGTCTTCCTCGACCGCACGGTCGGCAACTCCAAGATCCCGAGCGACACCCTCCTGAAGAACCTCCTGCTCGTCCTGGCCATCCGGTTCGGCGGGAAGCACCGGTGACGGCGGGTCCGACGGGATCCCCTCGGACCCGGAGGGCCCTCCTCGAGCTCGCCGCCCTCGCCGTCGTCGTCAGCGGGACCCTGCTCGTGCTCGGATTCATGGTCGGCACGCCGTGGCGGCCGCTGCTCTTCCGCGACGGCGACTCGCTGGCGCTGCCGCTGATCCTGCAGTCCTTCGCCGAGGGCCGCCCGGCGGCGTGGGTGATGACGAGCCAGCTCTTCCTCTTCCCCGAGCTCCCCGTCTTCGGCGTCGCGTGGCTGCTGACCGGTGGCGATCCCGCGGCGGCGCTCGCGGTCAACGCCGTGCTCAACGTCGTCCTCCTCTACGGCGTGCTCCGGATGCTCGCGCGACGGCTCGTCGCGGACCGGCACCGCCGGCTGCGGCCCGCGGCCGCGCTCGCCGGCACCGCCGTGCTGCTGGTGCTCTGCTTGACGGAGGGCCGCGCGCTCAACAACGAGGGGGCCCTGGCGACCACCTTCCTCCTCACGACCTACTACTACGGCGCGGTGCTCACAGGCCTCGCCGGGCTCGCCGTCGCTCTGGGCGCACTGCGCGAGCGCCGTCCGGCCGCGCGTCCGCTGCTCCTGGTCGGGGCGGCCGTCGCCGCGACGACTCTCTCCGATCCGCTCCTCCTGGTGCAGTTCGTCGGCCCCCTGCTGGTGGTCCTCGTCGTGCTGCTGGTGCTCGCTCTCGCTGCTCCCCGAGCGGTCCTGATCGTCGCGGGCACGGTCCTCGGGGCCGCCGCGCTCGGAGCCGCGCTGCGGGTCCCGCTCGGCTTCCTGATCGGGACCGACGCCGGCGGGTACCTCCGGCTGCCGCTCGCCGGGACGGCACTGGACGACCTGATCGTGCAGTTCCTGGTGCTGAAGGCGCCGCTGATCGGCAAGCTCGAGGTGGCGCTGCTGGGTCTGCTGCTGCTGGCGGCCCTCGCCGTCGTCGTGGCCGGTGCCGCCCGACTGGCGCGGGGAGCCGCCCTCGACGAGGCGGCCCGTGCGCGCTTCGCGGTGTGCGCGTTCCTGCCGGCGCAGACGGCGGTGCTCCTGGTGGTGCAGGTCTTCACCGGCAGCTCGGTCAGCCGCTACCTGATGCCGATCCCGGTGACCGCGACCGTGGTCGTGATCGCCCTGATCGGCGCCGCGGCGGCGCACCGGCGTGCTGCGGGCGCGCGGCTGGCGCCGGTCGTCCGCGTCGTCGCTCCGCTGGCTGCGGCAGGCCTCGTCGTGGCCGCCGTGCCGGCCACAACGGCGGTCGCCTCGGCGGCGGCCGAGGCGCGATCGGACCCGGACGCCGACTGCCTGGAGCGCTGGATCGACGGCCGCGAGCTCGCGGGCGTCGGCTCGTTCTGGTCCACGCGGCCGCTGGACCTCTACGGACCGGCCTCGCTGCACGTCCAGCAGGTCAACTTCGACTTCACGGTGCAGCTGTGGATGAACAACCTGAGCGACTACCGCGACCGGCAGTACAGCTTCGTCCTGGCCGACCGCTCGCCCGACTGGGCGGGGCTCGCGCGCGGGACGCTCGGCGCTCCCTCCGATATCGTCGCCTGCGGGGGGTTCGACATCTACGACTACGCGGGCACCGACGGCGAGACCGAGCTGAACCGGATCGTCCAGACCAGCGTGGAGGAGCAGCGCCGTGAGCGCGGCTACTGACGTGCGCGGCCCGCGGACGGCGAGTCGGCGGCGCCGGACGCTCGTCGAGCTCGGATGGGCCCTCGTCGCCGCCCTCGTCTCGGTCGTCGCCGCCGTGCTCGCGCTCGGGATCGGGCCGCAGGACCTGACGGGCCGCTGGACCGTGGGCGGCGACGACCAGATCCTGCACTACACGCTCTTCACCAGCGCCACGCAGGCGTTCCCGTTCGACGGCAACGCGGCGCTCGGCTTCCCCGACGGGTTCAACGCCTTCTTCAGCGCGCAGTTCGACGTCGCCTCCGCCCTCGCCGTGTCGGTCCTGGCCCTCGTGGTGCGCGACGGGACGACGCTCCTGAACGTCTTCTACCTGGGCACGTTCGCGACGGTCGCCGTCACCGGCTACGTGTTCTTCCGCGCCCTCCGCACGCGGCCCTGGGTCGCGGCGTTCTCCGCGGTCCTGCTGTCGCTGCTGCCGTACCACTTCCTCCGGATCGGATTCGGCCACGCGTTCCTCGCCAACTACTGGGCGATCCCGCTCCTGGGCGTGATGGTGCTGATGGTCGCCGGACCGCGCACCGATCCTCTCCGAGCCTGGGCCGAGCGGGGCGCGACGCGGAGGAGCCGCGTACTGCGCTCCGTCGTCCCGGGAGTCGTGCTCGGGCTCCTGGTGGCGAGCACGGGCGGCTACTACTACGTCTTCGCGGTCCTGGTCCTCGGAGCGACCTGGGCGGTGAGCACGGCCGCCGGGCTCCTCTCCCGCGAGCGGCTGCGCGTGCTCGCGGTCTCGTCGGTGCCGATCCTCGCGCTCGGCGTGTTCGTCGGGCTCTCGCTGCTGCTGCTCTCGCTCGACTTCGGGGAGCGCTACAGCCCGTACTTCACGTCGCGGACCGTGGGGGAGTCGGAGGCCTACGCCGGCAAGCTCGTGCTGCTGGGCCTGCCCTGGTCGGGGACCGGGCTGCCGCAGGGGTACGGCCTGCTCAACACCTACGCGGGCCAGTCCGGCGTGGCGCCGACGACGGAGCCGCCCGGGTTCTCGATCCTCGCCAGCGTCGCGCTCCTGATCACGCTCGTGGCGCTCCCGATCTCCGCGCTCGGCGGCGGACGGGCGCTCCGTGCGACCGCGGTCGGCCGGTTCTTCTCGGACGCCCGCGTGCGCGTCCTCGCCGTGGCGACACTGGCCGCGCTCCTCTTCTACACGGTGACGGGCCTGGGCGTCGTGGTCTCGCTGGTGGCGGGGCCGACGATCCGTGCGTGGGCGCGGATGTCGATCGTCATCGCGGTCCTCGTCCTCGGCGTGCTCGCGCTCCTGCTCGATCGGATCACGGCCCGTGGCGGTGTCCGGATCCTCGTGGCGGCGCTGCTCGCCGCCGTCGCCGTCATCGATCAGCTGGCCGGAGTATCGGCCGCGGTGCCGATCGCTCCGACCGACGACTCCGAGATGCGCTCGTTCGTGTCGGAGGCCGACGCGCAGCTGGACGACGGCTGCGGAGTAGTGGAGCTCCCCCTGAAGAGCTTCCCCGACAGCGGGCGGATCGGAGCGCTCTCCGACTACGACGAGGCGCTGCCCTACCTCGCGACCGAGGAGGGACGCCTCCGCTGGAGCTACGGGGCGGTGGAGGGCACCTACGGCTGGGACGTCTGGGGCGACGTCGACGACCCCGCGGAGTTCGCCGACGCCGTGGCGGGCAGCGGCGCCTGCGCCGTCTACGTGGACACCGCCGGCTACACCGACGACCCCGACGGCTGGCGGGCCTACGTCGAGGCGGCGACGGGGGACGTCGAGCCCGAGGTCGCCTCCGTCTCCGGGCGCTGGCTGCTGTTCACGACCCGGCGCTGATCAGCGGTCGTCGAAGGCCAGCTCGAGCAGGCGCCGGGCGGTGCGGTCCCACCCCGGGATGGGCTCCGGTGCGAGTCGCCGGGGACGGCGCAGCGCCTCTCCGATCGCGGCCGACCACCCGGTGCGGTCCGCCGGGTCGATGAAGACGGCGGTGGACTCCCGCCCGGCGAGCGCGTCGCGGAGGCCGGGGATGTCTGCCGCGAGCACCGGAGTGCCGCAGGCGACGGCCTCGAGGGCGGGCAGGCCGAAGCCCTCGTGCCAGGAGGGCATGGCGACGGCGTCGGCCCCCGTGAGCAGGGCCGGCAGATCCTCGTCGGCGACGTAGGAGGAGGCGAAGCGCACGTCGGCTCCTGCGGCCACCGCGCGGGCGACGGCGGAGTGGACGTCCTCGTTGTCCCAGCCGTCCCCGCCCACCAGGAGCAGGGTGTGGTTCTCCGGCCGCTCGGCCTGCCGGTACGCGTCCACCAGGGTGACGAGGTTCTTGCGGCGCTCGATCGATCCGACGAAGAGCAGGTAGGACCCGAGCCCGTGCTGCGCGCGGACCCGCGCCACCTCCTCCTCCCCACGGGCATGGAAGAGGTCGGCGTCGATCGTGGTCGGCAGCACGCGGACGCGCTCGAGAGCGACGCCCAGAGCGCTCTCGACCTCGGCTGCGGACGACGGGGTGCCGGTCAGGACCAGATCGCTGCGCCGGATCCACCGGGGCACCGACCGCGACAGCAGCTCTCGGCGCTCGCGAGGAACGAGCTCGGGCATCACAGCGAAGCAGACGTCGTGCACGAAGGTGAGCGAGCGGGAGCGGGCGAGCGGCCAGCTCCGGAAGTTCGGGAAGAAGTAGGCGCCACGGCCGAGCAGGAGGTCGATCCCCGGCGCGGGCAGTCGGGTCAGTGCGCTCCACACCGGCCGGGGCAGCGGCACCGGTCGGACGCGCAGCGTACGGAAGCCGAAGCGCTCGAGCGAGCCGGCCTCGCTCGCCGGCACGACGAGGAGCACCTCGACGTCTGCGGCGGTCGCGTCGGTGTCCAGGGCGTGCAGCAGGCCGAGCAGGACGCGGCCGACCCCGGTCAGGCGCGGCGCCGCGAGGGCGGTCGCGTCGACCAGGAGGCGGCGGCGCCGCGCGGTCACGGCCTGCTGAGGCGGACGGTGGAGTCGATGTCGACGACGCCGTCGTGCACGGAGGCCCGCTCGACCGTGAAGGTCGCGGCGACCGGGATCCGCATGGTCTCGCCCTGCGAGAAGGTGGCCGAGGAGGCGTGCACGGCGTAGTTGCCGGCGCCGAGGTGCAGGTCGGGGAGGGTGAACGTGACCGTCATCTCTCCGTCGACCGCGCTCAGCGGCGTGCCGATGCGCTCGGTGTTCGTCCCGAAGACGCGCTGGCCGAGGGGGGTGTCGATGCCCATGCCGATGTTCCAGTCGTCGACCGGGCGGCTGGTGCGCACCGTGACGTCGAACTCGAGGGTCTCGCCGCTGCGGACGACCGTGCCGCCGTGCTCGATCGATCCGCCGCGCAGTCGGCAGCCCAGGATCTCGATGAGCTGGGGGGCGGGCTCGTCCGCGGCCTCGGCGGCCTCGGCCTCGCGCTCCTGGCGGGCGGCCCGACGGTCCTCGAAGCTCTCGCGGAGGACCTGGAGTCCCTCGGAGGTCTCGCCGTCGAAGACGACGGTGCCCTTCTCGAGGACGATGGTGCGGTCGCAGAGCTCGCCGACCTGCTCGAGCGAGTGGGTGACCAGCACGATGGTCTTCCCCGCGCGCTGGAAGGCGCGGATGCGGTCCATGCACTTGCGCTGGAACGGCTCGTCGCCGACGGCGAGCACCTCGTCGACCAGCAGCAGGTCGGGATCGGTGTGGATCGCGATAGCGAAGGCGAGCCGCACGTACATGCCCGACGAGTAGAACTTGACCTGGGTGTCGATGAACTCGGCGATCTCGGAGAAGTCGACGATCGAGTCGAACTTGCTGTCCAGCTCGCTGCGCGAGAGTCCGAGGATCGCGCCGTTGAGGTAGACGTTCTCGCGCCCGGTGAGGTCGGGGTGGAAGCCCGCTCCGAGCTCGAGGAGCGCGGCGAGGCGTCCGCGGCGCTCCACGGTGCCGGTCGTCGGCTGCACGATGCCGCCGATGAGCTTGAGGAGCGTGCTCTTGCCCGATCCGTTCGCGCCGATGAGGCCGACGGTCGAGCCCAGTGGGATCTCGAGGTCGACGTCGCGGAGTGCCCAGAACTCGTCGCGGTGCTTGCGCCCGCGGCCGAAGTTGACGATCCGCTCCTTGAACGACTTGTCCTTGCGGATGACGAAGCGCTTGGAGGCGTTGCGCACCCGGACGACGGTCGGGGTGCCGGAGGAGGCGGGCACGGACTCCTGCTTGCTGGTGAGGGTCACGATCAGATCTCCTGGGCGAAGTTGCCCTCGAGGCGGCGGAAGATCCGGTGGCCGATCCACACGAACACCAGCCCGACGACGAGGACGATGAGAAGGCGCAGCTCCATGTCCGGCGGCCACACCTGGGGGGCGATCTCGTTGCCGTCGATGATGCTGACGCGCGAGCCGTCTCCCCAGATCGCGCGCTGGAAGGCGAGGATCGCGTTCGAGATCGGGTTGATGAGGTAGAGCTGCTCGGCCCAGCCGTGGCCCGCTCCGGTGGAGGCGGCGACGACGAAGTTCCACGCGTAGACGATGGGGGAGAGCCAGAAGAAGATCTGCAGCCCGACCTCGACGAGGAACTGGACGTCGCGGAGGTAGACGTTGAGGGCCGAGAGGGCCAGGGCCAGCGCGAGGCCGTACACGAGCACGATCGCCAGCGCGGGCACGATGTAGAGGAGCTGGACGCCGAAGATCAGCGAGCCCGTGAGGACGGCTCCCGCGATCAGGACGACGAACTGCACACCGAAGTTGAAGAGGGCCGAGCCGATGGCCGCCACCGGGAAGATCTCCCGCGGCAGGTACACCTTCTTGATCAGTCCGCCGTTGCCGAGGATCGACGTGGTGCCCGCGGTCACGATCTCGCTGAACAGGCCCCAGAGGGTGAGCCCCGAGAAGACGAAGATCGCGAAGTTCGGGACGCCGCGCGAGGCCCCGAGGATCTGGCCGATCGCCACGTAGTAGATGAGGAGCATGATCAGCGGCCGGACGAGGCTCCAGACGAAGCCCAGGCTGCTGTCCTTGTAGCGCGACTTCAGCTCGCGCCCCACGAGCAGGCGGAGCAGCTCGCGGTGCCGCAGGATCTCGGCGAGGGAGGCGACGAAGCCGCCCGAGCCGCCGCCGACGGCCGACGTGGTGCCGGCGATCTGGAACGGCTCGTCGGCGATCGCGCGCGCGCGATCCACAGCTTTGCTGGGCATGGAACTCCAAGCTCTCGGCCTCCGCCGGGCGACGGACCGCATCATTATACGTGCGGCCCACCCTGGAGCCCCCTGGCTGGCGTGCCGGTGCGCGGCGCATGGCGGGTAGTCTTGCTCCCGCTCGCCGACTGAACGACACGAACGAGGTGTTCGCCATGCCCACGCAGCCTTCCGACGTCCCCCTGGACCCGGCGCCGCAGAGCGCTGGGGACCCCGCCCCCGTCCTCGGCGGCACGGGCGAGGACGCTCCTCCCGCTCCCGACCCGAGCCTCGAGTCGGCCGTCGGCGACGCCGCTCCCGCAGCCGTCCCGGCGGAGCCCGCGCGCACATCCGGGGTTCCGGTGGAGCCCCGTCTCGCCGAGCCCGAGTCCCCGGACGAGGAGCTCGCCCGCCTGCGCGCGCAGGTCGACTCCCTCCTCAACGACCCCTTCGACGAGTGGGTCGAGCGGATCCAGGTGGGCGGAGTGACCGCCTCCGGCTTCGAGCGCACCCTCTCCTGGCGGGTGACGAAGCCGCTCCGCCTGGTGCGCACCTTCCAGATCCGCGTCGAGCAGCTCGGGCTGTCGGGCGCCGTCGGCCACAGCGCGCGCTTCGTGAAGCGCCGCCTGTCCGGTCGGGCGCGATGAGCGACCGGTCGCAGGTCTCGGCCGCCGGCGCGGCCGCCGCGCGCGCCCACCGCACGGAGGCGATGCTGCAGCGCCTGGAGCAGATCGGCGCGCTCCTCTTCGACGAGGAGCGCCGCGCCTCGCTGCGCACCCGCGGGCCCGGCCCGTACCTCGACGAGGTGGCCCGCGAGATCCGCTCGCGCCAGGACGACGAGTTGACCTGGGTCGCGCTGGTGTCGTTCACGGCCGCGTACCCGACGAGCGAGCTGTTCGACTGGTTCCGCCGCGCCCTCGAGCTCGCCCCCGAGGAGGCGGCGCTGCGCATCTTCCTCGAGGCGGGCTCCCGCACCGCGACCGGGTTCGCCGATCTGGACGCCCGTGTCGAGGTCGTCACCGGGGCCGTCCTGATCGACGTCGACTTCCCCGCCCGCCACGGTCACAACACCGGCGTCCAGCGGGTCGTGCGCCAGACCGTGTCCCGCTGGGACGCCGAGCACGAGATCGTCCCGGTCGCCTGGGTCCACGGATCGATGTCCTTCCGGCGCCTGAGCGCGATCGAGCACGAGCGCGTCGTCGACTGGTCCTCCGCCGGGCGGCGCGACTGGGAGCACGGCGATCCGGAGCGCATCGAGTTCGTCGTGCCCTACCGCAGCGTCGTCGTCATCCCCTCGGTGCCCGACTACAACCAGTGCGGGCCGCTCGCGGCCCTCGCCGAGTACTCCGGCAACGAGGTCGTCGTCCTCGGCCACGACGCCATCCCCGTCGTCAGCGCCGACACGGTGCCGCCGGAGGAGACGGTGCGCTTCGTCAACTTCCTCTCCGTGGTCAAGCACGCCGAGCGCGTCGCCACGGTGAGCGCCGCGGCCGCGCTGGAGTTCGAGGGCTTCGTGCGAGCGCTCCCCGCTCAGGGCCTCACCGGCCCGACCGTCGTCCCGGTCCCGCTGCCCGTGGAGCTCCCGGACGGCCTGCGCTCCGAGGGCCGGAGCGCGTCCGGCCTGCCGCTCGTGCTCTGCGTCGGCAGCCAGGAGCCCCGCAAGAACCATCTCGCGGTGCTGCACGCCGCCGAGGTCCTCTGGCGCGAGGGCCTGCGCTTCCGCGTCCGCTTCATCGGCGGGGCCAACCCCTGGGCGCACCAGGTCTTCGATCCCCGCGTGCGCGAGCTGGTCGCCGCCGGACGCCCGGTCGAGGTGCTCCGCGGAGCCGACGACGACGTCCTGATCGCGAGCTACCGGGAGGCGCTGTTCCTGGCGTTCCCGTCGCTGCACGAGGGGTACGGCCTGCCGGTCGCCGAGGCGCTGTCGATCGGGCTCCCCGTGCTGACCTCGCGCTACGGCAGCACGGCGCAGATCGCCGAGCACGGCGGATGCGTCCTGATCGACCCGGAGTCCGACGAGGAGATCACCGACGGCATGCGCCGCCTGCTGACGTCGCCGGAAGTCGTCGACGAGCTCCGCCTCGAGGCGGCAGAGCGGCCCGAGCGCACCTGGGACGACTACGCCCGGGAGCTGTGGGCCGCCCTGATCGGCCCCTCGGCCCTCATCGAGCACGAGGAGGCGCCCCGTGCGCTCTAAGCAGTACCTGGTCGACCGTCTCGCCACCCTGGTGCGCACCCTGGCCCCCTCCGTGGAGCCGCTGGGCAGCGTCGACGCCCTCACCGGACAGCTGAGCGTTCTGCTGCCCGCCCCCACCGACCGCGAGGTCTGGCTGGTGCTCGCCGTCCTCCGCGGCACGCTCCCGCGCCGGGAGGACGTCGTCGACGGCCGCCGCCGGGCCCGGCTGGACGGCACCGCCGGTCTGCTCACCCACGCCGCGTCCACCATCGCCTCGAACCGGGTCTTCGCCCGCTTCCACCACCCCGAGGTCGAGGTGGTCGTCGGCGCGGTCGTCGTCGACGTGCACCACACCGCGCGCACGGGGCTGGCCACGGGCATCCAGCGCGTGGTGCGCCAGAGCCTCGTCCGATGGACGCGCGACCACGAGATCCTGCTCGCCGGCTGGGACTCGACCCACGAGTCGCTCGTCATGCTCACCCCGGAGCAGAGCCGGAACGCCGTCTCGGGCGACGTGCCCGACGCCGCCGAGGACCGCTCCCGCGTGATCGTCCCGTGGCAGGGCACCTACCTCCTGCCCGAGCTCGCCGTGGAGGACGAGCGGACGTCGCGCCTCTCCGCTCTGGCCGAGTTCAGCGGCAACCGCACGGGCACCATCGGCTTCGACTGCGTGCCGGTCACCACCGCCGAGACGGCGAGCACCGGCATCAGCGCCGCCTTCTCGCGCACGCTCGTCGCCGTGTCGCACATGGACCGCATCGCGACCATCTCCGAGGCGGCCGCGACCGAGTACTCCGGCTGGCGCCACATGCTCGGCAGCGTCGGGATGCAGGGGCCGGACATCCGGCCGATCCTGCTGCCCTCGCAGCCGGAGAGCGTCTCGGACGAGGAGCTGGCCACCGCCGCGCGCTCGCTGGTGACCGGTGACCTCCCGCTCGTCGTCTGCGTCGGCAGCCACGAGCCGCGGAAGAACCACCTGGCTGTGCTCCAGGCGGCCGAGCTGCTCTGGCGCCGGGGCGTGCGCTTCAGCCTGGTCTTCATCGGCGGCAACGCCTGGAGCAGCGCCGAGTTCGAGTACCGACTCGAGGTCCTCGAGGGCCAGGGCCGTCCGGTCCGCTCGCTCTCCAAGATCACCGACGCGCTGCTCTGGAGCGCCTACCGCCTGGCCCGGTGCACGGTGTTCCCCTCGATCAACGAGGGCTACGGTCTCCCGATCGTGGAGTCGATCTCGGTCGGCACCCCGGTCGTGACCTCCGGCTTCGGCAGCATGCACGAGGTCTCCGCCTCGGGCGGCGCGCTGTTCGTCGATCCGCACGACGACCACGACATCGCCGCGGCCCTCGAGCGGCTGCTGACCGACGACGAGCTGCACGCGCGGCTCTCGGCGGAAGCGCTCGCGATCGACGGCGGCACCTGGGACGAGTACGCCGCCCGCGTCTGGTCGTACCTCGTCGAGGGCGAGGGCGTCGACGAGCGGGGCCGGGCCGAGCAGTCGGACGCGACCGCCTAGGCGTCCTCGACCCACCGCGTGCAGAAGGCCCCCGCTCCAGGAGCGGGGGCCTTCTGCACGCGGTGCGCGCGGCTCAGTTGGAGCGGCGCGCCAGCTCGAGGTCGTTCTCGACCATGCGGGCGACGATCTCCTCGAAGCCGACGGTCGGCGCCCAGCCGAGCACTTCGCGGGCCCGGGAGGCGTCCCCGCGCATCTCGGGGGCGTCCACGGGGCGCGCGAACCGCGGGTCGATCGTGACCCGCTGCTCCCAGTCGTCGATGCCGGCCGCGGTGAAGGCGGCACGGACGAAGTCGCGGACCGAGTGCGCGACTCCGGTCGCCACGACGTAGTCGCCCGCCTCCTCGGCGCGCGAGGCGCGCACGAGGGCGTCCACGTAGTCGGGAGCCCAGCCCCAGTCGCGGCGCGCGTCGAGATTGCCGAGCGAGAGCTCCGACTCGGCGCCCGTCGCGATCGCCGCGACTCCGGAGGTGATCTTGCGGGTGACGAAGCCGAGCGGCCGACGCGGCGACTCGTGGTTGTAGAGGATGCCGGACGAGGCGTGGAGCCCTCGGCCGCGGTAGACCGCGACGAGGTGGTGCGCGAACGCCTTCGCGGCTCCGTAAGGGGAGACGGGGCGGATCGGGGTCCGCTCGGTCTGCGGGTTCTCGGTCGCGGCCCCGAAGATCTCGGAGGAGGAGGCCTGGACGAAGCGGACCTCCCGGCCCGCCGACTCCTGGAGCGCCAGCGAGGCCTCCAGGAGCGCGGCGACCGCGGTGCCGGTCACCTCGGCCGTGAGCACGGGCTCCTTCCACGAGAGCGCGACGGAGGAGAGGCCGGCGAGGTGGAAGACCGTGTCCGGCTGCGCCTCCGCGACGATACGGCCGAGGCCGGAGGCGTCGCGGAGATCGCCCTCGAAGGCGCGGACGGCGGCGGGAAGAGCGGCGTCGTCGGTCCCGCGCACGAGCGCGGAGACCTCCCAGCCGTCGGCGAGCAGGCGCTCGACGAGGTAGCCCCCGTCCTGACCGCTCGCTCCGGTGACGAGAGCGGCAGGCATGACTACTTGATCAGCGCGGACTGCTCGGCGAGGTCGTTCTCGACCATCATCGCCACGAGCTCGGAGAACGAGACCTTCGGCTCCCAGCCGAGGACGTCGCGCGCCTTCGCCGGGTCGCCGATCAGCAGGTCCACCTCGGCGGGACGCATGAACGCGGGGTTCTGGGTCACGTACGGGGTCCAGTCCTCGATGCCGACGTGGTTGAAGGCGATGTCGAGGTACTCGCGGATCTCGTGGGTCTCGCCGGTCGCGACCACGTAGTCGTCGCCCTCGGGCTGCTGCAGCATGCGCCACATCGCGTCGACGTAGTCGCCGGCGAAGCCCCAGTCGCGCTTCGCGTCGAGGTTGCCGAGCTCCAGCGTCTCCTGGAGGCCGAGCTTGATGCGGGCGACCGCGAGGCTGATCTTGCGGGTGACGAACTCCGGGCCGCGGCGGGGCGACTCGTGGTTGAAGAGGATGCCGGAGGAGGCGTGCATGCCGTACGACTCGCGGTAGTTGATGGTCATGTAGTGGCCGAAGACCTTGGCCACTCCGTAGGGCGAGCGCGGCCAGAGCAGCGTCTCCTCGCTCTGCGGGACCTGCTGGACCTTGCCGAACATCTCGGAGGAGGAGGCCTGGTAGAACTTCACGCGCGACATGTCGGAGCCGGCGTAGAGGCGGGTCGCCTCGAGGATGTTGAGCACGCCCTTGCCGGTCACATCGGTGGTGAGCGACGCGTTCTCCCACGAGTAGGCGACGAACGAGATCGCACCGAGGTTGTAGACCTCGTCGGGCTGGGCGGCGGCGAGCACGCGCACGAGGCTCGACACGTCGGTCAGGTCGCCGGTGAGCAGGGTCACCTCGGGCACGGTGCGGCGGACCAGCTCGTACTTGGGGTTGTTCTGCCCGCGGACGAGCCCGAAGACCTCGTAGCCCTTCGAGAGGAGGAGCTCGGCGAGGTAGAGGCCGTCCTGGCCGGTGATTCCGGTGATCAAAGCGCGGGGCACGTGGTGGTCCAATTCGTCGGGGTCGATGACAGCGGGACACATACTACCCACGGGCACGGCCGGGCGCCGGGAGCGGTGCGGCCCGCCGGTATCCTGGCCGGGCTTCGGACCGATTGGACGCCATGCCGGAACTCCGCCCCGTCACGCTCGCCGTGCTCACCGTCGACCCGGGCGGGATGGGCGGCGGCGAGACCTACGCGCGCGCGCTCACGCGCCTCCTGGCGCCGCGGCCGGGGGAGGAGGGGCCCGCCGTGCAGGTGCTCGTCCCCGAGAACGCGCGCGGCTTCAGCGAGGGCGTGCCCGAGGTCGTGGCCGAGGGGGTCGTCAGCGGGGCGGGCCACCGCCGCCGGGCCGTGGGGATGCTCCAGGCGCTCCTGCGCACGCCGCGCCTGCGCCGGCGCCTCGGCCGGGACGCGGTGCTCTACTTCCCGTTCACGGTCCCGCTCCCGTGGCCGTCGCGGCGGCAGGGGCACGTGCAGATGCTGTTCGATCTGCAGCACCGCGACCTCCCGCACCTCTTCCCCCGCGTCGAGCGCGTCTTCCGCCGGCTCGCCTACGAGGCGACCGCTCGCCGCGCCGACGCGGTCATCACCATCAGCGCCTTCACCAAGGGGCGGATCGTCGAGCTGCTGGGCATCCCGGAGGAGCGGATCCACGTGTCGCATCTCGGCGTGGACACCCGGCGCTTCGTCGCGAATCTGGGCACACGCGAGGACTTCGTCTTCTACCCGGCGCGCGCCTGGCCGCACAAGAACCACGCCCGCCTGTTCGAGGCGGTGCGCCTGCTGCGGGAGGAGGGGCACGCCCTCCGGCTCGTGCTGACGGGAGGGGACCTGGACCGCCTCGGCCCGCTGCCGGACTTCGTCGAGTGGCGCGGCCACGTCACTCCGGAGGAGCTCGCCGACCTCTACCGCCGAGCCGCGGTGCTGGCGTTCCCGAGCCTCTACGAGGGCTTCGGCCTCCCGCCGATCGAGGCGATGGCGTCGGGATGCCCGGTGGCCGCCTCCGACGCGGGCTCGCTCCCGGAGATCTGCGGGGACGCCGCGGTCTACGTCGATCCGCTCGAGCCGCGCTCGATCGCGGACGGGATCCTCGAGGCGATCGAGCGGACCGGCGAGCTCGGCCCGCTCGGCGTCGAGCGTGCCCGGTCCTTCAGCTGGGAGCGCTGCCGGGAGGAGCACCTCGCCGTGCTCCGCCAGGTGGCGCGGCGGCGCGGGCGCTGAGGAGTCCGGTCAGTCCCGCGGGTGCAGGAGCCGGCGCCAGCTCAGTCCCTGGGCCGCGCGCATCGCGCAGAGCACCACGAGCAGCCAGCCGGCGTCGAGCAGGATCGAGCTCTCGGCCAGTGCGGTGACCATCAGCACGGTCAGCACCAGCACCGGCCAGACGTGCACGACCGCCTTGCGCTCGGAGGCGATCAGCCAGGAGCGCCAGAGCGCGAGGCCGATCAGCACGACGAAGAGGACCACCCCGACCGCGCCGACCTGCAGGGCCACGTCGAAGAGCGCGTTGAGGCTCGACGAGTGCGGGCGGCCCGAGAGGTAGTCGATGGCGGTGAAGGGGTAGAGGTCGGGCCGCCAGTAGCCCACCCAGCCCCAGCCGACGATCGGAGCGAGGTCCGTGAAGCGCCAGACCTGCTGCCAGAGCCGCAGCCGGAACTCGAACTCGCTGCCCGCGTTCAGCAGCTCGATCACCCGGTAGCGCAGGAGCCACACGGTGAGGGCGGCCGCGGCGGCGACGCCGAGCACCGCGAACTGCCGCCGACGGCGGTGGGTGCCGTCGCCGTGGCGCACCCAGCGCAGAGCGAGGGCGACAACGACGGCCACGGCGAGCACGCCCGCGCTCACGGCGGAGCGCGTGAAGAGGAGGGTGACCGCGGCGAGGGCGAGCGAGGCGACGGCCGGCCCGCGGGCGACGGAGCGGGTCATCAGCTCCACCGAGAACGTCACGATCGCCAGCAGGCAGACCAGCCCGAGCTGGTTGCGCGTGCCGACGAGTCCCTGGATCGGCCCGCCGACCGCGAGCAGGCCCTCCACGCCGAGGAAGCGCAGCGGCTGGTCGATCAGCACCCCCGAGAGCACCTCCACGGCCAGCGAGGCGATCAGCACGACCCGCAGCACGTCGCCGACCGAGCGGATGATCTGGATGATGTCGCGCGTGAGGCCGATCGCGATCGCCAGGAACGCCAGGGCGAACTGGTAGACGACGCTCGAGACCGTGGCCCAGGTGTAGTCGCTCCACAGCACGCTGAGCGCGATCCAGCCGAGGAACACCAGGATGCTCGTGGGCAGCAGGCCCTCCCAGTCGAGCCGCCCGCGCCGCAGGACGAGCATGACCGCGGCGAGGGCGGTGAGCGTGGCGACGGCGGCGATGTAGCCGGGCCAGCCGAGGAGCCCGCGGACCGCCGGGGCGCAGAGGACGGTGACGAGAGTGGTCTGCGCGAGGGCCGCCGCGAACTGCGGGGACGCCGTCGCCGACGCGACGGCGTCCCCGCAGTTCGCGGCGGCGACGGAGGCGGGGAGGGGGGGCGGGCGGGGGGGCCTCATCGCCTCGGGGAGGCGTCGGCGAGGGGGAGCGGGGTCGCGGCGAGGACCTCGGGCGTCTCGGTCGCCGGTCGCTTGGTCTGCACCGCGAAGAGGACGAGGAGCAGCCAGCCTCCCTCGATCAGGATCCGGCTCTCGAACAGCGACTGCGCCAGGAGGGCGACCACGATCAGCAGCGGAGCGAGGCTGACGGCCGTGTAGGGGAGGGTCGAGGTCGCGTCGCGCCGCGGGCGGTCGACCGCGCGGAACCAGGAGCGCCACAGCGTCGAGACGGCGAGCGCCGCGAAGAGGACGAGGCCGAACGCTCCGAGCTGGAGGGCGACGTCGAGCCAGGCGTCGTGGGCCTGCAGGTAGAGCACGCCCTTGCGCTCGGCGAGGGTGTCGAACGGGGCGGCCCAGGGAGCCCAGTAGCTGACCCAGCCCCAGCCGAGGACCGGGCGCTGCAGCGTGAGCGCGATCACCGAGTCCCAGATGTCGAGGCGGCCCGTGGCGTCCTCGCTCTTGCCGAGCAGGCCGAGGAGGGCGCCCCAGCCCGCGGCGCCTCCGGCGACGGCGGCCACCGCCAGCCCCGCGGCGGTCAGGTAGACGGGACGGCGGCGGGACTCGCCCCTCCGGCGAGCCCAGAGCGCGAACGCGGCCGCGAGGACGACGGCGACGAGGCAGAGCAGGACGGTGGCCGAGCGGGTGAGCAGGAGGGTCGCGACGAACAGGGCGACCCAGACCGCTCCCCAGCGGCGCCGGACCGAGTGGGCCGCCAGCTCGATCGCGATCACGATCAGGCCGAGCAGGGCGAGGAAGCCGAGGAGGTTGCGGTTGCCGACGATCCCCTGGACGGGCTCGCCGGTGAAGAGGGCTGCCTGCGACCAGTAGAAGGCGTCGGGCGTCGGTCCGTCGGCGGGAGGCTCGACGCCGAACGGCAGGACGGGCTGCCGCACGACGACCGCGATCACGAGCTCGAAGAGGAGCGAGAGGCCGACGGAGAGGCGCAGTGCCCGTCCGAGAGCCGTGAGCAGTTCCCGGCTGCTCAGCGTGACGGCGAGGACGACGCCGCCGAGCGTCGTCGCGAGCTGCGCCGTGACTCCGATCGCGCTCGCTCCCGGATAGGCGGACCACAGCAGCGAGAGCACCGCGAGCCCGAGGAAGAGGACCAGCGACTTCGGCGTGCGGGCCCAGCGCGGGCGGGGGCGGGCGCGGACGAGCACGGCGATCGAGGCGCCCAGGAGCAGCGCGACGACGACGCCCCAGCCCCACCATCCGGCGAGGTTCCGCAGCGACTGGCCGGCCAGCAGCACGGCCAGCACCGCCACCGCGAGCGCTCGGGGAGCGGCGGGGGCGGCGCGTCGGATCATGGCGACCAGTCTAGGGAGCGGGGGCGGCGCGGCGGCGTGCCGGGCGCGCCGCCGCTCGCTCCCCGGCCGGGGCGTCCCCTCGGGGAAGACGGCTTGGACGGGAGGCTCAGACGAACGCGGCGGTGCCGGTGATCGAGCGGCCGACGATCAGCGTGTTCATCTCGCGGGTGCCCTCGTAGGAGTAGAGGGCCTCCGCGTCGGCGAAGAAGCGGGCGACGCCGTAGTCGAGGACGATGCCGTTGCCGCCCATCACCTCGCGGCACCAGGCGACGGTCTCGCGCATCCGGGCCGTCGCGTAGGCCTTCGCGAGGGCGGAGTGCTCGTCGCGCTGCTCGCCGGCGTCGAGCATCTCGGACACGCGGGTCGCCAGGGCGATGCTGGCCGTGATGTTGCCGATGCTCTTGACCAGGAGGTCCTGCACCAGCTGGTGCCCGACGAGCGGCTTGCCGAACTGCACGCGCTCCTTCGCGTAGCGCAGCGCCGCGTCGTAGGCGCCGATCGCGACGCCGATGGCCTGCCAGGCGACCTCGGCACGGGTGAGCCGGAGCACCTTCGCGGTGTCGCGGAACGAGTTCGCGCCCTGCAGGCGCAGCGACTCCGGGACGCGGACGCCCTCGAGCACGATGTCGGCGTTCTGCACCGTGCGCAGGCTCTGCTTGCGCGCGATGGCGGTGGCGCGGTAGCCCGGCGTCGAGGTGGGGACGAGGAAGCCCTTCACCTGGCCGTCCTCCGCGTCCTTCGCCCAGATCACGGTCACGTCGCTGAAGGTCGCGTTGCCGATCCAGCGCTTCTCGCCGTCGAGGATCCAGTCGTCGCCGTCCCGGCGGGCGGTGGTGCGCAGGCCCTGGGCGGAGTCGGAGCCGGAGTGCGGCTCGGTGAGGCCGAAGGCGCCGACGACCTCGCCCGAGGCGAGCTTCGGCAGCCACTCGGCGCGCTGCTCCTCGGAGCCGGCGACGCCGACCGTGCCCATCACCAGGCCGTTCTGCACGCCGACGTAGGTCGCGATGCCCGCGTCCACCCGGCCCAGCTCGAGTGCCACCCAGCCGCGGAACACGGCGGAGTTCTCGATCGCGCGGGTCTCGGGCCAGGAGAGGCCGATGACGCCGGTGGCGTGGATCCCGGGGATCAGCTGCCGCGGGAACTCCGCGCGCTCCCAGTACTCGTCGGCGATCGGCCGCACCTGCTCCTCGAGGAACGCGCGGACGCCGACCAGCAGCTCCTTCTCGGCGGGCGTGAGCGCCGCCTCGAACCCGTAGAAGTCGGCCCCCAGGGTCTCGAAGGTCGTGCTGTCCATGCTCTGTGCTCCCTCGCTCGTCGGATGCGGCACGGCGACCGCTCCGACGGCGACAGTGCTGCGACTCCCAGCGTACGAAGCGCGCCTGCGAGTGCCGCGTCCTCTGGCGGAGAGCACCAACAGGCGGGCCCTCCTCCCGGGCCCGCGTTGTGGATCCTGCTAGCGTCGCAGCGGAGCGGCCCCGGCGCGTCCGGCTGAGCGGCTCGGACCCACCCCTCGGACGGAAGGCCAGCGCTCCCGTGTTCATCCCGATCGGCAACACCCCCCGCGACTACGCCTGGGGCTCGCTCACCGGCATCTCGGAGGCCCTCGGCACCGCGCCCTCCGGCGCCCCCGAGGCCGAGCTCTGGCTCGGCGCGCACCCGGGCTCGCCCGCGCGCATCCTCGACCCCGCCTCGGTCGGCGCCGGCACGCTCGCCGAGTGGATCGGCGAGCACCCCGAGGCGGCGCTCGCCGGAGTGGAGGGGTCGGTCGATCCGGTCTCGGGCGCTCCCCGTCTGCCGTTCCTGCTCAAGATCCTCGCCGCGGGCGGGCCGCTGTCGCTCCAGGCCCACCCCTCGTCCGAGCGGGCCCGGCGCCGGTTCGTCGAGGAGGAGGAGGCCGGCATCCCGCGGGACGCCGCCGATCGCAACTACAAGGACCCGTTCCACAAGCCCGAGCTGATCTACGCGCTCAGCGAGAGCTTCGACGCGCTCTGCGGCTTCCGCGAGCCGGCGGACGCCCGGGCGCTGCTCGCCGAGCTGGCCGGGCGCGCCCCGGCGGAGGAGGCGGCCGCGATCGCGCGGTTCGCCCGGACGCTCGAGGGCGAGCCCTCGGAGGTCCTCCGCGGCGCCCTGTCGTGGCTGCTCGCCGACGGCGACCGCGCCGAGGTCGCCGCGCTGGTGTCCGCGGTCGTCGCGGCGTCCACGGGCGACGACCGCCTCGAGACGACCACGGTCCGGGACCTGGCCGAGAGCTACCCGGGCGACCCCGGCATCGTGCTCTCGCTCCTGCTCAACCGCGTCCGCCTCGCCCGCGGCGAGGTGCTCTACCTGCCTGCAGGCAACATCCACGCCTACCTCGCGGGCACGGGCGTGGAGCTGATGGCCGCCTCCGACAACGTGCTGCGCGGGGGCCTCACGCCCAAGCACATCGACGTGCCCGAGCTGGTGAGCGTGCTGGAGTTCTCGCCGCTGCCCGTGCCCTACCTCCCGGCCGAGCAGGCCGGACCGGGCGTGCGCGTCTACCGTCCGGACGTCCCCGACTTCGTGCTCGCCGTCGTGCAGCCGGCGTCGGAGGAGCCGGCCCGCGTCGCCCTGCACGGGCCCGCCATCGCGATCGCGACCGAGGGCTCGTTCTCGCTCGAGGGCGCCGAGGGCTCGGTCCGCGTCGAGCGCGGCGGCAGCGTGTTCGTGACCCCGTCGGAGGGCGCTCTCGCCGTCACCGGACGGGGCACGCTCTTCGTCGCGACGGTCTGACCCCTCCAACGACCCGGCCGCTCAGGCGGCGAAGGTGCGGCGGTAGGCCACCGGCGTGGTCCGCAGGACGCGCGTGAAGTGGTGGCGCATCACCGCGGCCGTGCCGAAGCCGACCCGCGCGGCGACCGCCTCGAGGGTCAGCTCCGTCTCCTCCAGCAGCACCTGCGCCCGGAGGAGGCGCTGGCGGGTGAGCCAGGCGAGCGGAGTCGTGCCGAGGTCGGCCCGGAAGCGGCGCGCGAAGGTGCGGGGGGCCATCAGGGCCCGACGGGCCAGCGCCTCGATCGAGAGGTCCTCGTCGAGGTGCTCCAGCATCCACTCGGTGACCTCGGCCAGCGAGTCCGCGCGCGCCTCGGGAACGGGGGTCCGCAGGTACTGCGCCTGCCCGCCGTGGCGCTGCGGGGGTACGACCATCCGCCGGGCGACGACGCTCGCCGCCGTCGCGCCCAGCTCCTCGCGCACCACGTGCAGCGCCGCGTCGATGCCGGCCGCGGTGCCCGCGCTCGTCACGATGCGCCCCTCCTGCACGTAGAGGACCTCCGGGTCCACCGTGACGGAGGGGAAGCGCCGGGCGAGCTCCGCGGCGTGCATCCAGTGGGTGGTCGCGCGCCGACCGTCGAGCAGGCCCGCCTGCGCCAGGGTGAAGGCCCCGCTGCAGACGCTGAGGATCCACGCGCCGCGCTCGTGAGCCTCGCGGAGGAGGTCGAGCACCCGCTCGTCGGCGGGCCCGCGGCCGTGGGCGGGGACGGCGATCAGGTCCGCGTCCCGGGCCGCGTGGAGACCATCGGCGATCAGCAGGTCGAATCCGAGGCTCGTGCGGACGGGGCCCGGATCGGGAGTGGCGATCCGGAAGTCGAGGGCGGGACCTCCGTCGGCGCCGCGGTCGATCCCGAACACCTCGCAGACGACCCCGAACTCGAACGGCGCGAGGCCGGGCAGGGCGAGGAGGGCGACGGAGCGGAGCACGACGGCAGGATATCGCGTCCCGTCGTCATCCGGCCTATCCACGCCGTCGATCCCCGCCGCTAGGGTGTCTTCCGGCGCGCGGAGTCGCGGGCCCGCACCGAGGAGGATCCACATGGCATGGCTGGTCACCGGGGGAGCCGGGTACATCGGGGCGCACGTGGTGCGCGCGTTCTCGGAGCAGGGCATCGACCCCGTCGTCCTCGACGACCTCTCCTCGGGGCACGCGTCGTTCGTGCCCGAGGGCGTCCCGTTCCGCCAGGGCTCGATCCTCGACGAGGCCCTGCTCGACCGCGTGCTCGCCGAGCACGACATCGAGGGCGTCGTCCACGTCGCCGGGTTCAAGTACGCCGGAGTCTCGGTGCAGCGCCCTCTGCACACCTACGAGCAGAACGTCACCGGCACCATGCGCGTGCTGGCGGCGATGGAGCGCGCCGGGGTCTCCTCGATCGTCTTCTCCTCGAGCGCTGCCGTCTACGGCGCGGTCGACGTCGAGATCGTCACCGAGGACACCCCCAAGAGCCCGGAGTCGCCCTACGGCGAGTCGAAGCTGATCGGCGAGTGGCTGCTCGCGGACGCGGGGCGGGCGCACGGCGTCAGGCACGCCTCCCTGCGCTACTTCAACGTCGTCGGGTCCGGCTACCCGGACGTCTACGACACCAGCCCCCACAATCTCTTCCCCCTCGTCTTCGAGGCGCTGCTGGACGGCCGCACGCCCCGGATCAACGGCGACGACTACCCGACACCGGACGGCACCTGCGTCCGCGACTACATCCACGTCGCGGACCTGGCGCTCGCGCACGTCGCCGCGGCGCGCCGCCTGGCCGCCGGCGAGCCGATCGACCCGGTCTACAACCTGGGCAGCGGATCCGGGGCCTCCGTCGGGGAGATCATGCGCGCGATCGCCGACAGCACCGGCATCGCCTTCACGCCCGAGGTCGCCCCGCGGCGGCCGGGCGATCCGCCCCGCATCGTCGCCTCCGGTGAGACGGCGGCCCGCGACCTGGGCTGGGAGATGCGGCACACCGTCGCCGAGATGGTGGAGAGCGCCTGGCGCGCACGGAGCGCCGCGACGGCCTGATCGGATCTCACGTTCGCGACACGCCGGTGTGTCATGAACCCTCCACGGCGGGTTGAGGGTTTATGGTCCGCGACTTGACCTGAGCGAATGACACCGCTGTAATTACCTAGGCAGCGGCTCCGGGAGGAGCGGCCGCCGATCATCGGTTCGCAGGCGGGGTAGGAGACGGCATGACGCTTCCGGAACAGCACTCCGGAGTCCCCGAGGACTGGTTCGTCGATCCGGTCCGTCTGGGCGTGCCCGGGGTCCGACCCGGGATCGACACCGCGACCGAGGCGCCGGGGGGCGCGCTCTCCTGGCAGGTCGACTCGCTGTGCGCGCAGACCGATCCCGAGGCCTTCTTCCCCGAGAAGGGCGGCTCGACCCGCGACGCCAAGAAGATCTGCACCTCGTGCGAGGTCCGGGCGCAGTGCCTCGAGTACGCGCTCGAGAACGACGAGCGCTTCGGCATCTGGGGCGGCCTCTCCGAGCGCGAGCGCCGGAAGCTGCGCCGCCGGGCCTAGTCCCCTCCTCGCCGCGACCCGACCGACGGGGCGGCGAGCCGCAGGCGGGCGGCGCGGCGGCATCGCTTAGGGTTGTCCGCGATGTATCCACGAGTCACCGCCGTCCTCGTCGCGCGCAACGGCGCGGCCTATCTGGAACGAACCCTCGCGGCCCTGCGGGCGCAGACCCGTCAGCCCGACGCGACGGTGTTCGTCGACGGAGGCTCGAAGGACACGACCGACGAGCTCCTCGCGTCCTGGGGTCCGACGCAGCTCGTGCAGGTCGCCGAGCACCTCCCCTTCGGCCAGGCCGTGGCCCGCGCTGTCCGCGTGATGCAGCCGCCGGCCGGAGAGGACGAGTGGCTGTGGCTGCTCGCGCAGGACTCCGCCCCCGAGCCCGGCGCCCTCGCGGCGCTGCTGGGAGCCGTCGAGGTCGCCCCCTCCGTCGCCGTCGCCGGTCCCAAGATCATGGACTGGACGCGCTCCGGCTACATCCGCAGCTACGGCGAGTCGATCACCAAGCACGGCACGACCGTCCACCTCGTCGAGGACGAGCTCGACCAGGGCCAGCACGACTCCACGCCCGACGTCCTGACCGTCGCCGCCAGCGGCATGCTCGTGCGCCACTCCCTCTGGGAGGAGCTCGGCGGCTTCGACCCCGGCCTGCCGGTCGTCGACGACGCGCTCGACTTCTCGATCCGCACCCGGCTCGCCGGGCACCGGGTCAGCCGCGTGCCGGACGCCCGCGTCACCACCGCCCGCATCGGGCTGCAGCGCCCCGACGGCCGCCGCATCGACAGCGGGGAGCGGCGCCGCGCGCGCCAGCACCGCACCGCGCAGCTGCACCGCCGGCTCGCCTACGCGCCCGTCGCGCTCCTCCTCCTGCACTGGCTCTCGCTCGTCCCCCTGGCTATCGGCCGCGCAGTCGTGCGCCTGCTGCGCAAGCAGCCCGGGCTGGTCGGAGGGGAGCTGCTGGCGGCCCTCGTCGTCGCCTTCGGGGGGACGAAGGTGCTGCGGGCCCGCACCGTTCTCCGCTCGTCGAAGAACGTGGGCTGGAAGGCCGTCGCGCCGCTGCGCATCCCGCTGGACGTGGTGCGGCAGCTGCGCTCGGTGCGCCACGACGCCGTGCGCGTGCAGGCCGGGCGGGACCGCCATCCGCTGCACTTCTTCCAGGGCGGGGGAGTGTGGGTCGTCCTCATCGCCGCGCTCGCCGGCCTGGTGGTCTACACGCCGCTCCTCGCTGCTCCCGCGCTCAGCGGCGGCGGTCTGCTGACGCTCTCGCCGACCGTCGGCGAGCTGTGGCGCAACGCGGCCTACGGCTGGCGCGACCTCGGCTCGGGGTTTATCGGCGCGGCGGACCCGTTCGCCGCCGTCCTCGCCGTGCTCGGCTCGCTGACCTTCTGGTCGCCCAGCTACTCGATGGTGCTGCTCTATCTCGTCGCGCTCCCCGCTGCCGCCCTCGGCGCCTGGCTGATGATCGCGCGGCTCACCCCGCGCGCGACCGCCCGCGCCGCCGGAGCCCTCGTCTACCTCCTCGCTCCCGCCTTCTTCGCCGCGCAGGCCGACGGGCGCCCCGCCCCGCTGCTGGTGCACGTGCTGCTTCCCTGGCTCTTCTTCGCCGGGTTCGGCGCGTACCGCTCCTGGTCCGCCTCCGCGAGCGCCTCGATCCTGGCTGCGGCCGTCGTCGCGTGCGCGCCGGTGCTGGCCGTGCCGCTCCTGGTGATCTGGCTCGTCGTCGTCGCCACCTCGGGGCGGCGGATCGGCCGCTTCCTCGGCCTGCCGATCCCCGCGGCCGTCCTCCTCTTCCCGCTGGTGGTCGCCCGCGCACCGCGGGGCGACTGGCTCGGCGTCCTCGCGGATCCGGGCGTCCCGCTGCCCTCCGCGCAGTCGGACCTCGTCGCGCTGCTCGCCGGCTTCCCGGCCGGTCTGCCCGATGGATGGCTCGCGTTCCTCGGCGGTCTGGGGATCGGCGCCTCCGCCGCCCCGCTGGTCACGGCCGTGCTCGTCGTGCCGCTGATCGTCGCGGCGCTGGCCGCCCTCCTCCTCCCGAACAACCTCTCGGCCCTCGGCGGCGTCGGCGTCGCGGCGGCGGGTCTCGTGACCGCCTCGCTCGCCCAGGGCGTGCAGGTCGCGACCACCGGCTCCGAGGCGGTCTCCGTCTGGAGCGGCACCGGTCTCAGCCTCTACTGGCTCGGCCTGGTGATCGGCGCGTCGCTCTCGCTCGCCGCCGTGCGCTCGGTGCGCGTGGTGCCGGCGCTCGTCGTCACGGCCGCGGCGGCAGCACTAGTCGGTCCGCTCGTGGTGGCCTTCCCGACCGGCGCCGGCACGTCGGTGTCGACCACGTCGGACCGCTCGCTCCCCGCCTACGTGGCGGCCGAGGCCCGGAACGACCCGCGGGTGGGCACGATCGTGCTCGTCCCGCAGGCGGACGGCGGCGTCCTCGCCCGGCTGGAGCGCGGAGCGGGCGCGACCCTCGACCAGCAGTCGACCCTCGCGAACACCGGCGCCGAGAGCACGGACGCGATCGACGAGCTGGCGGGCAACCTGGTTTCGCGGACGGGCTACGACGTCCCCTCCGCGCTCGAGAGCCTCGGCGTGCGCTTCGTCGTGCTGACCGAGCCGGCCGGCACCCAGGTCGGCGACGCGGCCGCCGCCGTGCGCGCGCGGGCGGCCGTCTCCCTCGACGGCAACGCGGCGTTCTCGGCCGTCGGCGACACCCGCTACGGGCTCCTCTGGACGGCCGTCGACACGGAGGGGACCCGCACCGAGGCCGCTCCGTCCGGCGTGGTCGGACCCTTCGGGATCGCCTACACGATCGCCCTCCTCCTCGTCTTCGTCGTCGCCCTCCTGCTGGCGGTGCCCACCGGGCTCTCCCTCGAGCGGGGCCGCTCCAGCGGCGCGGTCGCCGGGATCGACGACGAGCCGGGCGAGGCCACCGGCCAGTTCGACGACGGGAACGACGATGTCTGACCCCGCCGACCAGGAGAAGCAGATGCCCGAGTCCTCCGCCCGCCGCTCCCGCGCGGAGCGCCGCGCCGATCGCGCCGCGGCCTCGACGCCCGATCGCGCACCCTCGGCCGCCCGTCGGCGCCGGACGGCCCTGCGCGGTGCGGTGGGCGCGGCCGGAGTCGTGATCGCCGCGGCCGCCGTGGTCGTGCCCCAGCTCCTCCCGTCCCCCCTGGTCTCGAGCGCCGCGGAGGGCGTCGTCGTGACGCCCGTCGCGGCCGACAGTTCGCTGGTCTGCGGCGGCGATCTGATCGACGCCGGAGAGCCGGAGCAGCTGCGCGCCCTCGACGGCGCGGCGACCGCGGTCCGGCCCGAGGGCTCCACCTCGGACCCCACGGTCCTCGACGAGGACGATGTCGCCGCACCGGGCACCGGCATCACCGGTCTGAGCGTGCCCGCGGGCTCCGACCCCGCTCCCGGTGGAGCCACCGTCCAGGCCATCGGCACGGACACCCTCTCCGGACTGTCCGCCCGCGCCTGCGCCGAGCCCTCGGCCGACAGCTGGCTCGTGGCCGGCTCGACCGACGTCGGGCGCACCTCCGTGCTGATCCTGGCGAACCCGAGCGAGGTCGCCTCCACCGTCGACCTCACGCTCTTCTCCGAGACCGGCACCGTCCAGGCCACCGGCGCCACGGGCATCGTCGTTCCGGCCGGAGCGGTCCGCGCGCTCCCGCTCGCGGGCCTCGCCCCCGGGGTCGTCCAGCCCGTCGTGCATGTGACCGCTCGCGGCGGCGAGGTCGCCGCGAGCATGCAGAGCAGCGCCATCTCCGGCCTCACCCCGGAGGGCGTCGAGACCACCGGCCCCTCCGCCGGCCCGGACACGCTCGCCGTGATCGCCGGCTTCACCGTCACGTCGCCTCCGGCCGAGACCGCGAGCGACGACGGCAGCGGTGGCGCGGGCAGCCCCGTGCTGCGCATCCTCACCCCCGGCGACGCCGACAGCACGGTCTCGGTCGAGGTCACCAACGAGGACCCGAGCGGGTCGGGCGCCTCCACCCAGGTCGTCGTCCCCGCCGGCCTCGTCGGCGAGGTCCCGCTCACGGGCCTGGCGGACGGCTCCTACCGCATCGTCCTGCGGGCCGATCAGCCGATCGTCGCGGCGGGGCGGACGACCTCGACCGGCTCGGCCGGCACGGACTTCGCCTGGTTCGCCTCCGGCACCGCGACCACGACGCCCTTCGGCGTCGCCGGCACGGGCGAGGGCGACGCGCGGCTGCACCTGGTCAACGGCAGCGACTCGACCGCCTCGGTCGAGATCGAGGCCCCGGGCGGCACCCGCACGCTCGAGCTCGGCCCGTTCGCGGCTCTCGCGACCCCGCTGGACGGCGACGGCGCGGTCGTCAGCAGCACCCAGCCGGTGCAGGCCTCGGTCTCGATCGCGCGCGACGGGCGGATCGCCTCGTACACGATCGTCCCGCCGGGACCGCTCTCCTCGCCGATCACGGTCTACTCGCACTGAGACGCGGGGCGGCGGCGCCTCGGCGGTGCCGGCGCCTCAGAGCTGCCGGCGCATCAGGGGTGCCGGTAGCGGTCCGGGGAGATGTCCCACGGGTCGCGGCCGAGCAGCTCCGCGACGGCGCGGAACACGTAGCTCTCGATCAGCATGCGCTGGTGCCACTCGTCGCGGCGGTGCAGCTTCGCCAGGCGCTCGATCGGCACGCGGTAGAGCGTGATGCGGCGCGCGGCGTGGTCGACGCGCCACCGCGCGATGCCCGTGCCCTGCAGCCGGTCGGGGTCGACGTCGGGAGTCGCCGCGACGTCGACGCGGATGCCGGCGAGCTCCTCCGGCCAGGTGCCGCGGAGGTAGTCGAAGGCCGAGCCGATCGTCGCCTCGAAGAAGTCGGAGCGGGTCTGCAGCAGGGGGAGGTGCGGACCGGTGATCGGCCCTCGTGCGCCGCGGCCGTGCCGGTCGCGGGAGCCTCCGCGCGACCCGCTCGTCGGGCGAGCGGCGGAACGACGAGCACGGGGCATGGCTCCAGCCTATTGCTACTGTGGGCGGCGATGACCGGACGGCACTGCTCGCGGACGGGCTGCCGCGCGCAGGCCGTCGTCACGCTGACCTACGACTACCGCGACTCGCTGGTGGCGGTCGGGCCGCTGAGTCCTGCGCCGGATCCGCACGGCTACGACCTCTGCGCCGAGCACGACCGGCGGCTCCTCGTCCCGCGCGGCTGGGAGACCGTCCGCTACGGCGCGGGGCCCGCCTAAGCCGCTGCCGCGCGCGTCAGGGCCGCTCGGGGAAGCCGCGCGGCGTGCTCGAGAGCACGGGGGCCAGCCGCTCGAGGCGCTGGTCGGACAGGAGCAGGGCGCGCTCCTCCCGCGCCCGGCGGAGTGCGGCCACGGCGAGGAGGAAGTCCTCCGCGGGCGCGGCGGGCAGCGGGGAGACGTGGACCGCGGTCTCGTCGGCCAGCGCGGCGGCGAGCTGCGAGCGCGACGGCTTCGTCATGCCGTGGCGCTGACGGAGGAACTGCGCCAGTCGGCGCGCCAGGGCGTCGGGGAGGCGCGCGGTGTCCGCTGTGACGGCCCAGCCCCGCAGCGGCTCCGGGATCTCGACGACCAGCGGCTCCGCGCGGGGAACGCGCTCGAGCTGGCTGTGCGTGCCCGCGAGGACGTCGCCGAGACGGCGCGATCGGCGCGAGAGGAGGCCGACGACCGCGGCGAGCCCGCCGAAGGTCATCAGGATCTCGAGGACGCCGGTGAGGCCGCGCACGAGGGCGTGCCGGAAGCCGATGGAACCGCCGTCGTCGCGGACGACGCGAGCGCCGACGGTGAGCTTCCCGAGCGAGCGGCCGCGACTGGCCGTCTCGACGGTGACCGGCACGATCACCACGGCGATGACGAGGGCCGCGATCGCCACGGCGGCCGAGGCGGCGGGGTCCAGGCCGCCGTCCCCGGAGAGGGAGGAGACCAGCAGGAACAGGCCCAGCGCGAGCAGGAGCTCCGCGATCAGGTCGATGATCGCGCCGACCGCGCGGAGCACGAACGAGGTGACGGGCACCTCGAGCGCGATCGCCTCGCCGGTGACCAGGTCGGCGTCGTCGAACTCGGTGCGCTGCTCCTCCACGGTGCTCCTCCCGGATGCTCGGCCTCGGCGGCGTGCCTGGCTATCCTGTCAGGAGATGGACATCGACGCTCTCTCGGCCGCCCGCACTGCGCAGTGGACCCGCCTCGACGAGCTCTCGCGCAGGCGCCGCCTGACCGGAGCCGAGGCGGACGAGCTGATCGAGCGCTACCAGGCGGCATCCGCGGACCTCGCCACGATCTCCTCCACCGCCGGATCGACGGCCGTCGGCACTCGGCTCGCCGTCTCGCTCTCGCGGGCTCGGGGACGCCTGACCGGCACGCGAGACGAGCCGCTCGCCGCGGTCTCCCGCTTCGTCGTCCTCTCGCTCCCGGCCGCTCTGCACCGGCTGCGCTGGCTGACGCTCGCCGTCGCCCTCGCGACCGCGGTGGTGGCGACGCTCTACGCGCTCTGGATCCTCGGCGACCCGCGCCTGCTCGCCGCGCTGGGCGACGACGAGGAGCTGCGGCGCTTCGCCCGGGGCGACTTCATCGACTACTACTCCGAGAACCTCGCCGCCTCGTTCGCCGGGCAGGTCTGGACGAACAACGCCTGGATCGCGGCGCAGTGCGTGGCCTTCGGGATCGTCGGCGTCTACGTGCCGTACATCCTGCTGCAGAACGCGCAGAACCTCGGCACGTCGATCGCGGTGATGTTCCATGTGGGGGAGGGCGACACGTTCTTCCTCTACATCGCGCCGCACGGACAGCTCGAGCTGACGGCCGTGTTCGTCGCCGCGGCCGCGGGCCTGCGGATCTTCTGGGCCTGGATCGCTCCCGGCGCGCGCACCCGCGGCCAGGCGCTCGCCGAGGACGCGCGGAGCCTGTTCACGGTGGCGATCGGCCTGGTCTTCGTGCTGCTCGTCTCGGGCGTGATCGAGGGGTTCGTCACTCCGGCACCCTGGCCCTGGTGGCTCAAGATCGGGATCGGGGCGCTCGCCCTCGGCGCGTTCCTCTTCTACATGATCGTCGTCGGCGGGCGCGCGGTGCGGGCGGGGGAGACGGGCGACCTCGACCGGTTCGAGGCCGGGTCGCGGAGCATCGCGGCCGGCTGAGCCGAGCCGGACGAGCGCGGCCGTCGGAGCGGGGCCGTCGATCAGCGCTCCCGGGACCGACGACGGCCCCTCTCGCAGGTCAGAGCCGTCCGGCCGCCTTGAGCGCGAGGTAGCGGTCCGCGAGCGCCGGCGGGAGCGCGGAGGGGCTGCCGAGCACGACGTCCCCGCCGAGACGGCGGACGGCGGCCGAGAGCCGGTCGACGTCCGCGAGCGAGCGCTCCGCGGCGGCGGCGGAGTAGACCGCGGCCCGGTCGCTCCGGTCCTCCGCCATCCGCTGCAGCTCGGGGTCGAGCGCGCAGGCGACCACGACCGTGTGCACGCGGGTGAGCTGCGGGAGCACCGCGAGGAGCCCCTCCGCCGAGCCGACCGAGTCGAGCGCGGTGAGCAGCACCACCAGCGAGCGCTGGGAGGCCAGGGTGCGCACCTGCGCGGGCACCGCCGCCCAGTCGGTCTCGATGAGCTGGGGCTGCACGGGGGCGAGGGCGTCCACGACGCGGGTCAGCACCTCCGTGCCGGTGGCGCCGTGCACGCGGGCTCGCCGGGTGCGGTCGAACGCGAGCACGTCGACCCGGTCGCCGGCCGAGGCCGCGAGGGCCGCCAGGAGGAGCGACGCCTCGATCGCCGTGTCCAGGCGCGGCTCGTCCTCGATCCGTGCGGCGGACGTGCGGCCCGTGTCGAGCACGACGATCACGCGCCGGTCGCGCTCCGGGCGCCAGGTGCGGACGACCGGCTCCCGGCGCCGCGCGGTCGCCCGCCAGTCGAGCGAGCGGACGTCGTCGCCGCGGACGTACTCGCGCAGGCTGTCGAACTCGGTCCCCTGGCCGCGGATCATCACGCTGGTCCGCCCCTCCAGCTCACGCAGCCGCGCCAGGCGCGAGGGCAGGTGGCGGCGGGAGCGGAAGGCGGGCAGCACCCGGACGACGGCCGGCGCGGCCCGCGTCGCCTGGCGGCCGGCCATCCCGAGCGGCCCGCGGGAGCGGATGGTGACGTGGAGTGCCCGGCGCTCGCCGCGGCGGATCGGCTCCAGGACCGTGGTCACCGCGCGGCGCTCGCCCGGCGGCAGACGCAGGGGCGACCGGGTCTCGAGGGCACCGGCCAAGGGCTCCCAGGCGTCGCGGAGGACCCCCGTGATCCTCCTGCGGCCGGTGCTCGTGACCAGGAGGGTCGCCTCCGCCCTCTCGCCGAGCCGCACCCGGTCCGGCACCCGCCGCTCGAGCACCACGGCCCGGGGCGAGCCCGCGACCGCGACGTCGATCCCGACGAGGACCGCCCAGGCCAGGAGCCAGAGGCCGAGCACGGCGAAGGCGACCTCGGGGCGGCCGCCCAGGAGGACGACCGGCACCAGGCCGACGAGGAGGACGAGGACGCTGCGTCCGGTGAGGTGCACGGCTCAGACCGGGACGCGGACCTGCTGCAGGATCCCGCCCAGGACGGCCTCGGTGCGGACGCCCTCGAGCTCCGCCTCCGGCTCCAGCTGGATGCGGTGGCGCAGCACGGGCAGGACCATCGCCTGCACGTGGTCGGGGGTGATCGAGCCGTAGCCGTTGAGCCAGGCCCAGGCGCGGGACGCCGCGAGCAGGGCGGTCGAGCCGCGGGGGCTGGTGCCGAGCTTGACGCTCGGGCTCTCGCGGGTGGCGCGGGCGAGGTCGACGATGTAGCCGAGGACGTCGGGACCGGCTCCGACTCGCCGGGCCGAGGCCTGGGCGGCGCGCAGACGGGCGGCGTCGAGCACGGGTCGCACGCCCGCGGCGTCGAGGTCGCGCGGGTCGAAGCCCGCGGCGTGGCGCGAGAGCACCTCCACCTCGACGTCGCGCGGCGGGATGTCGAGCACGAGCTTGAGCAGGAACCGGTCCAGCTGGGCCTCCGGGAGCACGTAGGTCCCCTCGTACTCGACCGGGTTCTGGGTGGCGGCGACGAGGAACGGGTCCGGCAGAGGCAGGGTGCGCCCGTCGACGCTGACCTGGCGCTCCTCCATCGCCTCGAGCAGCGCGGCCTGGGTCTTCGGCGGCGTGCGGTTGATCTCGTCCGCCAGCAGGAGATTCGTGAAGACCGGGCCCTCGCGGAAGGCGAAGCCGGAGGTGGAGGCGTCGTAGACGAGGGAGCCGGTGATGTCGCCGGGCATCAGGTCCGGCGTGAACTGCACCCGGCGGGTGTCGAGGCCGAGCGAGACGGACAGGGCGCGCACGAGCAGCGTCTTCGCGACTCCGGGGACGCCCTCGAGCAGGACGTGGCCGCCCGCGAGGAGGGCGATCAGGAGCCCGGAGACGGCGCCGTCCTGGCCGACGACCGCGCGGCCGACCTCCGAGCGGACCCGGTCGAGCTCGGCGCGCAGGTCGTCGTCGGAGACCGGCGCTCCGTCGCGGGCGGAGGGGGTGGTGTCGCTCATCGGGAGGGGCCTTCCGGTCGTCGGGCGGTCGTCGGGGAGAGGGCGGCGCGGAGCGCGCTCTCGAAGCGGAGGAGCTCGTCGGAGGCGGCCACGAGGGCGGCGTCGTCGCCCGGCAGGTCGTCGACGAGCAGCCGGCGCAGCGCGGCCTGATCGCGGCCGAGGCGCTCGGCGGCGACGGCGACGATCTCGTCGACCCCGGTCGCCGGAGCGAGTCCCAGAAGCGCGGCCGTCCGCCGGAGGGTGCCGATGCGCAGTGCGTCGAGGGCGCGGGGCCGCAGGGCTCCGCGCGCGTAGAGCCGCGCGCGGCCGCGGGCCGTCTCGCTCGCATGCACGACGACCGGCAGCGGCTCGACCGCGAGCGGGCCGAGCCGGCGGCCGCGCCAGACGGCGGAGGCGACGAACACGGCCACCAGCAGCAGGAGAGCCGGAGTCACCCAGCCGGGGGCGAGGTCGGCGGGTGCAGGGGCGGTGCTCGCCGAGTCGGCGGCTCCGGCGCGGTACCAGACCAGCCGGTCCTCACCGCCGAGCAGTCCGAGTGCGAGAGCGGCGCGGCCGTCCTGGCCGATGGTGCCGTTGCGGAGGAGGTCGGCGTCGCCGATCGCGGTGACGTCGGCGCCCTGCGGGAACCCTGTGCTCACGAGCAGGAAGCCGTCGTCGCCTGAGGGGAAGCAGCCGACCGCGTCGCCGTCGTCGAGGATCCGGTACGTGCTCCCTCCGGCGGGGAGCGTCCCGGCGCGCTCGGCCGCCGGGAGCGGGCACTCGGCGCGGAAGGGGCCGTCGCCGGCCGGGGAGCCGGCGAAGCGGACGTCCGGCAGCAGGGCGTCGAGCGCGGCTCCTCCCGGGGTCACCAGGACGAGCGAGGCCGAGGCGCGGGCGAGCCGGCGGTACTGGGCCTCGTCGAGGGCCACGTCCGGGTCGTCGACGAGCAGTGTCGCGTCCGGGGAGGAGGCGGCGAGAGCGGAGTCCAGGTCGTCGGCGCGGACGACCTCGACGCCCTGATCGCGCAGCACCTGGGCGAGCGCGCGGGCGCCGTCCGGGGTCGCGCTGTCGACGTCGAGGTCCGGGGCGACCACCCGGGTCCCGGTCGCGACGGTGAGCAGCAGAGTGCCGACCGCGACGATCACGAGCAGGAGCACCCACACCCGTCCGCGGCGCAGCAGCGCGCCGAGGGTCGGGCTGGAGACCGTGTCGGCGCTCACCGGGGCGCCGCCAGGGCGTCCAGGATCGGCGAGGCCGCGGCGAGCTCGCGGTCCAGAGCCGCGACCCGCTCGTACTCGGCCGGGCCGCAGGGCTGCCCGAGGTAGCGCACGCGGTCGAAGTCGTCGGCCGTGCGGCGCAGCGCGGCGGCGGAGGAGGGGAAGGCCGCAGAGGCGCGCGACGCCAGGCCGAGCGCGGTCGTGCCGGGCGAGACCCGCAGGACGGTCCGCTCGTCGAGGGAGCGCACCAGGGCGCGGAAGCGCTCGACGAGCGCCTCGTCCCAGTCCCCGCGGGCGGCCGCGGCCTCGGCGAGCGAGCGGAGGATCGCGGCCGAGCGGGTGTCGTCGTCGGCGAGCACCGCTCCCGTGACGGTGCTGCGGCGACCGGCGCGGGGCCGTCCCGCGATGACGAGCGCGGCGACCACGAGCGCCACCAGCACCAGCACGCCGATCACGGCGGCGATCGGCACCGGCGGGCCGTCGCCCTGCAGCGTGAGGGAGGCGAACCAGTCGCGCACCGCCTGCACCACCCGGTCGAAGAGGGTCGGCTCGGCCGCCCGGTAGCGCGGGTCGGCGAGCTCCTCGAGGAGGAGTCGGCGCGCCTGCTCCGCGTCGGGCTCGAGAGGGGCCGCGGCGAGGATCACGGGCGCTCCGGCACGGGGAAGGGATCGGGGGAGGGGCGGCCCGCCGCGCGCTCCTCGACGTGGCGCATCAGCACCAGGTCGAAGCCCTCGCGGCGCATCCGTCGGTCGAGGTAGACCAGGCCCGTCACGGCCGACTGGAGCACGGTGCCGACGGCGCCGATCACGAAGCCCACGGCGACGGAGGCGATCGTCACCACGAGCGAGGTGACGAGCTGCGCGTCCGGGTCGGTCGGGGCGATCAGGGCGCCGGCGATCGGGATGAGCAGGCTGAACGGCGTGGCCACGATCTGGCCGGCGACCTGGATGATCACGGTCATCAGCGCGAGCGCGCCGAAGGTGCGCCAGAAGCCGCCCGCCACCAGCCGCCAGGAGCGCGCCACCGCACGGCGCAGCGGCAGCCGCTCGACGACGATCAGGCTCGGAACCAGGGCGAGCTTCGTCGACAGCCAGACCCCCAGCGCGAGGGCGACCAGGCCGGAGCCGACGAGTACCAGGATCCCGCCGACGATCGCGCTCGACGTCCCGTCCATCGCTCCGATGACGAACAGCGGCACGGCGAGCGCCACGGCGAGGAGCACCAGGAGGAGGTAGCCGACGCCCTGCAGGACCGTCCAGCCGATCAGCGCCCAGAAGCGGCCCCGCAGCCGGGCGAGCAGCTGTCGGAAGGTCGCCCGCTCGCCGAGGACGCCGCGGGTGACCTCGAGCACGACCACGCCCTGCACGAGGGCACCGCTGGCGAGCGAGACGGCGAGGGGGATGAGGGCGGCCAGGACCACGACCGCGAGGGAGCCCGCGCCGACGGCGTCGCGGTCGGCGGACTCCGCCTGCGCGATGCGCCCGACGGCGAGCACCGCGATCAGGCCGTAGACCGCCAGAGCGAGCACCGACCCGAGGCCCTGCACCAGCAGGGCGACGCCCAGGGTCGTGCGGGGGCTGCGGCGGAGGACCTGGAACGGGGCGCCGAGCAGGGTGCCGAAGCCGAGCGGGCGCAGCGGCACGAGACCGGGCTTGGGCGGGGGAGTCCAGCCGGGCGCTGGGCGTCCGGGCGACCAGGGGCCGGCGCCGGCGGGCGACCAGGAGCCCCCGGCGGGACCGGGTGGTACGGGGCCTGCGCTCGGCGGCGCGGGCGACCAGGCCGGGGCGACGGGAGCGGGCAGCGGCCTGCGCCGGTCGCCGTCCTGCGCCGGGACGGCCGCGTCGTCCGGACGCCCTGCGGGCGGGGGCCACTGAGCTGCGTCGGTCATCCCCTCCATGCTGTCACAGGCGTGCGGGCGGGGTCCTCCCCCGAGCGGACCCCCTTAGCCCGCAGAGCCCGCTCCCCGCCCATGGAGAGGTGCGTCGGTTAGCCTGGGTCGGGTCACCGTGCGCGCCGTGGGCGGGCGCGACCCGAGACGAGGAAGAGCAGACCGATGAGCGCGCGCATTCTGGTGGTCGACGACGACGCCGCCCTGGCCGAGATGATCGGCATCGTCCTGCGCGCCGACGGGTACGACGTCTCCTTCTGCGCGGACGGCTCCGGCGCCCTCGAGGCCTTCCGGCGGGCCCGGCCGGACCTGGTCCTGCTCGACCTGATGCTGCCCGGGATCGACGGGATCGAGGTGTGCCGCGCGATCCGCGCCGAGTCCGGCGTCCCCGTCATCATGCTGACGGCCAAGTCCGACACCTCCGACGTCGTGCAGGGCCTCGAGTCCGGCGCCGACGACTACATGGTCAAGCCGTTCGACCCCAAGGAGCTCGTCGCGCGGATCAGGACGCGCCTGCGTCCCGCCACCGCCGCCGCGAACGCGGTGCTGCAGGTCGGGGACCTGAGCCTCGACGTCGCCGGCCACGAGGTCCGCCGCGGCGAGACGCGCATCGGCCTGACCCCGCTCGAGTTCGACCTCCTCCTCGCCCTCGCCTCCAAGCCCCAGCAGGTCTTCACCCGCGAGATGCTGCTCGAGCAGGTCTGGGGCTACCACTACAAGGCCGACACCCGCCTCGTGAACGTGCACGTCCAGCGCCTACGCGCCAAGGTCGAGAAGGACCCGGACGACCCCCGCATCGTGATGACCGTGCGCGGCGTCGGCTACCGCGCCGGCGCCGTCCTCCCGGGCTGACCGTGCCCCGCCTCGCCGCTCCCGACGTGCGCCGGTGGCCCCGCCGCGTGCTCGGGGTGTGGCGCACGTCGCTGCAGTTCCGCGCGGTCGCGATCACGGTCCTGCTCAGCGGCATCGCCATCGGCTCGACCGGCGTCTACCTCTCGTACAGCATCAGCGACAACCTGTTCCAGTCACGGCTGACGCAGGTCACGGGCGACACGTCGCGCGCGACCCGGGCCGCGCAGGGATACCTCGACGCCGCCACAGTCTCCACCCGCCAGGACATGGAGGAGGTGATGAGCTCGGTGCGCACCGCCGTCCGGGACGCCTCCTCCTCCGCGCTGATCGCCGTCGTGCGCTCGCCCGACCAGGAGGCGTCCTCGCTGGCGCCCCAGGACATCTACAACCGTGAGCTGCAGAACGGCGTGATCAGCGACGCGCTGCGCGAGCGGGTGCAGGCGGGCTCCGACGGGCAGTACTGGCAGTCGGTGACGCTCGACGCCTCCGGTCAGCAGCAGCCCGGCATCCTCGTCGGCTCGACCCTCGAGCTGCCGAGCTCGGCCGGGCGCTACGAGCTGTACATCGGCTACTCCCTCGCGGACGCGGAGCGCACGCTCCAGTTCGTGCAGCAGGTGCTCAACGTGGCGGGGATCCTGCTCATCCTGCTGATCGGAGCGGTCAGCTGGGTCGTCGTGCGGATCGTCGTCGCCCCGGTCCGGGTCGCGGCCGAGACGAGCCAGCGCCTCGCCGCCGGCGACTTCGACGTGCGGATCCCCGAGCGGGGCCAGGACGTGATCGCGACCCTCGCCCGGTCCTTCAACGGCATGGCCGACAGCCTGCAGGACCGGATCAGCGAGCTCGCGACGCTCAGCCAGGTCCAGCAGCGGTTCGTCTCGGACGTCTCGCACGAGCTCCGGACGCCGCTGACGACGATGAAGCTGGCCGGGGACGTGCTCTACGACCAGCGCGAGGACTTCGCCCCGGTCGCCGAGCGCACGGTCGAGCTGCTGCACAGCCAGATCGACCGCTTCGAGAGCCTCCTCGCCGACCTGCTCGAGATCTCCCGCCACGACGCGGGGTCGGCCGAGCTCGAGCTCGAGCCGGTCAACCTGGTGAAGCTGGCCGGCGACGAGATCGAGGCGATGCGCGGGATCGCGGAGGCGAACGGCTCCCGGCTCACTCTCTCCGCCCCGGGCGGCTACTTCGACGCCGACCTCGATCCGCGCCGCATCCGCCGGATCGTCCGCAACCTGCTGGGCAACGCGATCGAGCACGGCGACGGCCGCGAGGTCGTCGTCACCGTCGACAGCAACGCCAGCGCGGTCGCCCTCGCCGTGCGCGACTACGGGCACGGCATGAGCAGCGAGGAGGTGGTGCGCGTCTTCGACCGCTTCTGGCGCGCCGACCCGTCCCGCCGCCGCACGCTCGGCGGCACCGGCCTCGGCCTCTCCATCGCGCAGGAGGACACCGCCCTGCACCACGGCTGGCTGCAGGTCTGGTCAGTGCCCGATCGCGGCGCCTGCTTCCGCCTGACCGTGCCCCGCCACCGCGGCGAGCGGATCGAGGCCTCGCCGCTCCCGCTGCCCCCGGTCGACGCGGGCGAGCAGGCCTACAGCGGCCCGATCGTCCTCCCGCCGCTGCAGGCTCCTCCGGTCGGGGCCGCGGGGGTGCTCCCGTGAGGCGCGGCGTCCTCCGCGCCGTCGCGGCCGCCGCGCTGCTCGCGCTCGGGCTGGCCGGGTGCGCCGGCATCCCGCGGGACGGCGACGTCGGAGTCGGACGGCCCGACACCGCGCCGCAGGACCTCCAGTACGACTTCCTCCCGTCGGGACCCGCCGTCGGTGCGTCGCAGCGCGACATCCTGACCGGCTTCATCGACGCCGCGTCGAGCCCGCAGAACAACTACAAGATCGCCCGCGAGTTCCTCTCCACCGGAGCCGACTGGACGCCGGGCGAGCACGTGACGGTCGACGAGGGCCAGCGCTCCGCCTCGCCGCAGTCGGGATCCACGCTCTCGCTGACGATCACGCCCGTCGCCGAGGTCGACGCGACCGGCGTCTACACCGACGTCGCCACCACGGCCGGCCTGACCCTCGACTACGGCTTCGTCCAGGAGAACGGCGAGTGGCGCATCAGCGCGCCGCCGAGCGGCGTGGTGATCGACCGCACCACCTTCGAGCAGGTCTTCTCGACGCACGCGCTCTACTTCTTCGACCCCGCATACCAGTACCTCGTGCCGGACCTGCGCTGGTTCGCCTCGCGCGCCGACAGCTCCACCAGCACCACGATCGTCACCGAGCTGCTGCGCGGCCCCACGCCGTGGCTGCGGGACTCCGCCGCCGTCGTGTCGGCCTTCCCGACCGGGACGACGCTGGCGGCCGAGACCGTCCCGGTCGAGTCGCAGCGCGCCGTGGTCGACCTGAACCCGGCCGCTCTCGAGGCCGATCCGGCGCAGTGGCGGCTGATGGCGCTGCAGCTGAACCGGAGCCTCGCGAACGTCTCGAACGTCACCGGAGTCGCGCTCTCGGTCGAGCAGAACCCGATCGACGTCCCCTCCGAGGTCACCGGCCTGCCGACCTCGCCCCGCGTCGACACCCGGCCGCTCGTGCTGACCGACGACGCTTTCGGATTCCTCGGCTCCTCCGGGCTGGCCGGCCTCGGGATCTCGGATCGGATCGAGGCGCTGCAGCCGCGGGCCGCGGTCCTCGGCGAGCAGCGCGGGGCCGACTCGGACGCGTCGGCCGCCGTGCTCACCGCCGCGGGCGTGAGCCTCGTGGAGCCCGACGGCGCCGACGTCCTCCTCGACGCGCGGTCGGGCCTCGTCGCGCCGACGATCGATCCGCTCGGGTACGTCTGGTCGGTGCCGTCGGCCTCGCCCGGGCAGCTGGTGGCGTACTCCGCGGACGGCTCGCGCTCGATGCAGGTCGCGACGGCCTGGAGCGAGGTCGAGTCGCTCGCCTCGATCGCCGTGTCGCGCGACGGCACCCGGATGCTGGCGCTCGCCCAGGACGGGCAGCAGGCGACGGTGCTGGTGGCCGGCATCACCCGCTCACGGGACGGCGACCCGGTGGCGGTCGGCGAGCCGGTCGTCCTCCGCTCGACCCTGGGGACCGCGGTCGCCGCGGCCTGGACGGACGAGCTCGACGTGGTGTCGGTCGTCCGCGGCTCGACGGGAGAGGACGCCGTCACGATGAACCTGCTCGGCGGAGGCGCCACGGCGCTCGGCACGACGACGGGCACGGTCCAGATCGCCGCGGGCAACACCTCGACCCAGATCCGCATCCTCGCCGAGGGCGGGGAGCTCCGGCAGCAGCGGGGCTCGGCCTGGCAGACGACCGCGACGGACATCCGGCTGCTCGCGGCGCAGACCGGCATGGGGTCCTGACCGGTCCTGTCGGCGGCGACGAGCCCTTCCGACGGCGGCGCGCTCCGGATGCTCCTCCCCAGGCGCGTCGGGCAGGCGGATCGTCCCGATCCGACGGATCCACCCCCCGCGCCGCGGCCCGGACGGCGAACGTGGAGGCATGCTCTCCGATCACCTGCTCGACGCCCTCGCCGTCCTCCTCCCGCTGGAGTGCCCCGCCTGCGGAGAGCCGACGAGCCGGGCGCCCTGTCCGGACTGCTCGGCCGACGCGGCCGCCTCGGCCTGCCTGCTGACCCGCGTCGTCGGGCCGCCGGACGATCCGCTCCTCGTCGTCACCGGTGCCCCCTACGAGGGCACGGTGCGCCGCCTCGTCGTCGCGCTGAAGGAGGAGGGCCGCACGGCCTGCCTCGCCCCGCTCGGCGCGCTGCTGCGTCCGGCCCTCGGCGCGGCGCTCGCAGGCAGCCCCGCGATCCTGGTCGTCCCGCCCGGCTCCTGGCTCGGCCGCGTGCGGCGGGGCGCCGATCCCGTCGCGCAGCTGGTCGCCGCGGCGGGAGGGCGGGCGGCGCGTCCTCTCCGGCGGTCGCGGATGGTCCGCGACCAGGTCGGGCTCGGCCGCATCGAGCGGCGCGGCAACCTCGACGGGGCGTTCCGCGCCCGCCGTCCGCTCTCGTCGTGGCCGCCGGTGGTCCTCGTCGACGACGTGGTCACCTCCGGCGCGACCCTGCTCGAGCTCCGGCGCGCCGTGCGTGCGGCCGGCGGGACGGTCCGGGCCGCGGCGGCCCTGGCCGGCACCGCGCAACGAGGAGGGAACGTAGCAGCAGAATCCGGACGAACTCCCGGTGACGATCCGGTGGCCGGGGTCTACGGTGGGGGCACGGCGTGAACGGTCCGCCCCGGAGAAAGGCGGCACGCCGTACTCGACTGGGAGGTTGTCATGGACATCGACATCACAGGACGCAACATCGACATCACCGATCGCTTCCGCGCGTACGCGACGGAGAAGTCGGACAAGGTGGCGCACCTCGCCGATCGTGCTCTCGCACTCGAGATCAAGGCGAGCAGGCACGCCGAGGGCAAGGGCTCGGCCGGCGGCGACCGCGTGGAGCTGACGCTGATCGGCAAGGGGCCCGTGGTCCGGGCCGAGGCGAGCGGAGCCGACAAGTACGCGGCGTTCGACGTCGCCATCGGCCGGCTGCTCGAACGGGTGAGACGCGCGAAGGACCGGAAGAAGGTCCATCGGGGCCAGCATCGGCCGACCTCGCTCCGCGACGCGGCCGCCGACGACTTCAGCGTCGTCGCCATCCAGCCGGCCGACGCGGCGGTGCTGGAGCAGCTGAGCACGGGCGTCATCCCCGTGCAGGAGGCGCCGGTGCCGGTGGAGGACGAGGTCGAGGAGCCGTACTGCCCCGTCGTCATCCGCAAGAAGGTCTTCGCCTCCGTCTCGATGACCGTCGACGACGCCGTCGACTACATGGAGCTGGTCGGACACGACTTCTACCTCTTCATCGACTCCGACACGAACCGCCCGAGCGTGGTCTACCGCCGCAAGGGCTGGGACTACGGCGTGATCGGCCTCGGCGACGAGGCCGACGAGCTCGCCGAGCAGGCCGCCGGCTGAGATCCGACCCCGGGCCCCGGAGCATCCGCTCCGGGGCCCTCCCCGTGCCCAGGCAGGGAGTCCGCCCAGGGCGGACGCGTCGCCCCGACCGCTCGCCGCCCGCCCCGGCTAGGCTGGTCGCGGTCCGCGCTCCGGCGCGCGACTCCTGTCTTCTACTTTTTTGGAGTACCCCGTGGCCTCTGTCCTCGAAAAGGTCCTTCGCGTCGGGGAGGGGCGGGTTATCCGTCGCCTCGAGAACTACGCGAAGGCCGTCAACGCCCTCGAAGAGGACTTCACGCACCTCAGCGACGAGGAGCTGAAGAACGAGACCGTCGAGCTGCGCGAGCGCTACTCGAACGGCGAGTCCCTCGACGACCTGCTGCCGGAGGCGTTCGCCGCCGTCCGCGAGGCCTCGCGCCGGACGCTCGGCCTCCGCCACTTCGACGTGCAGCTCATGGGCGGCGCCGCCCTGCACCTGGGCAACATCGCCGAGATGAAGACCGGAGAGGGCAAGACGCTCGTCGCGACCCTCCCGGCCTACCTCAACGCGATCGCCAGCCGCGGCGTGCACATCGTCACGGTCAACGACTTCCTCGCGTCGTACCAGTCCGAGCTGATGGGGCGCGTGTTCCGCGCCCTCGGCATGACGACCGGAGTGATCCTCTCGGGCCAGACCCCGGAGCAGCGCCGCGAGCAGTACTCGGCCGACATCACCTACGGCACGAACAACGAGTTCGGCTTCGACTACCTCCGCGACAACATGGCGTGGCAGGCGCAGGACATGGTCCAGCGCGGCCACTTCTACGCCATCGTCGACGAGGTCGACTCGATCCTCATCGACGAGGCCCGCACCCCGCTGATCATCTCCGGACCGGCCTCGGGCGAGGCGAATCGCTGGTTCGCGGAGTTCGCCAACCTCGCCAAGCGCCTCGACGAGGGCGAGGACTTCGAGGTCGACGAGAAGAAGCGCACCGTCGGCGTCCTCGAGCCCGGCATCGAGAAGGTCGAGGACTACCTCGGCATCGACAACCTCTACGAGTCGGCGAACACCCCGCTGATCTCGTTCCTCAACAACGCCATCAAGGCGCGCGCGCTGTTCAAGAAGGACAAGGACTACGTCGTGCTGAACGGCGAGGTCCTGATCGTCGACGAGCACACCGGCCGCATCCTGGCCGGACGCCGCTACAACGAGGGCATCCACCAGGCCATCGAGGCGAAGGAGGGCGTGCAGGTCAAGGCCGAGAACCAGACACTGGCCACCGTCACGCTCCAGAACTACTTCCGCCTCTACGCGAAGCTCTCCGGCATGACCGGAACGGCCGAGACCGAGGCCGCCGAGTTCATGTCGACCTACAAGCTCGGCGTCGTCCCGATCCCGACGAACCGCAAGATGCAGCGCATCGACAACGCCGACCTCGTCTACAAGAACGAGCAGGTCAAGTTCGCCCAGGTCGTCGAGGACATCGCGGAGCGCCACGCGGCCGGGCAGCCGGTCCTCGTCGGCACGACCAGCGTCGAGAAGAGCGAGTACCTCTCGCGCCTGCTCGCCAAGAAGGGCGTGCGCCACGAGGTCCTGAACGCCAAGAACCACGCGCGGGAGGCGGCCATCGTCGCCCAGGCCGGCCGCCTCGGCGCCGTCACCGTCGCGACCAACATGGCCGGTCGAGGCACCGACATCATGCTCGGCGGCAACGCCGAGTTCCTCGCGGTCTCCGAGATGACGGCCAAGGGCCTGAACCCCTCCGAGACTCCGGAGGAGTACGAGGCCGCGTGGGACGAGGTCTTCGCCGCCGTCAAGGAGAAGGTGGGCGAGGAGGCCGAGAAGGTCCAGGCCGCCGGCGGCCTCTACGTGCTCGGCACCGAGCGCCACGAGTCGCGCCGCATCGACAACCAGCTCCGCGGACGCTCGGGGCGCCAGGGCGACCCGGGGGAGAGCCGCTTCTACCTCTCGCTCACCGACGACCTCATGCGCCTGTTCAACTCCGGCGCCGCCGAGGCGCTCATGGGCCGCGGCAACGTCCCGGACGACATCGCCATCGAGTCGAAGGTCGTCTCGCGCGCCATCCGCAGCGCCCAGTCGCAGGTCGAGGCCCGCAACGCCGAGATCCGCAAGAACGTCCTCAAGTACGACGACGTCCTCAACCGCCAGCGCGAGGCGATCTACTCGGACCGCCGCCACATCCTCGAGGGCGACGACCTGCACGAGCGCACCCAGAAGTTCCTCGTCGACGTGATCGACGAGATCCTCGAGGTGCACACCGGCGACGGCAACGGCGACGACTGGGACTTCGACGCCCTCTGGACCGAGCTGAAGACGCTGTACCCGATCAGCCTCACCATCGACGAGGTGGTGCAGGAGGCGGGCAGCCGCGGCCGCATCAACAAGGAGTTCATGCGCCGCGAGATCCTCTCGGACGCGCAGCTCGCCTACCAGCACCGCGAGGAGCAGCTGGGCTCTCCCGCCATGCGCGAGCTCGAGCGCCGCGTCGTGCTCTCGGTGATCGACCGCCGCTGGCGCGACCACCTCTACGAGATGGACTACCTCAAGGACGGCATCGGCCTGCGCGCGATGGCCCAGCGCGACCCGCTGGTCGAGTACCAGCGCGAGGGCTTCGCCCTGTTCCAGCAGATGATGGGGCAGATCCGCGAGGAGACCGTCGGCTTCCTCTTCAACCTCGAGGTCGAGGTGACCCAGAAGCAGGGCGAGGTCGCCGGAGTCGCGGCCAAGGGCCTCGCTCAGCCGGTCGCTCCGGCCGAGAAGCTCAGCTACTCGGCTCCGAGCGACACCGGCGGCGTCGAGGTCCGCGACCAGCGCGGACAGGTGCAGCAGGCGGCCACCGCGAAGGCCCGCGCCGAGGAGGCCCGCAAGGCGCTCCCCGAGGGCGAGGCGGAGGAGACTCCGACGACCGGCGCCTTCGGCCAGAAGCCGGGCGGCTCGGACGCCCCCGCCAACCGCGAGGAGCGACGCGCGCAGTCCAAGCGCCGCTGAGTCCTCCCCGGACGACGCCCTCGGCCCCGGTCCCGCAGCAGCGGGTGTCCGGGGCCGTCGGCGTTCCTGCGGAGGCTCGGAGCCCGGCCTCGCCCGCCGTCAGGACTCGCCGCGCGCGAGAGCCGAGACGAAGCCGCCGGCGAAGGTGTCGCCGAGGCCGATCGTCGTCGGCCGGTCCGTCTCGAGGACGAGCCCGGGGACGCAGCAGGCCTCGAGCGCCGACTCCACCGCTGCGCACACCGCTTGCGAGCCGGGCTGGGGAGGGAGTCCGCCGATGTGGTCGTAGTCGGCGGCGGTGAAGCCGTCCCCGAGGAGGTCGCGGAGCTCGGTCGCGCGGATCATCTCGTCACCGCCGCCCCCGGAGCTCGAGGAGGCCCTGCGCGACAGGGGAGTGGAGATCGTGCTCCCGGCCGGTGCGGCCGCCCCGGAGCGCTGACCCGCTCCTCACAGCACGTTGATCGCGGTGGCACGCCAGCGCGCGTCCGTGCCTTCGAGCCGGATCGCGACGGCCCGGCTCCGTGCGCGGTGATGCACCAGCACGACTCCCTCGACGACACCGTCCCGCGGCTCCGTGACGATCACCCGTCCGACCGTGAACGGGACGCGCTGCGCCGTCCGCTTCCGCAGGCTGCGGGCGCGGGCCGCGAGCACGACCCGCTTCTGCAGGTGGTGGTAGACCTCGTCGCTCAGCCACCGCGCGATCTGGTCGATCTCGCGCGAGCCCTCGAGGATCTCGATCACGAGGTGCGTGAGCCGGGCGAGCAGGGGCTCCGGTTCGGGCAGCTCCGCGCGGGTCGCAGGCTGCGGGGCGAAGAACTCCGCGAGGGTGAGCCGCTCCACGGCCGCCTCGGGGTCGAGGGGGAGGGTGCGGTAGTCGAAGGCGTGGAGGGGAAGGCTCATGCGGCGATCTCCTGGGGCAGGACGAGCTGTTCACGGGTCCGGGTCACCTCTCTGCTCGACGGGCGGGGCGCGCTGGGTCGGCACGCGAGGACGACCTCATCGAAGCAGTCGAGGGATGCTCATGGAAGGCAGAGGCGCAGACTGTGGATAATCGTCGGCCGTCCCGAGCTGTGGACAGCGAGCCCGGCGTGCGCCGCCCGGCCGCGCCCTAGGCTTGTCGGGTGTCGACCCTCAGTGACCTCGTCCTCTCCCACGGCCGATCCGACGAAGCGGACGTCGAATGGCTGCACCTGCTCGTCGGCGACCTGCAGCTGCTCGCCGACCTGGCCTTCGCCGACATCGTGCTCTGGGTGCCCACGGCCGACGACAGCTTCGTCGCCGTCGCCCACGCGCGCCCCAGCAGCGCGGCGACGCTCTTCTACCGCGACTTCGTCGGGCAGAGGATCAAGTCGGAGTGGCGCGCCCAGGTCGTCGAGGCGTTCGAGACCGCGCGGATCGTCGACACCTCCGCCCCGGACTGGTTCGAGGAGACGCCCACCCGCGTGCGCGCGGTGCCCGTCCTGCGCCGCCTGGGGGCCTCCGACGGCGGGACGACGGACCGCCCCATCGCGGTCGTCACGCGCCACACCAACCTCAGCGAGACACGCACGCCGAGCCGGCAGGAGCTGACGTTCAACGACTGCGCGAACGACCTCTTCTCGATGATCGCCTCGGGCGACTTCCCCGATCTGGGCGCGCCGACCGGTCCTCGCCGCGGGGCGCCGCGCGCGTCCGACGGCCTGATCCGCCTGGACGTCGACGGCGTCACCACGTTCGCGAGCCCCAACGCCCTCTCGGCGTTCAACCGCATCGGCTTCGCCGACGAGCTCGAGGGGGAGTCGCTCGCCGAGGTCACGACGAAGCTGATCGCGGGGAAGGTCGTCATCGACGAGTCGCTCCCGCTGGTCGTGACCGGCCGGGCGCCGTGGCGAACCGACATCGAGGCCCGCGGAGTGACGGTGTCGCTGCGCGCGATCCCGATCCGCGACCGCGGCGAGCGGGTCGGCGCCGTCGTCCTGTGCCGCGACGTGACGGAGCTGCGCCACCAGGAGCGGGAGCTCATCACCAAGGACGCGACGATCCGCGAGATCCACCACCGCGTGAAGAACAACCTGCAGACCGTGGCCTCGCTGCTGCGGATCCAGGCCAGGCGCACCCACTCCGACCTCGCCCGGGAGGCGCTCACGCAGGCGATGCGCCGCGTCGCCGCCATCGCGGTCGTGCACGACACGCTCTCGGAGGGGCTGAACCAGAACGTCGACTTCGACGCGGTCTTCGACCGGGTGCTGCTGCTGATCGCCGAGGTCGCCTCGACCCACAACACCACGGTGCACCCGAAGCTGACGGGGAGCTTCGGCAACCTGCCCAGCGAGTACGCGACTCCGCTCGCCCTCGCCCTGACCGAGCTGGTCACCAACGCCGTCGAGCACGGCCTGGCCGGACGGGAGGGCGACGTGGAGATCGTCGCCTCGCGCAGCGACGACGAGCTCACGGTGAAGGTGCGCGACACGGGCGTCGGGCTGCCGGAGGGCAAGGTCGGATCGGGCCTGGGCACGCAGATCGTGCGCACGCTCATCCAGGGCGAGCTCGGCGGCACCATCGACTGGCACACGCTGGTCGGGCGCGGCACCGAGGTCACCATCGAGGTGCCGCTGCGGTGGCTGGAGCGCGCCCGCTCCTGAGCCCGGAGACGACGCGACCCCCGCTGCCGAGAGGCGACGGGGGTCGGGGTCGTTCGTGCCGCCGAGCGGCTCGTGCACCTAGGAGGCGCGGCGTGCGCGAGCGGCGCGGCGCTTCAGGGCGCGACGCTCGTCCTCGCTGAGGCCGCCCCACACGCCCGAGTCCTGGCCGGTCTCGAGGGCGTACTGGAGGCAGACCTCGGTGACGGTGCAGCGTGCGCACACCGACTTCGCCTTCTCGATCTGGTCCACGGCCGGGCCGGTGTTGCCGACCGGGAAGAAAAGCTCGGGGTCTGCGGTGAGGCAAGCGGCCTTGTCGCGCCAGTCCATGCGGGTGCTCCTTGTGTGAAGGCGTGCGTGGAGGAACCACGCAGTGTTCGGGTGGGATGATCGATCCACGCCGACGATCCCGACCAGTACTCGACCTCCGCGCCCTCACCGGCGCACGCCACGAGGCCCCGTGCTGGAGCGCGGGGTGGATCGGGGTGGTGGACGGGAGAACGCTCGGTTCTTGCCGGTGCACTCGACGCGATGCGTGAGCACTGCGTCGGCCACCCGGCTCCAGTGCTGGTCATCCGGCTCGCCCCCTTGCCTGACGGCGCGGCGGGATCGGATGTTCACATCGGCGGAAACCCACGACCCTGTGAGCGGTGAAACGAACTGGACTAGCCTGTCACGGGGATGAGCCCGAATCAAGAGTCCTGGATGGGATGTGCCTGTGACCGCTGACGCGAACGGGTCCCGCGGACCCCGCCCGACCGCCTCCCGGCCGCTCGGTCTGGTGGTGCTGATCGCGGTCCTGGCCCTCGAGACGCTCGCCGTCGCCGGGGTCGCGGCGTGGCTCGTGCTCGAGCTGCTGACGACTAGGGCCGATACGGTCGGCGGCGGGATCGCCATCGTCGTCCTCGCGCTGATCGCCGTGTGCTGGGCCGCCGCGACGACGCTCGGCGCCGTGCGACGGCGAGGCTGGATGCGCGCGTCGGCGCTGACGATCCAGCTGGTGATGATGGCCGTGGCGCTCGGCGCCTTCCAGGGCCAGTACGCCGTGCCCGACATCGGCTGGGCGCTGCTGGCGCCGGCCGCGGTGGCCGTCGTCGCGCTGTTCCTCCCGAGCGTGGTCGCCGCCACTCGTCGCGATCCGGCCGTGTAGCCGGACGGCTGGCGCGCCGCCGCTCGCGGGTGCGACGCTGGAGGGACCCCCTCCTCGACACGGAAGCGACGCGCATGGACTCCACCCGACTCGGCTCCAGCGGCCTGCAGATCTCCTCGATCGTCCTCGGCTGCATGAGCTTCGGCGCTCCCGACCGCGGTGCCCACGGCTGGAGCATGGGCGAGGAGGAGTCGCGGACCTTCCTCCGGCGGGCGCTGGAGCTCGGCGTCACCACGTTCGACACGGCGGACGTCTACTCCGACGGCACGAGCGAGGAGTTCGTCGGCCGGGCGCTCGCGGACTTCGCGGTCCGCGAGGAGGTCGTGATCGCCACGAAGGTCCACGGGCGGATGCGCCCCGGCCCCAACGGCGGCGGCCTCTCGCGGCGGCACATCCTCAGCGCGATCGACGACAGCCTCCGGCGTCTCGGCACGGACTACGTCGACCTCTACCAGATCCACCGCTGGGACCCCGAGACGCCGATCGAGGAGACGATGGAGACGCTCCACGACGTCGTCCGCTCGGGCAGGGCGCGCTACATCGGCGCCTCGAGCATGTGGGCGTGGCAGTTCGCGAAGGCGCAGTACACCGCGGATCTGGGCGGCTGGACGCGGTTCGTCTCGATGCAGGACCAGTACAACCTGATCCAGCGCGAGGACGAGCGCGAGCTGCACCCCTTCTGCGTCGACCAGGGAGTCGGCGTGATCCCGTGGTCGCCGCTCGCCCGGGGCCGGCTCACCCGCGACTGGGACGAGACCACGGCGCGCACCGAGACCGACGTCTTCGGCGGCACCCTCTACCGCCAGCAGGAGGAGGCCGACCGGCGGACCGTCGCGACCGTCGCACGCATCGCCGAGCAGCGCGGCGTGCCCCGTGCGCAGGTGGCGCTCGCCTGGGTCCGGCAGCAGGAGGCGGTCACCGCTCCGATCGTCGGAGCCACGAAGCTCCACCACCTCGACGACGCGGTCGCGTCGCTGGACGTGGAGCTGACCGCCGACGAGCTGGAGGCGCTGGGCGCCGACTACGCACCGCGCGCCAACGAGGGGTTCTGATCAGGCCGATGCGCCACCGCTGATCCGCCCGAGCGGTCTCCGCTATGTTTCCTCTCGAAGATGACGGAAGCTCGGATCGGGAGGCGGCATGGCGAGGAGTGCTGGGGATCCGCTAGGGGCGCGCTACCGCCTGCTCGAGCGGATCGGCTCGGGTGCCGCGGGCGAGGTGTGGCGCGTCGCCGACGCGCAGGGGCCGGACCGCGCGGCGAAGCTCCTCCGCGGTGAGCACGTGCACGACGCGGGCCTGGTCGAGCGGTTCGTCCGTGAGAGGTCGGTGCTCACCCGTCTGCGGCACCCGCACGTCGTGGAGGTGCTCGACCTCGTCGTGGAGGGGGAGACGCTCGGGATCGTGATGGAGCTCGTCGGCGGTGGACCGCTGCGGGAGCTGCTGCGGGACGAGGGCACCCTCCCGGCGGTCGATGCGTTGCCCGTGGCGGCCTCGATCCTCGACGCTCTCGCCGCCGCGCATGCGATCGGCACGGTCCACCGGGACGTGAAGCCCGACAACGTCCTGCTCGCGGAGGGTGCGGACGATGCGGGCTCCGCCGTCCGCGTCTCCGACTTCGGCATCGCTCACGTGGTCGCCGAGGGGCCGCGCGCGACGACGGGTGTCATCGGGACGCCGGAGTACCTCTCGCCCGAGATGCTCGCCACCGGAGCGGCCGGCCCGCCGAGCGACGTCTACTCGACGGGGATCCTGCTCTACGAGCTGCTGTGCGGCCGGACCCCGTTCGCCGGCCCCGGCGCCGATGTCGCGGTCGCCTACCGGCACGTCGCGATGCTCCCGCCGCCGCTGGATCTGCCGCCGCGGCTCGCGTCGCTCCTGGACCGGATGCTCGCGAAGGATCCGGCGTCGCGGCCGACGGCTGCGGAGGCGGCGGGGATCCTGCGACGCCTCTCCCCGGCGCTGGCCGGGCTGCCGGCGCTGCCGCGCGCGGCGGGCGCGGCGGAGTTCGAGGAGGCCGAGCGCCCGGGCACGGTCCTCCGCGGGATGGCGGTGGAGATGTCGTCGGAGCCGGTGGAGGAGGGGCCCGCTCCCGAGCTCGGCCCGTCGTCGCAGGCGACCGTGCTCCGCCCGGTGCCGCGCCGCGAGCTGCGCCTGGCGGAACGGCCGTTCGAGGCTCCAGCTCGGCGGGGGCGCGGCGGACGTCTGCGGATGATCCTCGCCGCCCTCGGCGCCGGCGTCCTGCTCATCGGGGCGGTGCTCCTCGCCGTCCAGCCGCGCGGCGGCGGAGCACGGGCCTCGGCGCCGGATGCCGACCTGTCGGCCCGGCAGCAGGACCGGCCGCTGCCGACGGGCCTCGGAGTGACGCGATCGGCCACCTGGGACGCGGAGCGACGGGCCGTGGTCGTCGAGATCTCCTACTCCGCCCAGAGCGCGCCCCTCTCGGGGTCCTTCCTCGAGGTGCTGCCGGGCCCGGACGCCGCGGCGGCGTGCCCCGCGGCCAGCTGGTCCGGAGTGACGGCGGTGCGCAACCGGCCGAGCGTCACCGGAGTCGGGGTCGGCTGCGGTTGGAGCCTGACGGACCTGCACGTCCCGGCGCAGGGGATCGTCGACGTCACGGCGACCGTGCCGATCGCGGTGGCCGAGCAGAGCGCCCTGGACGGGTGGCTCGCGGCGGCCGCATCAGCGACGGCACAGGCGGTGGCCGACCCTGCGGTCACCGGGACGGCGTATCCCGTGCAGCGGCTGCGGGATGTGCGGATCGAGACTCCCGCGCGGACGGTCGGCCGGACCCCGCTGCCGGTGACGCTGGTGCCGGTCTGGCCGAGCGGGGCGGACCCCGTGAATCCCCTGCTGGCGACGCCGTCGTCCGCGCCGGCGAGCAGCATGCTCGACGCGATCGCGGGCGGAGTGGAGGGCGTGCGGTTCAGCGACGGCTGCAGCGGCGCGGTCGCCGTGTCGTCCGACGGGCTGACGGTGACCGCCCTCACGGTGACTCCGTCCTGCGAGCTGCGCGCCCGAGTGGGCGCGTTCTCGGACCTCTCGAGCAGTCCCTTCGCGATCACCACTCGCGAGTGAGTCGACCTCCCGCGCCAGTGTCGAGCCGTCGACGCCACGCGAGCCGTTTGTGCTGTCTTGCCTTCTACCATGACGAGACATCCTCATGAAACGACGGTGGAGTGGGGAGCGGGCGGGACGGTCCCGTCCGCAGGGGTAGAAAGGTGTGATCCATGTCACGTGTTCTCTCGACCGACGAGGCGAAGTCCGCGATCCAGCAGATCCAGTCGATCGTCAACGGCGGCCTCGCCGATCAGATCAGCCGGCTCGACGCACAGGGGCGGACACTGTCCGATCCGAACGTCTGGGACGGTCCGCTGGCCTCGCAGTTCCGCTCGTCGACCTGGCCGGAGACGAAGTCGGCCCTCGAGAAGGCCAAGCAGGAGCTCGAGGAGCTGCGCAGCCAGCTGGCGACGATCTCGCAGAACATCTTCGCCGCCGGCGGAGGGAGCTGACCGGCCGTCCCGCCCCTGCGTGCTCCGGCGAGCGGGGGCGGGACGTGCTCGTCGTCTCCGCGCTCCTTCCTCCGCGCACCTCCATCGGTGCGTCTCGGAGTGATCGGAGCGCTCTCGAGGAGGACGCGCCGATCGACTCGGTGGCGGAGGCGCGATCACCCGCCCGAGGGCGCTGATCAGCCGCCGTCCGCCGGCGTCGGCGAGACCGACTGCACGAAGTGGATCTCGCCGTCGAGGCTGACGAAGCCCCGGCCCACCGTGGGCGGGACGGGGAAGCGCCGCGGGATCTGCGCGCCGAGGAGAGTGCCGTCGTTGTCGACGTCGGGCTGGAGCAGCAGCACGGAGCGGGAGGCCGCCGCCTTCTTCGTCCAGTTCCCGAAATGGCTGCGGAGCTCGCTCGACCGGCCGGCCAGCACGACGCAGAGTCCCGGGCGACCCGACGAGACCAGCCTCATCAGCGCCTGGTCGGTGTCGTCCCAGCGCTCGGCGTCGTCAAGGAGGAGCAGCACGGGGCCCTCCTCCGTCGACAGCGACGCGAGGAGGGTGCGGAGCTCCTCCGCGCCCACAGCGAGTCGGTCGAGGTCGGCGCCCCTCAGCGGGGAGCGTCGATCGCACACTCCCCAGACGGCGACCGAGCCGGCGGCCCGCGCCGCCTCGGCCAGGGCGAGCAGCACGGTCGACTTGCCCGATCGGGCGGGTCCGGCGATGACGACGTGCTCGCCCTCGGAGACCTGGAACGCCAGCGGGGCGAGGTCCGACTCGCCGAGGCCGATCGGGAGCAGCCACGGCTCGCGATCGAAGCGGGCCTCGATCCCGAGCGCGCTCACGGCGACCCTGTCAGGAAGCGTGCCGACCGTGCTCGTCCTGCCGCGCGCATCCGGCCAGGCGGCCGCGAGCTCGGCGATCGCGTCGTCGAGACCGGCCCTCGGAGTCGCGACCTGCGTCTGCAGGAGCGACGAGGTGAGAACGCAGCGCCCCGGCACCGCTGCCGGCGCCTGCACCGGCTTCACCCCGGCGGCGGCGTAGTCCTGCGGGTCGGCGAGGCGGAACAGCCACTTCTGCGTCGTGACCTCCTCCATCACCGAGGGGATCGCCCTCGCCCGGGTGCTCGTCACCGCGAAGTGCAGGCCGAGCTCCGGTCCGTCGGCGTAGGCGCGGGTGAACGCCTCCATCAGAGCCAGGCCCTCCCAGTCCTGGAACTCGTCCTTCAGAGTGGCGAGACCGTCGACGAGCACCAGCGCACGACGGTGGCCCCCGGGCGATGCTCGGCGCCGGCGCACCTCGTCGCGCAGGTGACGGAGGAACCGGGTCTGCTTCTCGTGGGATCCGCCACCTGCGCCGACGTAGGAGACGGTGTGCGGGAGTCGCGCAAGCGGGGCGGAGTCGCGGGAACCGGCAGCGAGGACGTAGAGGTCGAGCTCGTCCGGGGGGAAGTGGCGGGCGGCCGTCAGCGCGATCGACGCGAGCGCCGTGCTGGTGCCGCTGCCGGGGATGCCGATGAGGAGCAGGTTCCCCTCGCCCAGATCCCAGCCGGTCGGCGTCCGGCGCTGCCGGTCGGGGTCGTCCGAGAGTGCGACGTGCAGGACGTCGCCGACGACGCGACCGAGGTCGGACTCCTCCGCACCGAACCCGCTGAGGGCCACGGTGTCCTCGAGCGGCTCCGGCCAGATCGGGCGGGGAGGGCCGAAGCCCGAAGCGGCGTCCGCCTCGACCACCGCGTCGATCAGGAGGTCGAGATCGGTCGGGGCCGTCTCGTCGGCGGCGACAGGGGAGGGGCCCTCGACGGGGACGCCCGTGGGTCCGACCGGGCGGACCTCGATCGCCTCGACGGCCGCCGCCTCCGCTCGACCGGTGACCAGCGCCGTCTGGACGGGCGAGATGTCGTTCTGGCCACGCTTCACATACGCCCGGCCGGTCTGGGAGCGGGAGATCCCGGCCGCGCTCGCGACTCCGATCACGTCGGCGGAGTCGTCCCGGCTCTGCACCCGGAGGGCGACGCGGAGGTTGGTGTTGGCGAGGATGTCGTCGTTCACCACTCCGGCCGGACGCTGGGTGGCGAGGATCATGTGCACGCCGAGCGTCCGGCCGACCGCGGCGACGCTCACGAGGGACGTCAGGACGTCGGGATGCTCTTTCGCGAGAACGGCGAACTCGTCGACGACGAGCAGGAGCCGCGGCATCGGCTCCGGCGGCGAGGTGGCCCAGTACGCGTCGAGGTCGTCGACACCCTCGCCGGCGGCGGCGAAGAGCCGCTGACGACGCCGCATCTCGGCCTCGAGCGAGCGCAGCGCGCGGTCGGCGAGCTGGGCGTCGAGGTTGCTGATGGTGCCGATCGTGTGCGGGAGCCGCTCGCAGGACGCGAACGCTGCACCCCCCTTGAAGTCGATGAGCACGAAGGTGAGGCGCGTCGGATCGTTCCAGGCCGCGAGGCCGGCCACGAAGGAGCGCAGGAACTCGCTCTTGCCCGAGCCCGTGGTGCCGCCGACCAGGCCGTGCGGGCCGTCGGCGACGAGATCGAGCACGAGCGGACCGTGCTCGGACGAGCCGACGGGCGCGCGCACGCCCCGGGCGCTCGACCACCACCCCCGGACGTCCGCGGCGGTCGGACGATCGGCGCCCAGGAGCGGCGGCAGCCGCACGAGCGCGGGGAGAGCCGCCCCCGCGGTGACGAGCTCCGGGTCCTCGAAGCGCGCCAGGTCGCGCGCACAGCGCTCGACCGTGGAGGAGGCGAGACCGGCGAGCACCACGTCCTCGACGGTGATCCGCTCGTCGGGCCGGGAGAGGACCGCTGAGGCGTCAGCTCCGACCCGGACGACGACCGTGCAGGAGGCGGGGAGCTGCTCCTCCGACGCCGCGAGGACGAGGCCGGAGATCCGGGTCGCCGCCTCGCGCTCGCCGCGGCCGAGTCCGAGGAGTTCGCGCGCCGGAGCGGCGCGTCCCTCGGTCAGCACGTCGGAGTCGAGCACCAGGAGCACGCGCGGCGAGTCCTCGTCGCGGAGGGCGCGGAGGAGCTCGGAGCTGCGGTCGCGCCGGTCGGAGAGGCGGCGTCCGCCCCCGGCCAGACGCGTGTGGGGGAGCCAGGAGGCCCAGCTCCAGTCGGAGTCGCGTCGCCGGTTGCAGAACACCCCTATCGCCAGGTCGGCCGGACCGCAGTGGACCGCCGCCTGGCAGAGCAGGCTCCTCGCCAGAGCGAGGCCGCCCTCGCGGTCGCCGACGATCCCGACGACGCCCGAGTCCGCGAGATCGATGGACACCGGCGCGCTCGGGACGACGCTCACCGCGAGGATCGCGCGCACCTCCTCCTCGAGCCGCGGCACTCCGCGCTGATCGAGCGGGGGAGACCACGGGACGTCGCCGACGCCGATGTGCAGGCGGAGCACATCGGCGGAGGTCGCGCGCCGCTGCCACAGCGACGTGGCGGGCAGCGCCGCCCGGCGGATCGTCGTCGCCGGGTCGGGCGCGTCCTCCTCGAGGCGGGCCCGTTCGACACGCGCGGAACGGGCGATGTCGTCGCGGAGCGTCTGCAGCGCCTCGCCGTAGCGCTGCTCCTCGGACCGGGTCGCTCGGGCGTGCCGGTGCCGCTGCTCGAACCACATGCCCACCCCGGCCACGGGGCTGAGCGCGGCGAAGAGGGCGTAGCGCGCATCGCCCATGATGAGGACCATCGCGAAGGCGAGGACGAGCGGCGCGGCGACGGTGATCACGCTGAAGGTCGTGGCGGAGGCGATCTCGAGGCGGGCCGGCGGGACGACCGCCTCGCCGGCCGCCGGACGTCCCGGTCGCGGCGGCCGGTTGAAGGGAACGGTCGCCGTCGCGGTGACGTTGTCCGTGCTCCCCGGCTCGGGCGCGAGGAGCTCGGGAGGCGCGGGGCGCAGTCGGAGAGCCGCCCCACCGGCGATCACGACCACGGCGTCGGAGACGAGGACCCCGTCCCCGGTCGCGGAGACGCCGTCGACCAGGGTGCCGTTGGTGCTGTCGGCGTCGTGCACCCGCAGGCCGTCGCCCTCGCGGGTCACCGAGAAGTGCTCCCAGGAGGCGCTCGCCGTGTCGAGGACGACGTCGGCGTGCGGGGAGCGGCCCACGATCAGCGCGCGGGCCCGCGGGATCTCGACCACGGCTCCCGCGCCGAGACCGCCCGACAGCACGGCCGTCCACCCGCGGGCCGCGGCAGGTCGGGGCAGGGGGGAGCGGGCGATCCGCGTTCCCTCGAGCAGCAGCAGATCGGCCAGCCGGGTCTCCACAGGGTGCAGGACGGTGTCGACGGCGAGGGCCGTCCCGGGCGGGAGGCGGTGCCCGGTTGCGGTGGCGATCAGCTCGCCGAGTGTCGCGGAGTCGTTGTGGCGGCCGAGGTCGATGTCGGAGCGGGTGCCGTCGAGGTCGAGGAGGAGTCGCACCGGGGGCTCACGGTCGGGGCTGTCCGGCGAACCAGAGCAGCGGCGGGTCGGCGGGCCGCAGGCCGAGGCGCTGCGGCGAGGAGTGGAGGGGGAGTGCCGGGGCGTCCAGAGCGTGCGCGGCGCCGAAGTCGAGCGGCGGACCGGCGAGCCCGTCCGCCGGTCCGATCGTGGATCCCCGAAGTGCGGCGGCGACCGCCGAGGGTTCCCTGCTGCCTGCGACGGCCGCGGCTCGCACGAGCGCCACGACGGCGTCGTGGCTGGGGGCGTCCACGACCGCGGCGAGATCGCGGAACGAACGGTCGCCGAGGAGGGTCGCCCGCGCGGCATCGTCGGCGGTCATCCGCACGGCCCCCAGGAACGCGGAGGCCGCGCGTCCGCGCTCGTCGCCGCGGAGGGCGACCGCGTCGCCGGAATCCGTGCCGATCGTCGTCAGATCTCCCGAGAGGGTGCCTCCGGCCGCGGCCAGGGCGGGAGCGAAGGCGGGGCTCAGCGCGTCGGGCGTGAGCAGGATCGGGACGGACGCCCCCGCCGCCTGCAGAGCGGCGACCGCCGTCGCCTGCGCCGCGGCGGGGCCGGACACGACGACGCGCTCGACCGCCAGCTCGCCCTCGAGGTGCGGGCGGGCGGCGGTGATGATCACGTCCGCGGCGGCGCCCGGATCGGCGGTCACCGTCGCGGCGGGCGAGAGACCGGTCGGGGTGCCTCCACCGGTGTCGACGAGGAGCACCCGGGCGCCTCCGCCGGCCTCCTCCACGAGTGCCGCGTCGGCCGAGGCGGTGTCGGGTCCGAGGGACCAGACGCCGTCGCCGGGCAGGGCGGGGCCGCCTCCGTACGGGAGGACGGCCGCTGTCCCCGCTGCCCGAGCGGCGTCCACGGCCGCAGCGGTGTGGGTGCCGTGGGTCGCGAGGACGAGGCCGGACACGCCCTGCCCCGTCAGCTCCTCGACGGCGGCGCGGGCACCCTCGGGCGTCCCGTGGTCGTCGACGGCGACGAGACCGATCTCGCAGCCGCCCATCGCTGACCGGTGCGCGGCGACGACGGCGCCGTTCGCCGCGTCCTTCCATTCCGCGCCCTCGCCCGGAGCCGAGCTGAGCGAGACCACCACCCCGAGCGTCATCCGCTCGGGCACCCGGGCGCACGAGAAGCCGACAGGCAGAGCGGCGACCTCCGTCATCGGAGCCGACTGCGGCGGCAGGAGGGAGACGAGGGCACCGCTGACGCCGAGGAGGGCGACCGCGCCGCCGACCAGCATCGTGGTCCGTCGAGCGGTGCGGGGGTGCTGCGCCGCGCGCCTGCCCAGGCGGGTCATCGCTCGTCCCCGATCCGGAAGGAGTAGACCGTTCGGGTCCGCGCGCCCTCGGGCAGGTCGAGGTGGAACGCGGGAAGCGCATCCCCGGCCCGGAGGGAGGCCCGCTCCTGGGCCTGCACCAGCAGGATGCCCGAGACGTCCTCGGACCGCACCGCGGCGTAGCCCCGCGCGCTCTGCGAGGCGAGGGCGAGCTGCACGTCGGCGGTGCCGACCTTCGCGGCACTCGTGGTCATCGATCCGAGCAGGCCGGAGCCGCCGACCGTCCGGTCGCCGAGGTCCAGGAGCACCTTGTGCAGATCGGCTGCGAGGAGCGCGGCGGCCGCGTCGGTGTCGCGGGTCTAGGCGTCGATCGTCGTCGCGATGCCGGCCAGGGAGGCGCGCGTCCGCTCAGAGACGGCCCCGCCGATCCGGGCCTCCGCGGTGCGGAGAGCCCGGTGCCCGGCGTCCACCGTCGCTGCACCGTCGGAGTGGATGCCGGAGGAGGCCGTGCGCAGGCTCGAGACCGACCGGTCGAACATCGCGACGACCGCGTCGGCGTCGGCGCCGGAGCGCGTCGAGATCCGCCGCACCTGCTCGTCGAGGAGTGCGGTGACCGCGGATGCGGCTGCCGTGTCCGCCTCGGCGAACGCATTCTGGATCGCCGGTGCGAGAGCGTCCTGCTGGGCACCGAGAGCGTCGATGCGGGTGCCGAGTGCGTCGCGCTGAGCGGTCAGCGCGTCGACGCCGGTGCGGAGGGAGGCGAGCAGGCCGGTGAGGCGCGTGTCGTCCGAGCCGGCCGTCGCGCCGGCCTCGGCCACGCCTCCGCGGACCGTGGCGAGCGCGGCGCGCAGGGCGGCGAGGTCGGCGCTAGCGCCGGTGCTGCCGACGGTGGAGGCGACGGCGGTCCACGCGTGGACCTGGTCGCTCAGCCGGTCGGCCAGGGGGGCCGGATAGCCGTCGGGAGCGTCGAGGCGGCCCGTGCCGGAGCAGGGCGTCGCGGTCAGGTAGGCGCGGAGCTCCTCGACGGAGCCCCGGGTCACCTCCACGGGTGCGCGCGTCGGGCGCCTGGTCGGCGTGGGTGCGGCAGCAGGGGACTGTGTCGCCGGCGACAGCTCGCAGAGCCGATCGGCCAGCTCCTGGTTCTGCGCCGACAGCGACCCCGTGCTGGTCGGCGTGCCGAGCTCGTCCAGGGCGGTCGTGGCGGCGGTGCCGACCGAGGCGACCGTCGTCTCCAGGCCCGCGGTGTCCGCGTCGAGCTCGTCCAGCGTCGCCGACAGGGCGGCGAGTGCCCGGGTGACGGATCCCTCCGGGTCGGCCAGGGTGTCCACCGAGGCCGACGCGGCGTCCACCCTGCTCGCGAGGGCGGCGAACCCGGCCTGCACGCCGTCCATCAGCTCCGGCTGCAGGGAGTCGACGAGGTCCTGCCCGCGATCGAGCATCCCGAGCAGCACGGTGTCGACGGCGGCTCCGGAGGCGGCGAGGGAGCAGGTGGTCGAGGGTGCCGTGCAGGTCTCGGCGGAGGGATGTGCCGGCCCCGCGGCAGCACGGACAGCCGCGACGACCTCGTCGCGGCAGGACTCGGCCGCCGCTCCGTACGCGTCGAGCTCGGCCGTGAGCCGCAGCAGCTCGGAGTGGATCGAGCCGGAGCGGCCGCCGTCGACGGCGACTCCGCATCCGCTGCCCGAGACCGTCGGCGGCGGCACCGCGGCCGATGTGTCGCCCAGCAGGGCGTCCACCGCGTCGATCGCCTCGGACAGCTGCGCCAGCAGGCCGGACTCGGTGCCCGAGACCGTCGACGACAGCTGCGCCCGGAGCGCGCCGAGCTGCCCGGAGAGGCTCTGCATCGAGGCCGCCGTCGAGGCGGCGCCGGCCCGCAGCTCCTCGGCCGTGCGGACACCGAGAGTCTCGGAGGTCGCGTCGAGCGAGGCCCGCACCTCGGCGACGGTGGTGCCGGCCTGCGTCAGCAGGTCGTCCACCGCGGTGACGACCTCGATCGTGCGGCGCTCGAGGGCGAGCGGCGAGGCGTCGGAGGAGTCGAACGCGGCGCCCAGCGCCCCCTCGGTGGTCGGGTCGGTGCTCAGGCCGGGCTGGACCGCCAGGTCGAAGGCGGGGACGGCGAAGTCGGCGACGTCGGCGACGAGGGTAAGCGTCGCCGTCGCGCCACCGCCCGGGGGAGCGAGGAGAGCGGCCCACTGCACGACGGCGTCTCCGTGCTCGTCACGGCTGAGCACGCCGTTGGTGACGGCACCCGACTCGCTCTCGGTGACGACGCGACTCGGCGAGACGCCCGGCAGGACCGCGGAGGCTGCGATCGTCAGCGGAGCGCCGACGAGTGCACTGCGGCGGGCTGCACGACCGGCCGCGTCGAACGCGACCTCCTCGGGCCGGACCGTCAGGTTCTCCACCGCGAGCGAGATCTCGATCCGACCCGAGCGCCCGGCGAGGTCGGCCGGATCGGTGCCCGAGGCGTCGGCGGTGCGCCACGAGGGCCGGACACGGACCGGCAGGTCGGCGGCGACCTCGGGGGGATCGTAGACGGTGGTGGTCGCCGAGGTGTCGGACGGGTCGTCGCCGACGGCGAGGGCCGTCCCCTCGATCGCACGGACACCCCCGTCGGACGAGACGGCGACGGACACCGCCTGCAGCACCCTGGCGGCGGTGAGCGCCGGCTCCGGTGGCGTGCAGCCCGCCAGTACAGCTGCCACGACCGCGATCGCCGCTGCGGCCGTCGTCCTGCGAGCATTCGAGCGCACCCTGACCACCCCTCGTCCCGACGGGGCACCGGGCGGTGCCGCTCACGTCGACATGAGAGATGCTCGCAGATGAGCGGAACCCCGAGAGCCGGTGGCGCGCGATGACCCGCACCGCGCGCCCCGGGGTCAGACGAGCTTCAGCTTCTTGCGGAGCGCCTGCACGTGCCCGGTCGCCCGGACGCCGTACTGCGCGAACTCGAGCGCTCCCTCGGCTCCGACGACGAACGTCGAGCGCAGCACGCCGACGACGGTCTTGCCGTAGAGGCTCTTCTCGCCCCACACCGCGTACGCGCGGTGCACGGTCATGTCGGGGTCGCTCAGCAGCGGGTACGCGATGCCCTGGGCGTCGGCCCAGCGGCGCAGCGCCTCCGGGGCGTCCCGCGAGATCCCGAGGACCTCGTAGCCGGAGTCGCGGAGGGACGCCGCGTTGTCGCGGAAGTCGCAGGCCTCCGTGGTGCAGCCGGGGGTGTCGGCCTCGGGGTAGAAGAACAGGATGACGCGCCGTCCGCGGTAGTCCGCGAGCGAGACGGGCTCGCCGTCCTGGTTCGGCAGCGTGAACTCCGGAGCGGAGTCGCCGGCGGCGCGGCGCGCCTCGGCGGGGAGGGGGGAGAGGTCGGTCATCGTCTGCTTCCGTCGGTCGTGGCGAAGGTGGTCAGGAGGCGCTGGAGCGAGTCGAGGCGCTCCGGTCCGCTGGCGCCCAGCAGTCCGCCCTCGACCGCCTCGATGATGGCGCAGTCGGGGGAGTCGGGCAGGTGCGTGCAGCCGCGCGGGCAGTCCCGGGCGATCACGGCGAGGGTCGTGAACGCGCCGAGGATGTTGTCGGTGTTCACGTGGCCGAGTCCGAACGAGCGGACGCCGGGGGTGTCGATGACCCAGCCGTGCCGGTCGCCGCGCTCCACGCGGAGCGAGACGGTGGAGGACGAGGTGTGCCGACCGCGGCCCGTCACGGTGTTCACGCGCCCGATGGCCCGGTGCGCGTCCGGGACGAGCTTGTTCACGAGGGTGGACTTGCCGACTCCGGAGTGCCCGACGACCACGGTCTCGTGGCCGAGGAGGGCGTCGGCGATCTCGTCGACCGGCGGCTCGTCCTGGCTCGAGAGGAACACGCGGAGGTCGAGCCCCTCGAAGTTGCGGAGGAACGGGGCCGGGTCCGCGAGGTCGGTCTTGGTGATGCAGAGCATCGGAGTGATCCCGGCGTCGAAGGCGGCGACCAGGTAGCGGTCGACCAGCCGGGTCCGGGGCTCGGGGTCGGCGGCGGCCACCACGCAGAGCATCTGGTCGGCGTTGGCGACGATCACGCGCTCGATCGCGTCGGTGTCGTCGGCGCTGCGGCGGAGGAGGGTCGACCGCTCGCGGATGCGGACGATGCGGGCGAGCGTCCCCTCGTCGCCGCTGGAGTCCCCGACCACGTCGACGCGGTCGCCGGCCACGATCGCCTGGCGCCGCAACTCGCGGGCCCGGGCCGCCGTGAACTCGTGCTCCTCGGGCGTCCCGTCGCCGATCATCACCGTGTAGCGACCCCGGTCGACGCCGAGCACCATCGCGATCTCGGCGTCCTCGTAGGCGGGCCTGTTCTTGGTCCGGGGCTTCGTGCCCTTCGGGTTCGGGCGCACCCGCGCGTCCGACTCGTCGTACCCGTCGAAGTCGTCGAGAGCACCGTCGGCGTCGAGGCCGCTGTCCGTCCACCACGACACGGGTCAGACCGATCCGGCGAGGGTCGTCCACAGCTCCGGGAACTGCGGGAGGGTCTTCGCTGTCGTCGCGACGTCCTCGATCAACACGCCGGGGACCACCAGGCCGATCAGAGCGCCGGCGTGGGCCATGCGATGGTCCGAGTAGGTGCGCCAGCGGCCGCCGTGGAGCTCGGCGGGCTCGATGCGCAGACCGTCCTCGAGCTCCGTGACCCGGCCGCCGAGGCCGGTGATCTCGGCGGCGAGGGCGGCGAGGCGGTCCGTCTCGTGGTGACGGATGTGGCCGATCCCGGTCAGGGTACTGGGAGTGGAGGCCAGCGCGGCGAGGGCGGCGAGGGCGGGGGCGAGCTCGCCTCCCTCCGACAGGTCGAGGTCCACGCCCAGGATCTCGTCGCCGCCCGTGACCACGAGGTCCTCGCCGTCGCGCTCGACGCGGGCGCCGAACAGCGGCAGTATCCGCTCGAGGTGCGCCCCGACCTGCGTGGTGACGGCCGGCCAGTGGCGAAGCCGGACGCGGCCGCCCGTGACGAGGGCCGCAGCGAGGAACGGCGCGGCGTTCGAGAGGTCGGGCTCGATCAGCACGTCGGCGCCGGCGATGGGCTGCGGCGCGACGGTCCACTCGCCGTCGGCGGGCGTGCCGACCTCGACGCCCCGTGCCGCCAGTGCGGCGACGGTCATGTCGATGTGGGGCCGGGAGGGGACGGCGCTGCCCTCATGGCGCAGGTGCAGTCCCTCCTCGAAGCGGGCGCCGGCCAGCAGGAGCGCCGAGACGAACTGGCTCGACCGCGAGGCGTCGACGACGACGTCGCCGCCCCGGACGGCCCCGGAGCCGTGGACGGTGAAGGGGAGCGCGCCGCGGCCGTCGTCGGCGACGTCGACGCCGAGCGCGCGGAGGGAGGCGATCGTCGCCCCCATCGGCCGCTTCGCCGCGTACGCGTCGCCGTCGAAGGTGGTGGGGCCGAGCGCGAGGCCGGCCAGCGGCGGGACGAAGCGCATCACGGTGCCCGCGAGCCCGCAGTCGATCGTCGTCGAGCCGAGCAGCTCCTCCGCGGGCTCCACGACCAGGTCGGCGCCGAAGCCGCCGGTCGAGCCGGACTCCCGGATCGTGGTGCCGAGCGAGCGCAGCGCCTCGATCATCAGGGCGCTGTCGCGGGAGTGCAGCGGCGCCCGCAGCGTGGAGGGTCCGTCCGCCAGAGCGGCGAGCACCAGCTCCCGGTTGGTCAGCGACTTGGAGCCGGGCAGGCCGACCTCGGCGTCGAGAGCGCCGGCCGCGAGGGGTGCGGGCCAGGCGTCGTCGCCGGGGAGCGCACGGGCGTCGCCGTACGGATCGAACTCGGGGGCGGAATAACGCGAGAAGACCATCGGTTGTCAGGATAGTCGGCGCGCAGGGCGTCGTCAGGAGCGTGACGGAGGCGGAGCATGACGGCAGCACCCCCGGTCCTCCGGAGCAGCAGGCCCGTCGCCCGGAGGCGCCCTCGTGCCGCAACCCCGGTCGTCCGCCGCGCCGCCGCTCTAGAATCGCTCGTGATGACTCGCGACGACGAACCCCGCACCACCCCCGCCGACGAGGCTCCCGAGCCCGCCGACGCGGAGCAGACGATCGTGGAGACCGTCGAGGAGTCGCTGGACGACGCCCCGGTCGAGGCTCCCGTCGATCTCCGCTCCCTCTTCGAGCAGCAGGCGCTGCCCTTCATCGACCAGCTCTACGCGGCCGGTCTGCGGATGACGAAGAACCCCTCCGACGCGCAGGACCTCGTACAGGAGACGTTCGCGAAGGCGTTCGGCGCGTTCCGCCAGTTCGAGCAGGGCACCAACCTGAAGGCCTGGCTCTACCGCATCCTCACGAACACGTTCATCAACTCGTACCGCAAGAAGCAGCGCGAGCCCTACCAGAGCGCGATCGACGAGCTCGAGGACTGGCAGCTGGGCGGCGCCGAGTCGACCACGGCCACCTCCAGCCGCTCGGCCGAGGCGGAGGCGATCGACCACCTCCCCGACACCGCGGTGAAGGAGGCGCTCCAGGCGATCCCGGAGGACTTCCGGCTCGCCGTCTACTTCGCCGATGTCGAAGGCTTCTCCTACCAGGAGATCGCGGACATCATGAAGACCCCCGTCGGGACCGTCATGAGTCGGCTGCACCGCGGCCGGCGCATGCTGCGCGAACGACTCACCGACTACGCACGCGAGCGCGGATTCCGCGCCGCATTCACTTCCGGGAGCACGAAATGACCGACAGCGGCTGCACGAAGGCGAAGGCCGAGCTCGAGGAATACCTCCACAACGAGCTGTGCAAGGAGGACGCCGCCGACATCCGCGAGCACATGGCGGGATGCGTCGACTGCGCCGATGAGGCGAAGGTCGGCGTGGTGCTGACGGTCGCCGTGCAGCGGGCCTGCAAGGAGACGGCGCCGGAGGACCTCCGCGCCCAGGTGCTCGGCATGCTCCGCGACGAGCACGCCGCGCACTCCCAGGCGCCCGCCCGCCTCTAGGCGCCTCACGACCCGGGGAGCCCCGGCCGTTCGAGACCTCCCGCGCACCGCGGGCCCTCGAAGGGCCGGGGCTCCGTCGTGTCCGGCGGCCTCCGGGCGCCGCGGCACCCGCACGTCGCGCGCGCTCCTGCCGGTCTCTGCGGGCCTGCGGTCAGGCACGGTCCGCCCGCAACGCGACGGGCCCGCCGGAACACGAGGTTCCGACGGGCCCGACCGCGTCGTGCGGACCGCGGGTCAGCGGGTGAGCGCCCGCGACAGCAGGTCGGCCTGCTCGGAGGCGTGCCGCTTGGCCGAGCCGGCCGCGGGGGAGGCCGCGGACGGCCGCGAGACCACGCGCATGGACCGGCCCAGCTTCGGAGCGACCTCGAGGGCCATGAACGGCCAGGCGCCCTGGTTCTCGGGCTCGTCCTGCACCCAGACGAGTTCCGCGTCCGGGTAGCGCTCGGCGATGCCGCGCAGCTCCTCGATCGGCGCCGGGTAGTACTGCTCGACCCGGACCAACGCGATGCCGTCGTCGGGCTTCTTCTCGAGCTCCGCCTTGAGGTCGTAGTGGACCTTGCCGGCGTGGAGCAGGACGCGCTTCACGGCGGAGGCGTCCTGGATCCGCGCGTCGTCGATCACCGGCTGGAAGCGGCCCGAGGTGAAGTCCTCGACCGGGCTCGAGGCTCCGCGCAGGCGCAGCATCGCCTTCGGGGTGAAGACGATCAGCGGGCGGCGGGGCCGGGAGTAGGCCTGGCGGCGCAGCAGGTGGAAGTAGGACGCCGGCGTCGACGGGCGCGCGACGGTCATGTTCCGCTCCGCGCACATCTGCAGGTAGCGCTCGATCCGCGCCGACGAGTGGTCGGGGCCCTGGCCCTCGTAGCCGTGCGGGAGCAGGAGCACGAGCGACGAGCGCTGGCCCCACTTCTGCTCGGCCGAGGAGATGAACTCGTCGATCACGATCTGGGCGCCGTTCGCGAAGTCGCCGAACTGCGCCTCCCACAGCACGAGCGAGTCGGGCCGCTCCACCGAGTAGCCGTACTCGAACGCCATCGCCGCGTACTCCGAGAGCAGCGAGTCGTAGATCCAGAGCCGGGCCTGCTGCTCGGACAGGTTCATCAGCGGCAGCCACTCCTGGCCGTTCTCGCGGTCGTGGAGGACAGCGTGGCGCTGGACGAAGGTCCCGCGGCGCGTGTCCTGGCCGACGAGGCGCACCGGGGTGTCCTCGAGCAGCAGCGAGCCGAGCGCGAGCAGCTCGCCGAAGGCCCAGTCGATGGAGCCGGAGCGGCTCATCTCCTGGCGCTTCGCCAGCAGCTGCTGGAGCTTGGGGTGCACGGTGAAGCCCTCGGGCGGCGTCGTGAACGCGTCGCCGATGCGGGTGACGACCTCGGTCTTCACGCCGGTCACCTCGGGCTCGCCCGGGTAGTCCTCGCCCTGCTGCGCGTCGGGCAGCTCGAGGTCGGCCACGGAGTCGCCGTCGGCGGTGATCACGGGGATCGCGCCGGTCTGCGCGGCGTGGGTCTCGGCGAACGCGCGCTCCAGGCGGTCCTGGAAGTCCTGGTGGGCGCGGTCGTACTCCTCCTCGGTGATGTCGCCGCGGCCGACGAGCGCCTCGGTGTACAGCTTGCGGACCGAGCGCTTGGCCTCGATCAGGCTGTACATCAGCGGCTGGGTCATCGAGGGGTCGTCGCCCTCGTTGTGCCCGCGCCGGCGGTAGCAGATCAGGTCGATGACCACGTCGCGGTGGAACCGCTGGCGGTACTCGAACGCGAGCTGCCCGACATGGACGACCGCCTCGGGGTCGTCGCCGTTCACGTGGAAGATCGGCGCCTGGATCGTCTTCGCGCCGTCGGTCGAGTAGATCGAGGTGCGGGCCTCGTGAGGGGGAGTCGTGAACCCGACCTGGTTGTTGATGTTGATGTGGATCGTGCCGCCGGTGCGGTACGCGCGCAGCTGCGACATCTGCAGGGTCTCGACCACCACGCCCTGACCCGCCATCGCGGCGTCGCCGTGCACGAGGATCGGCAGCGTGGTGAAGGTGCCGATGGGCTTGCGGTCCTGCTTGGCGCGGACGATGCCCTCGAGCACGCCGTTCACGGCCTCGAGGTGCGAGGGGTTCGCCGCCAGGTAGACCGGGATCTCCTCGCCCGCAGCACCGCGGAAGGTGCCCTCGGTGCCGAGGTGGTACTTCACGTCTCCGGAGCCCTGGACCGTGCGCGGGTCCTGGGTGCCCTCGAACTCGCGGAAGATCTGACCGTAGGTCTTGCCGGCGATGTTGGTCAGCACGTTCAGGCGGCCGCGGTGGGCCATGCCGATCGCCACCTCGTCGAGGTGCTCGTCGGCCGCGCCCTGCAGGACGGCGTCGAGCAACGCGATGAGCGACTCCCCGCCCTCGAGCGAGAAGCGCTTCTGGCCCACGTACTTGGTCTGCAGGAAGGTCTCGAAGGCCTCGGCCTCGTTGAGCTTGCCCAGGATGCGCAGCTGCTCGTCGTGGCCCGGCTTCTCGTAGCCGCGCTCGAGCTTCTGCTGCATCCAGGCGCGCTGCTCCGGGTCCTGGATGTGCATGTACTCGACGCCGACGGTGCGGCAGTACGAGTCGCGGAGGATCCCGAGGATGTCGCGCAGCTTGAGCTGGCGCTTGCCGCCGAAGCCGTCCGTGACGAACTCGCGGTCGAGGTCCCAGAAGGTGAGGCCGTGGCTCTCGATGGCGAGGTCGGGGTGCGAGCGCTGCACGTACTCCAGCGGGTCGACGTCGGCCATCAGGTGCCCGCGGACGCGGAACGAGTTGATGAGCTCCTGCACGCGGGCGGTCTTGGAGACGCGCTCGGCGAGGTCGACGGCGATGTCCGTGGACCAGTGGATCGGGTCGTAGGGGATGCGCAGCGCGGCGAAGATGTCCTCGTAGAACCCGCGGCCGCCGAGCAGGAGCTCGTGCACGATCTTGAGGAACTCGCCCGAGCCGGCACCCTGGATGACGCGGTGGTCGTAGGTCGAGGTCAGGGTGATGGTCTTGCCGATGCCCAGCTCGACCAGCGTCTTCTCGGACGCGCCCTGGAACTCCGCCGGGTACTCGAGGGCGCCGGCGCCGATGATGCAGCCCTGGCCCTTCATCAGGCGGGGGACGGAGTGGACCGTGCCGATGCCGCCGGGGTTCGTCAGCGAGAGCGTGGTGCCCGCGAAGTCGCCGGCGACGAGCTTGTTGCCGCGCGCGCGCTTGACCAGGTCCTCGTAGGCCGAGAGGTAGGCCGTGAAGCTGAGCGTGTCGGCGCGCTTGATGCTCGGCACGAGCAGGGCGCGCGTGCCGTCGGGCTTCGGCATGTCGATCGCGATGCCGAGGTTGACGTGCGCCGGGGCGACGACCGCGGGCTTGCCGTCGACCTCGTCGTAGAACACGTTCTGGCTCGGGAAGTCCTTGAGCGCGCGGATGAGCGCCCAGCCGATCAGGTGCGTGAACGAGACCTTGCCGCCGCGGGTGCGGCGCAGGTGGTTGTTGATGACGATGCGGTTGTCGATCATCAGCTTCGCCGGGATCGTGCGGACGCTCGTCGCGGTGGGGATGCTGAGGCTGGCGTCCATGTTGGTCGCGAGGCTCTTCGCCATGCCGCGGAGCGGGGTGACGACGTCCTCGTCCGGCGTCGAGTCCTCGGCGGAGGGCTTGCTCACCGGAGCGTCGGCCGGGATCGGCTGCGCCTTCGGCTGCTTCGACGTGGTGCGGGAGGCGGGGGTCGACTCGGAGGAGGAGGCCGCGGCGGGATGGGTCACGGCGCCTCCGCCGCTCGACGAGACGCGCTCGGCGGCAGCGGCGGGCTTCGAGGCGGCGGGCGCGGGGGCCGCGGCGGGAGCCGGAGCCGGAGCGTCCTTGCCGGAGTTCGCGAGCTGGGCGCCGTAGCGCTCCAGGATGGGCCACCAGGACTCGTCCACCGAGGCGCGGTCGGCGCTGTACTGCTCGTACAGCTCCTCCACGAGCCACTCGTTGGCTCCGAAGTCCTCCGCGCCCTGCTCTGTTCCTGCTCCGGTCAACTGGCTCGACACAGCCGATCGCCCACTCTCTCCGTTGATTCGTCCTCGATCATCCGGACGGGCCCGTCGCATCCCTCGGCGCCTGCCACCGCGGCGGAGGAGGTCGTCCTCGCACCAGCGGGAACCGGTGCCGTCGCCTGGTCCCGTCCCGGTCGCCAAGCCTAGCCCCGTTCCCTGCACGGCCGACCCGGGGCCGCGCCGGAGTAGCGTTTCCCCCATGCGTTTCTCCGGCGGAACACCCTCAGGCGACCTCACCTACTCGGACGTCTTCCTCGTCCCCGGCCGCTCGTCGGTGACGAGCCGCCTCGACGTCTCGCTCGCCCCGGGCGACGGCACCGGGGCGACGATCCCCGTCGTCTCCTCCAACATGAACTCGGTCACCGGTCAGCGCCTCGCAGCGACGCTCGCGCGCCGGGGCGGGCTCGGCGTCCTCCCGCAGGACATGCCTCTGCAGGCGCTGGACGCCGCGATCCGCTGGGTGAAGCGCCAGCCGGTCGCCTTCTCCGGCGCCCTCACCGCCTCGCCGGCGACGACCGTGGAGGAGGCGCTGCGCATCCTGCCGGCCGTCGCCGGCCACGGCTTCGTGGTGCAGGAGGAGGGCGGCGCGATCCTCGGCTGCGTCCCGGCCGCGCGCCTGGCGACCGCGCTGCCGGACGCGCGTCTGGGCGACCTGGTGCACTCCGCCACGCCCTCGATCGACGCCGACGACGTGCCCACCGCGCGGGCCGCCTTCGACCTCATGGTGGCCGCCGACCTCGACTTCGCCCCGGTGCTGCACCACGGCGCCCTGGTCGGCACGCTGTCGCGCACCGGCGCCCTCCGCTCCACCGTCTACGACCCGGCGCTCGACGCGGACGGGCGTCTGCGCGTCGCGGCGGCGATCGGCATCAACGGCGACGTCGAGGCGAAGGCGCGCGCGCTCGTCTCCGCGGGCGTCGACGTCCTCGTCCTCGACACCGCGCACGGCCACCAGGAGGGGATGCTCCGGGCGCTCCGGACGGTCTCCGCGCTCGATCTCGGAGTGCCGATCGCGGCGGGCAACGTCGTCACGGCCGACGCGGTGCACGACCTCGTCGACGCGGGAGCGGACATCCTCAAGGTCGGCGTCGGCCCCGGCGCGATGTGCACCACCCGGATGATGACCGCGGTCGGCCGCCCGCAGTTCTCGGCCGTCCTCGAGACGGCCGAGCGCGCGCACGAGCTGGGCGCCCACGTCTGGGCGGACGGCGGTGTGCGCTACCCGCGCGACGTCGCCCTCGCGCTGGCCGCGGGCGCCGCCTCCGTGATGATCGGCTCCTGGTTCGCCGGCACGATCGAGGCTCCGGGGGAGCTGCGCAGCGACGCGGCCGGCCGGGTCTACAAGGAGAGCTGGGGCATGGCCTCGGCCAAGGCGGTGCAGGAGCGCTTCGACCGCCTCGACGCCTACGAGCTCGCCCGCAAGCGCCTCTTCGCCGAGGGCATCTCCTCCTCCACCATCTACCTCGACCCGTTGCGGCCCTCGGTCGAGGACCTGCTCGACATGATCACCTCGGGGGTCCGCTCGTCCTTCACCTACGCCGGCGCCCGGAGCGTGGCCGACTTCCACGAGCGGGCGCACGTGGGCCTGCAGTCGGCCGCGGGCTACGAGGAGGGCAAGGCGCTGCCGGTCAGCTGGTGAGCGGGCGCCGCGTGCTAGAACCGAGCCCATGACCATCGTCGACAACGCCGTGTACGTCGACGGCCGCCGCATCCGGAACCCCGACTCGCTCGAGGACACCTTCGAGCTGATGCGCGACGAGCACGGCATGGCCTGGATCGGCCTCTACCGCCCGACGCGCGAGGAGGTCGAGGCGGTCGCCGAGGAGTTCGGGCTGCACCCGCTCGCCGTCGAGGACGCGCTCAGCGGGCACCAGCGGGCCAAGCTCGAGCGCTACGACGACGGGCTCTTCGTCGTGCTGCGGCCGGCGCGCTACGCGGACGCCGCCGAGACGGTCGTCTTCGGCGAGCTGCACGTCTTCGTCGGCCCCGACTTCGTGGTCACCATCCGGCACGCCGATTCCCCGGACCTCGCCCGCGTGCGCCGCCGCCTGGAGGAGGATCCGGCCCTTCTCGCCCGAGGGCCCGAAGCGGTGCTCTACGCGATCCTCGACCAGGTCGTCGACGAGTACGCGCCGGTGGTGTTCGGCGTCCAGGGCGACGTGGACGAGATCGAGGACCAGCTCTTCGGCGACGACTCGGACGACGGGCTCTCGGAGCGCATCTACCGGCTCTCGCGCGAGGTCATCCACTTCCAGCGCTCGGTGCAGCCGCTGACCGCCCTGCTGCACGAGCTGCTGCAGGAGTCGACGCCCGTGGAGGGGGAGCCCTCGCCCTCGCCGGAGCGGATCGAGCTGCGCCGGTCACTCCGCGACGTGCTCGACCACACCATCCGCGTGACGGAGGCGGTCGACTCCCTGCGCGCGATCCTCGACAAGGCGCTCACGGTGCACTCGACGCTCGTCTCGCGCCGGCAGACCGAGACCGGGCTCGCCCAGAACGACGTGGTCCGCAAGATCTCCTCGTGGGCGGCGATCCTCTTCGCCCCGACGCTCGTGGCCGGCATCTACGGGATGAACTTCGACGACATGCCGGAGCTGCACTGGCGCCTCGGCTACCCCTGGGCGCTGGGCCTGATGGTGCTGTTCGGCTTCGCGCTCTACGCGGTGTTCAAGCGGAAGAAGTGGCTCTGAGCCGCGGCATCGGAGCACGCCCGGCGGCGCTCCGCGGCGGGTAGACTCGGCGCCACAATGGACGACCCTCCCTCTGCGCATCCGGCCCGTTCCGCTCGCCGCCGTGCTCCTCGGACTCCCGCTCGACTCTCCGGTGCCGCCGCTCCGCCGGCCCGCACTGTCCGGCTCTCCTCGCACCACCCTCTCGTGACCGGGGGCGACCACCGTGGGAACTGAGTGGCTCCTCCTCGGCGTCGGCCTGCTGCTGACCCTGGGCACCGGCGTCTTCGTCGCCAGCGAGTTCGCGCTGGTGAACCTCGACCGGGCCGATCTCGAAGCCCGTCGCGACCGCGGCGAGACACGCCTGGGCATGACCATCGCGGCCCTGCGCGTCACCTCCACGCACCTCTCGAGCGCGCAGCTGGGCATCACCCTCACGACGCTGCTCACCGGCTACACGATGGAGCCCGCCCTCTCGACGCTGCTCCAGGAGCCGTTCAGCGGATTCGGCATCCCGGAGGAGGCGCTCGCGCCGGTCATGACGGTGGTCGCCATCGTCATCGCGACCCTGCTGTCGATGATCCTCGGCGAGCTGGTCCCCAAGAACTTCGCCCTCGCTCTGCCGCGGGCGACCGCGAAGCTCGTCGTGCCGCTGCAGACCGCGTTCACGACGGTGTTCCGCCCGGCCGTCGCCCTGCTGAACGGCAGCGCGAACGCCCTGCTGCGCCTGGTCGGCATCGAGCCGAAGGAGGAGCTCTCGGGCGCCCGCAGCGCCGAGGAGCTCTCGAGCCTCGTGCGCCACTCCGCCAGCGCCGGACTGCTCGAGGAGGACACGGCCGACCTGCTCGGGCGCACCCTCCGCTTCTCCGCCCTCACCGCGGGCGACGTGATGACGCCGCGCCTGCGCCTGTCGACGGTCGAGCGCGCGAGCACCGCGCAGGACGTGCTCGACCTCGCCCGAACCACCGGGTTCTCGCGCTTCCCGATCACGGACGACGACATCGACGACATCGTCGGAGTCGTGCACGTCAAGCAGGCCGTCGCCGTGCCCCGCGGCAAGAGGTCCGACGTCCCGGTCACGGCGCTGCGCTCCGAGCCGCTCCGCGTCCCCGAGACCATGAAGCTCGACGTGCTGCTCACCGAGCTGCGCGGACGCGGCTTCCAGCTCGCGGTCGTCGTCGACGAGTACGGCGGCACGGCGGGCGTCGCCACGCTCGAGGACCTGGTCGAGGAGCTGGTCGGCGAGGTCGCCGACGAGCACGACCGCTCCCGGGCCGACGTGGTCAAGCTCCCCGGCTCCACCACCTTCCCCGGCATGCTCCGCCCCGACGAGGTCCTCGACCGCGCCGGCGTGCACATCCCCGAGGAGGGGCCCTACGAGACGGTCGCCGGGTTCGTGATGAGCGAGCTCGGCCGCCTCCCCGCCGTCGGCGACCGGGTCGACGTCGAGGGCGGCTCGCTGCGCGTCGAGCGCCTGGACGGCCGCCGCATCGACCGCCTCCGCTTCACCCCCGACCCCGACGCGGATCCCGACGGGATCCCCGACCCGCTCGCCGACGTCGCCCGCGGACACCGCGGACGGAAGGAGTCCGACGATGAGTGACTGGGCCGGAATCGCCTGGCTCGTGGTGCTCCTCGCCGCGAACGCCTTCTTCGTCGGAGCGGAGTTCGCAGTCATCTCCGCGCGCCGCTCCCAGATCGAGCCCCTCGCGGAGAGCGGACGCCGCAGCGCGATCACCGCGCTCGCCGCGATGGAGCACGCCACACTGATGCTCGCGACCACGCAGCTGGGCATCACCGTCTGCTCGCTGCTGATCCTCAACGTGAGCGAGCCGGCGATCCACCACCTGCTCGAGGTGCCGCTGCACGCCGTCGGCATCCCCGACGAGCTCTCCGGCACCGTCGCCTTCGTCATCACGCTGCTGATCGTGTCGTTCCTGCACGTGGTGCTCGGCGAGATGGTCCCCAAGAACATCTCGTTCTCGATGCCCGACCGCGCCGTGCTCCTCCTGGCGCCGCCGCTCGTCGCCATCGCCCGGGTCCTCCGCCCGATCATCGTCGCCCTCAACGCGGTCTCGAACGGAGTGCTCCGCCTCTTCAAGGTGGAGCCCAAGGACGAGGCGAACAGCACCTTCACGCTCGAGGAGGTGCAGACGATCGTCGACCAGTCCACCCGCGAGGGCACGCTCCGCGACTCGACCGGGACCCTCCTCGCCGCGTTCGAGTTCACCGAGAAGAAGGTCCACGACGTCGCCCTGCCCCTCGACGGGATCGTCAGCCTCCCCAGCGGAGCGACTCCCGCCGACGTCGAGCGCGCCGTCGCCAAGCACGGCTTCTCGCGCTACGTGATCCTCGGCGAGGACGGCACCCCCGAGGGCTACATCCACCTCAAGGACGTCCTCGACCTCGACGGCGACACGGAGGGCGCCAAGTTCCGCCTCCCCGTCCCCGCCAAGCGCATCCGCCAGCTCGCCTCGATCTTCGAGGCCACCGACCTCGAGGACGCCCTCGCGATCATGCGGCGCACCGGCGCCCACCTCGCCCGGGCGTTCGACGAGCAGGGCCGCGCCACCGGAGTGCTGTTCCTCGAGGACATCATCGAGGAGCTCGTCGGCGAAGTCGACGACGCCACCCGCCGCTAGGCGCGGGCCGCGGAGGGGCCGTCTGCGGCGTTGTCGTCGGGCGCGATACCGCCGGTATCGCTTCCTCCTCCGCCTTGCATCCGACCCCTCCGCGGCCCGCGCCCGCGGGTGCTGGAGGATCGTTCGCGGCGTTGTCGTCGGGCGCGGTACCGCCGGTACCGCTTCCTCCTCCGCCCAGCGACTGCCCCCTCCAGCACCCGCGCCCCCCTGGAGAAAGGGGAGAGGGGTGCGGCTGCGCCGGCACCAGTGCGCTGCGCCGGCACCAGTGCGGCTGCGGCGGCACCGGGCGGCTCCGCCGCAGGGCGACGTAGGGTGGCGGGATGGGTGAGCGGGTCGGGACGGCGGAGGCGGCGCGGAGCATCAGGGTGCCGCGGGAGGACGACGACAAGTACACGCGCGGGGTGCTGGGGATCGCGACCGGGTCGGAGCGGTACCCGGGAGCGGCGGTGCTCGGCGTCGAGGCGGCGGTGCGGACGGGAGTCGGCATGGTCCGCTACCTCGGACCGGAGCGGCCCGCGGGACTGGTGCTCGCCCGGCGGCCGGAGGTCGTGACCGCGGTGGGACGCGTGCAGGCCTGGCTCGTCGGCTCCGGCACCAGCGCCGAGGACCGCAGCGACGAGGAGCGGCGCACCCTGATCGAGCAGCTGCACTCGGGAGTCCCGGTGGTGCTCGACGCGGGCGCGCTCGACCTGATCGACGAGGCCGCAGGCCCGGTCGTCATCACGCCGCACTACCGCGAGCTCGCCGGAGTGCTCGGCCGAGCGGGTCTGGACGCGGACGCCGCGACGATCGCCGAGGCCCCGGGGGAGTGGGCGCGCCGGGCGGCGGGCCGCCTCGGAGTCTGCGTGCTCGTCAAGGGCGGCACCACCCACGTCGTCGCGGGCGGCGTCGAGCTCGAGGTCTCCGGATCCACGCCCTGGCTGGCGACCGCGGGCAGCGGCGACGTCCTCGGCGGCGTGCTCGGCGCACTCCTCGCCGGTCGGGCCGCGGACGCCGAGGCGGCCGGGGCGACTCTGACCGCGGAGGACCTCGCCCCCGTGGCCGCCGCGGCCGCCGTCCTGCACGCGGAGGCCGGACGGAGCGCCTCCGCCGGCGGCCCGATCGCCGCGCTCGACATCGCGGAGCACCTGCCCGGAGTGGTCGCCGCACTCCTGCGCTGACACGCCCGTCGGACGAGCGCTGAACCGAACCGGGACCGCCGCCGTTGTCCTGGAGGAAGCGACGCCCGCGGCCCGGCTCACCGGCTCCGCACCGCCGCCTCATCGGGTGCTCGAAGCGAGCACCTCTACCGTCGGATCCGCCGCGTCCGCCTTGACCAGGAGAACAGACATGACCGCGAAGACCACGACTCCCGCCCGCTACGCCCTGACCCTCCTCGCCGGCGCCGGCACCCTCGCCGCGCTCGCCGCCTGCTCCAGCACCACCACGACCGGGAGCGACGCCGCCGACGCGGCGACCACCACCGCTCCGAGCACCGCCACCAGCTCCGCCCCCGAGGCGACCGGCGCCGCGTCCTCCGCCGCGAGCGGCAGCAGCTACGCCGACGGCACCTACGAGGCCGAGGGCGCCTACACCTCGCCCGGAGGGAACGAGAAGGTGGGCGTCTCGCTGACCCTCGCCGACGGCGTCGTCACCGACGTGACCGTGACCCCGGAGTCGGAGAACCCCACCGGCCAGCAGTACCAGTCGCGCTTCGCGGGCGGCATCGCGGGCGAGGTCGTCGGCAAGCAGCTCGACGAGCTGAAGGTCTCCAAGGTGTCGGGGTCCTCCCTCACCTCCGGCGGCTTCAACGACGCCGTCGAGACCATCAAGGCCGATGCCACGGCCTGACGCCCCGACGGTCCTCGGGCACGCGTGGCGGTTCGACGCGATCGGCACCGGCTGGCAGATCGACACCGCCGAGCCGCTCGAGCCCTCCCACCGCTCGCGGGTCGAGGCGCGCATCGCGGAGTACGACCGCACCTGGTCGCGGTTCCGTGACGACTCCGCCGTCTCGCAGCTGCGGGTCGGAGGCGAGCACGTCTTCCCCGACGAGGCGGCCGACCTCTTCGCACTGTACGACGTGCTCGACGAGCTGACCGGCGGGGCGGTCACCCCCTTCGTCGGCGGCTCTCTCGAGCAGCTCGGCTACGACTCCGCGTACACCCTCGTCCCGCGCGGACCCGCCGTCCCCGCTCCCTCCTGGGCCGCCGCCCGACGCGGGGCGGCGGGACTGCGGGTCGAGCCCGGGACCGTCGTCGACGTCGGCGCCGCGGGCAAGGGCCAGCTCGTCGACCTCGTCCTCGAGGAGCTCGACGGAGTCGGGCCCGCCGTCGTCGACGCGAGCGGCGACCTCCGGGGCATCGGAGCCGGACCCGTCCGGGTCGGCCTCGAGCACCCGTGGGACCCGAGCAGCGCACTGGGCGTGGCGGTGCCCGGCGACCGCGCGCTCTGCGGCTCGGCGAGCAACCGCCGCGCCTGGGGCAGCGGCCTCCACCACGTCCTCGACGGGCGGACCGGAGCTCCGGTCGAGAGCATCGTCGCTACCTGGGCGGTGGCCGACACGGCCCTCGTCGCCGACGGGCTCGCGACCGCGCTGTTCGTCTGCCCGCCCGAGACCCTCGCCGAGCGCTTCGACTTCGAGTTCGTCCGCGTCCGCAGCGACGGCACCCTCCACTACTCGCCTTCCTTCCCCGGAGAGGTCTTCCGATGATCGGCACCTTCGACCGCGCCCTCGGCCGCGTCACCACCTACCGGCTGGTCTGGATGACGCTCGCCGCGCTCCTGCTCGTCGCCGTCGGCTACGCCGCAGCCGGCCTGATCTTCTCGACGCCGCTCGAGATCCTCGGCACGACGCTCGTCGCCGTCGCCTCGACGGCCCTGGTCAGCGCGGTCCTCGCGAGGCTGTTCCGGAGCCGCGCGCACCTGGAGTCCTCGCTCGTCACCGGTCTGCTGATCGCCTGCCTCCTCTTCCCGACGGCCGATCCCCGCGGGCTCGCCGTGATCGCGCTCGTCGGCGCGATCGCCGCCGCGTCCAAGTACGTCCTGGCCTGGCGGGGCCGCCACCTCTTCAATCCGGCCGCGGTCGCCGTGCTGATCATCGGCTTCACCGGGCTCAACGCCGGAGCCTGGTGGATCGCCAGTGGCGCGATCTGGCCGTTCGTCGTCGTGGGTTCCCTCCTGATCGTCGCGCGGGTCCGCCGCTGGGCCGTCTTCGCCGTCTTCGTCGTCGTCGCCGGCGGGGTGTCCGTGCAGCAGGCGGTGCAGAACGGCCAGGACCTCGGCGCCGCGGCGGCTCTGGTCCTCACGGCCTACCCCTTCGTCTTCGCCGGCGCCTTCATGCTGACGGAGCCGCTCACGCTCGCGCCGCGCCGCTCGCAGCAGCTGATCATCGCGGTCGTCGCAGCGCTCGTGGCGAGCGTCCCCTTCCACATCGGCGTCGTCTCCGCCACTCCGGAGCTGGGCCTCGTGGTCGGCAACGCCCTCGCGTTCGCCTTCGCATTCCGCCAGCGTCGGCGGCACACGCTCGAGCTCGCCTCGACCCGCGTGCTGGCGCCGGGCATCGCGGAGTACCGCTTCCGCTCCCGCTCGCCGCTGACCTTCGAGCCGGGCCAGTGGCTCGAGCTCGACCTGCCGCACCGCGCCGACAGTCGGGGCAGCCGGCGCACCTTCTCGGTCTCCTCCGCTCCGTCCGACGGCGAGATCGCGATCGCCCTGCGGATGCCGGAGAAGGCGAGCAGCTTCAAGCGCGCCCTCGCCGCGCTGGAGCCCGGCGACTCGCTCCGGGCGACGAGCGTCGGCGGTGACTTCGTCCTGCCGGCCGATCCCACCGTGCCGCTGCTGCTTGTGGCGGGCGGCATCGGGATCACCCCGTTCGCCAGTCAGCTCCGCTCGCTCGCGGACGGCCCGCGGCGGGACGTCGTCGTCGTGGTCGCCGCGCCGAGCCTCGCCGAGGTCGCGTACCGCGACCTGCTGCAGGAGTCGGGGGCCCGGGTCGTGCTCTGCTCGAAGGAGACGCCGACCGACCTGCCCGCACGGTGGTCGCACGTCACAGGCCGACTGACCGCCGAGCTGCTCGCGGACGCGGTGCCGGACGCCGGCCGCCGCGTGGGCTACGTCTCCGGGTCGCCGTCGTTCGTCGACTCGGTCCGCGGCGCCCTGCGCGGTGCCGGGGCGAAGCGGATCCGCACCGACGCGTTCGCCGGCTACTGAGTTCGTCGGGTCGCGACGCCGTCTGCTGACGCCCGGCGGCGACCGACGCCGCCGGGGGACCGATGCCCGGCGGGAGCGGCGCTCTCAGGCGGGCTCAGGTGCTGCCAGGGTCCCGTTCAGCGGCCCCTCTACAATGACGCGGTGCCGTCCTCCCCTCCTCGAGCGTCCTCCCGCCCCCTTGCCCGGCTGCGCGAGAACCGCGACTCCGTCGCCGTGCTCTGGGGCGCCTTCGCGCTGGTGCACGTGGTGCTCTCCCTCCTGGCGCTGTTCGCTCCGGGTCTGCCGATGGGCGACGTCAGCATCGTCTACAAGGAGTGGATGAGGACCGCCGTCGAGGGCGGCGGCATCGCCGGGATCGACAGGGGCTGGGTCTACCCGATCCTCGCCTGGGGCCCGATCGCCGCCTCCTGGCTCTTCGGCTCGGCGGGCTACGACCTGATGTGGCTCGTCCTCGTCGCGCTCGCCGACGCCGCCGCCTTCGCCCTGCTGCTGCGCGGCCGGTCGGCACCGCGCCTCGCGGCGGCGCGCTGGTGGCTGCTGTTCCTCGTCCTCCTCGGGCCGATCGCCATCGGCCGCATCGACGCCTTCACCGCGCCGCCGGCCATCGCCGGGATGCTCTGGGCGGCGACCCGTCCGGGCGTCGCGGCGCTGCTGCTGACCGTGGCCACCTGGATCAAGGTGTGGCCGGCCGCGATCCTCGCCGCTGCCGTGCTGGTCCTGCGCGGACGGCTGCGGATGATCCTCGTCCCCGCGGTCGCCTCCGTGATCATCGTGCTCGCGGTCGTCCTCGTCGGCGGCGGGGACCAGGTCTACAGCTTCGTCACCGACCAGACCGATCGGGGCCTCCAGATCGAGGCCGTCGTGAGCACTCCCTGGATGTGGCTGTCGGTACTCCCGGGATCGGGGAGCTACGTCTACTACGCCGCCGACATCAACACCTTCGAGATGCACGGGCCCGGCACCGAGTTCGCGGCGAGCCTGATGACCCCGCTGCTCGCTCTGGCCATGCTCGGCGTGGCCCTGCTGGGTGCCCGTGCTCTCGCCCGCCGGGCCGACCCCGCCAGGTTGTTCCCGCTGCTCGCGCTGACCTTCGTGGTCGTGTTCATCGACACCAACAAGGTGCTCTCGCCGCAGTACATCGTCTGGCTCGCGCCGCCGGTGATCGCCGGGCTGATCGCGTGCCGCGACGGCGCATTCGACCGGCCCGCGAAGCTGACGCTCGTCACTGCGGCTCTGACCCAGGTGGTCTACCCGTACCTCTACCTCTTCCTCCTCTGGTCGCACTGGTGGATGGTGCTCGTGCTGACCGTGCGGAACATCCTCCTCGTGGTGCTGCTCGGCTGGCTGCTGCGCGAGCTGTGGAGGATGGGGACGGCGCGGGTCGTCGCACCCGGCGCCACGACTTCCGCGTCGTCGCTGACCGGCGAGACCCGCCTGGCGCCCCAGGGCTCGTAGGCTCGGAGGGCGCGGGGCCGGCACGCGGTGCGCGCAGTCAAGGAGGCACCCATGCTCGTCGCATTCTCGGTCGCACCGTCCGGGGGCGAGGCGCCCGACGCGTCCGTCCATGACGCCGTCGCCGCCGCCGTCCGCATCGTCCGCGAGAGCGGCCTGCCGTCGCGGACGACCTCGATGTTCACCGAGATCGAGGGGGAGTGGGACGAGGTCTTCGACGTCGTCAAGCGCGCGACGGAGGCCGTCGGAGCGTTCGGGACGCGCGTGTCGCTCGTCCTGAAGGCGGACATCCGCCCCGGCTACTCGGGCGAGATCGACGGCAAGATCGCCCGGCTGAACGACGCGCTGGGGGAGTAGCGGGTCCGCGCCACGACCTCTCGTGTCCGGGCGTGCTCGAATCGATTCGACATCCGTCCGATCCTGAGTAGCCTTGACCGGTGACGCTCTCGCCCGCTCGGACCCGCCTCGCCCTGCTCGCCCTCGCGATGGGGGGCTTCGGCATCGGCTCGACCGAGTTCGTCGCGATGGGGCTCCTCCCGCAGCTCGCCGCCGACCTCCTCCCCGGGGTCTGGGCCGCGAGCCAGGAGCAGGCCGTCTCGCAGGCGGGGATGCTGATCTCGGCCTACGCGCTCGGTGTCGTGGTCGGCGCCCCCACCATCGCCGCCGCAGCGGCGCGCTGGCCGCGCAAGAGGCTCCTCCTGACCCTCCTCGTCGCCTTCACCGTCGGGACGATCGGCTCGGCGCTGCTCCCGAGCTTCCCGCTCGTCCTCGCCGCGCGCTTCGTCGCCGCGCTTCCGCACGGCGCCTACTTCGGCATCGCCTCCCTGGTCGCCGCCGACCTGATGGGTCCCGGCAAGCGCGGCAAGGGAGTCGCGTTCGTCCTCTCCGGGCTCACGATCGCGAACGTCGTCGGCGTGCCCGCGATCACCTGGGTCGGGCAGGTGGCCGGCTGGCGCAGCGCCTACCTCGTGGTCGCGGTGCTCTTCGCGCTGACCGTCGTGGCCGTCCAGCTGCTGGTGCCCGCGCAACCCGGGAATCCGGCGGCGACCGTCCGCAACGAGCTGCGGGCGTTCGGGCGCCTGCAGGTCTGGATGACCCTGCTCGTCGGCGCCATCGGCTTCGGCGGACTCTTCGCGATGTACAGCTACATCTCGCCGCTCGCGACCGAGGTGACGGGCCTGCCGCTCGGCGCGGTCCCGTGGATCCTGGTCGTCATCGGCCTCGGGATGACCGTCGGCAACCTCGTCGGCGGCTGGGCCGCCGACCGCGACGTGCGGCGGGCGCTGGTGGTGTTCTTCGCCGGCGTCGGCGTCTCGCTGATCGGACTCGCGCTGTCGGCCTCGTCGGTCGTCGGCCTGGTGGTGTTCGCGTTCCTCTCGGCGGGCTTCTCGGCGGCCGCGTCGCCCGCGATCCAGACCCGGCTGATGGACGTGGCGCGCGACAGCCAGACGATCGCGGCCGCGCTCAACCACTCCGCCCTCAACATCGGCAACTCGGTGGGTGCCGCGCTCGGCGGCCTGACGATCGCCGCCGGACTGGGCTACCTGTCGCCCATCTGGGTCGGCGTGGGCCTGACCGCGGCCGGGATCGTGCTCGCCTTCGGCAGTATCGCGATCGACCGCGCCCGAGGCACGGTCTACCCGGTCCACCGCGAGCCCGCCCAGCCGGGCACCGGCGGCATCCCGGTCGACGCGCTGTAAGCAGAGCGCGGCCAGGGCCTCTGGAAGACTCTCGGCATGCGCGCCGTGAGCTACTCGTCCTTCTCCGCCCTCCCCGCGATCGTCGAGGTCCCGGAGCCCGTCTGCCCCGTCGACGGCGTCGTCGTCCGCGTCGCGGCGACCGGGGTGTGCCGGAGCGACTGGCACGCGTGGAAGGGGCACGACGACTCGGTCGTCCTGCCGCAGATCCCCGGGCACGAGTTCGCCGGGACGGTGATCGCGACGGGAGCCCAGGTGTCGCTCTTCGCGGTCGGTGACCGGGTCACGGCGCCGTTCGTGTTCGCCTGCGGCGACTGCGAGCAGTGCCGGGAGGGGGCGACGCAGGTGTGCCTCCGGCAGCAGCAGCCGGGATTCACCCTCGACGGGTCGTTCGCCGAGGCGGTGGCCGTGACGGGTGCGGACCTGAACCTGGTGCGCCTGCCCGACTCCGTCGGCTTCGTCGAGGCGGCCGGTCTCGGCTGCCGCTTCGGGACCGCGTACCACGCCCTGCACGAGCGCGGCCGGGTCGCCCCGGGGGAGTGGGTCGCGGTGCTGGGCTGCGGCGGAGTCGGCCTCTCCGCGGTGATCGTCGCGCTCGCGGCCGGGGCCCGCGTGGTGGCGTCGGACGTCTCCGCCCCGGCGCGGGAGGCCGCGGCCGCGCTCGGGGCGGTGACCGTCCCCGGAGGCGAGGGTGCCGCCGAGGCGATCCGGGCGGCGACCGGAGGAGGTGCCCATCTGGCGGTCGACGCCGTCGGAAGCAGCGTCACGGCGGAGGCGTCGATCGCCGCCCTGCGTCCGCGCGGCCGGCACGTGCAGGTGGGTCTGCTCCTCGGGCCCGACGCGGCACCGGCGATCCCGCTCGGCCGGGTCATCGCCCAGGAGCTGGAGCTGCTGGGCAGCCACGGCATCGCCCGGAGCGGCTACACGGCCCTCCTCGACGACATCGTCGCCGGCCGTCTGCGCCCCGCCGACTCCGTCGGCCGCACCATCGCCTTCGAGGACCTGCCCGCCGCTCTCGCCGCGATGGACGCCCCCGCCGCGACGCCCGGCATGACGGTCGCCGTCCTGGCCCCCTGACGCGGGCCCGCAGGAGCACTCGCAGTCCCGGTCCGGTGGGTCTCGATGCCCAGCGTCCCGCGGCATCTCGACCAGCATCGACCCGTTGTCCGTGCCTGGCGGGTCCCGATACGCCGCGTCCCGCGGCGACTCGACCGGCACGACTCGGGCACGCCCGCCCGGCTCGACTGCAGGAGCAGGTGGCCGCCGCTCGACGAGGTGGAGTCCGCCGACAGCGATCCGCGTGCCAGCGGATCGATGCCGGGCGACGCACCTCGCTCCGCGGAACGCACCACGTCGTGAAGCCGACCGCGCCGTGGCGGGCGGGGACCGCCGCCCCCCCCCCTGGAGCCCGCCGACAGTGATCCGCGTGCCAGCGGATCGATGCCGGGCGTCGCACTCCGCTCTGCGGAACGCACCACGTCGTGAAGCCGACCGCGCCGCGGCGGGCGGGGACCGCCGCGCCCTCGTGGAGCCCGCCGACAGCGATCCGCGTGCCAGCGGATCGATGCCGGGCGACGCACCTCGCTCCGCGGAACGCACCACGTCGTGAAGCCGACCGCGCCGCGGCGGGCGGGGACCGCCGCGCCGTCGTGGAGCCCGCCGACAGTGATCCGCGTGTCAGCGGATCGATGCCGGGCGACGCACCCCGCTCTGCGGAACGCACCCCGTCGTGAAGCCGACCGCGCCGCGGCGGGCGGGGACCGCCGCGGAAGAGGACTCAGTCCGTCTCGATGAGGATCCCGTCGTGGATGGCGCGCTTGCGGAGCGCCACCTTCGTGCCGACGTCGATGCCGACGACGCGGTACTTCTCGCGGATCCGCTTGAGGTACGACTTCGCCGTCTCCTCCGAGATGCCCAGCTCGAACGCGACCGACTTCACCGGCTCGCCGCCGCCGTAGAGAGCCATCACGCGGCGCTCCTGCGCGCTGAGCTTCGGCGCTCCGTCGGAGTCGCCGGTGGAGAGCGCCATGTCGAGCTCGTGCGAGATGTAGGAGTGGCCGTCCTTGGCCGCGCGGATCGCCTCGACGATCATGTCCGCGTCCTCGGTCTTCACGAGGTAGCCGAGGGCTCCGGAGGCGAGTGCCTCGCGGACCACGGCGGGCTCGGAGTAGGTGCTCATCAGCACGGTCTTCACCCCGGTGGTCTTGAGGGTCGAGAGCTTCACCGAGATCGGGATGTTGTCCTTGAGGTCGAGGTCGAGGAGCACGACGTCGACGGGGAACTCGGGGTGCGTGAGCAGCTCGGGCCAGGAGGCGACCGCGGCCACCAGCTGGATGTCGGAGGCGGCTCCGCGGATCCACTCCGTGAGCGCTCCGAGGAGCATCTTGTGGTCGTCCACGACCGCGAGAGTGATCTTCGCGTCAGCGGTGGGTGTCATCGGTGTCCTTCGGTCGGCGGTCGTCGGCGGTCTCTCGGCGGCTGCTCACCGGTCGGCGGGATTCTCGACCAGGCAGTCGATCTCGATCCGGAGCTCCCCGTCGCGCGAGGTGTCGCGGAAGACGCCGACCTGAGCGATAGCCTCCCACGTCGCAGGATCGACGCCGCGCAAGGGCGCGCCTGAGGAGCGGAGCGTGATCGGCACGAGCAGTCCTCGGGCGGCCGTCCCGGCTCCGGGATCGCGGGGGCTGCCCGACTCGACGTGGAGGACCACGGCGAGTCCGGTCGCGCTGTCGGCCATCAGCCAGATCGCCGAGAGGAGCCCGTCGCGCTGCTGGTGCCCGAGGAGTCCGGCGGTGCCGTCCGGGTCGTCGAGCTCGACGAGCGGCGCGAGCAGCTCGGACTCGAGCACGGCATGGTGCAGCCAGGTCTCGCGCCGCCCCTCGATGAGGTGGAGGCGGAGCTGGGTGGCGAGCGAGGTCGCGTGGGCGGCGCGCTGGGCGTCGAGGGGCAGGCGGACCGAGCCGTCGCCCACCTCGGCGAGGAGGCGCTCGGCGGCGAGGTCGAGCCGTGCGAGCTCCTCCGAGGCGAGCATCCCGACCGCGTAGCGCGGGCCGAGCGTGGTGCTCTGCACGAGGGCGCGGTCGATCTCGAGCTGGACCATCCGGCGGAATCCGCGCATCATCACGACCACGACGACGGCCGGCGCGATCGTCACCACGAGGGCGCTGATGCGCACCGAGAGCGCGCCTGCGCCGCCCGACTCCATCGAGAGGAACGCGATCACCTCGGCGATCGCGACGAGGGCGCTCACCGCGAGGATCTCGATCCCGCGCCGGTGGACGATCAGCGCGGCGTGCGCGACGGCGCCCGCGACCGCGGCGGTGGGGACGGTGCGGGCCGCGCCGGAGTCGGTCACGGCCACCAGGTCGAGCACGACGGCGGCTCCGACGGCGACGAGGAAGCAGAGGTAGACCGGGAGCGGCAGGCGGCGTCCGCCGAGGTGGATCGCGAGGACGGTGGACCCGAAGGCCAGGACGACGAGGACCCAGGCGATCGCCGCGGGTGCGAGGTCGCTGTAGCGGGCGGAGGTCGAGAGGAAGATCAGCAGCTCGTAGGCGAGGATCGCGGCGGCGATGCCGTTGAGGCCGCTGCCGAGGTAGTTGGTGCCGAGCCCCTCCTGCTGGCGGCGGACCGAGCGGGCGGACCGGGAGGAGCGGCCGTGCGTCGCGGGCACGCGTCCCAGCAGCGGGGCCCGCGACTCCGGCGCGGGGCTCACTTGGGGACCTCCAGCACCACGGTCGTCCCCGATCCGGGGGCGCTGAACAGTCTGGTGCGGCCGCCGACGTCGCCGAGCCGGGCGATCACCGACTCCTTGAAGCCGAGCTTCGTGTCGGGGACGGTCGCGATGTCGAAGCCCGCGCCCGCGTCCGTGACCATCGCGCGGACGGTCGTCTCGTCCTCGGTGATCGTCACGTCGGCCGAGGCGACGCCGGAGTGGCGGCGCACGTTCTCGAGGCACTCCGCCAGGGCGAGCACGAAGGAGTCGAGGGCCGCGCCGGTGAGCGCCACCTGGCCGGAGCCGTGCCAGATCACGTCGAGCCCCATCCGGCCGAAGCGGTTGCGGACGGTCTCGAGGGTGTTGGCCGCGGGGGCGGAGGTGACGCTGGTCAGCTGGTAGGAGCCGGACGCGCTCGGGGTGGGGGTCCCGCCGAGCCGGAGCTGGCGCAGGAGCTGCGCGTCCTGCGCCGCCTGCTGCCGGAGCGCGTCGACCGACACTCCGCGGCCCGAGTGCGCGAGGAGCGTGAGGGTGGCCAGCACCGTGTCGTGCAGGAGCCGCGCGCCCTGCCGGCGCTGCGCCTCCGTCTCGCTGGCGAGGCGCTCCACGCGGTGGGCGTTGCCGATGCTGTCGATCCGCCGCACCACCCGCGGGACCGCTGTGCCGATCCAGAGGGCGAAGCCGCAGAGCGTGCCCCAGGGCAGCAGGCTCTGGACGACCACGGTGGGGATCATGGTGCCGCTCGAGACGAGCACCGACGGGATCAGGCTCGGGAGGAGCACCGGCAGCAGCAGGAGCAGGCGGCGCGCGGACGTCGTCACGACCACGGCGATGCTCGCGGTCACGGCGTTCGCGGTGTTGACCAGGACGAACCCGGCGAAGTCGGCGCCCGGAGCGAGCCCCAGGGCGAGGCCCCAGCCCAGCAGCAGGCCGCCGACGGCGACCGCGATCACGCGGCTGCGGCGCCCCGTCCGGGCGAGCTCGACGTGGGCGGCCATCATGCCCAGGAGCAGCGCGACGGCGAACGGCACGGCGGCGGGCTGGAGCGTTCCGGGGATGAGGGCCATGCCGAGCGCCCCCGCTTCAGTGAGCAGGCCGATCCCGCAGGCGGAGTGGCGCAGCAGCCGGTCGCGCTCGCGGGCGCTGCGGATCATCGGCACGCTCTGGCCCCCTCCGGTCGTGGCGCGGGGCTGGCCCCCGTCTCACGATAGCCACTGCCCGGGCCGGTCGGAGCGGTTCGGGGCGTCGAACCGCGCCGGGGTCGGGCGGGTCAGGCCGTCGCGGGATGCGCCAGCAGCCGGGCGAGGTGCGCGCCGACCGCGTCGTCCTCGATGAGGAACCCGTCGTGGCCGAACGTCGAGGTGATCACCGCGACCTCTCCGCCGTCGAGGGCGCCGGGAGCGTGCGCCGCGATGATCCGCTGGCCCTCGACCGGGAAGAGCCGGTCGCTGTCGATGCCGAGGACGAGGGTCGGGCTGGTGATCCGGGAGAGGGCGGCCGCCTCGCCGCCCCGGCCGCGGCCGACGTCGTGCGAGTTCATCGCCTCGACGAGCGTGATGTAGCTGTTCGCGTCGAAGCGGCGCGTGAACTTGTTGCCGTGGAAGTCGAGGTACGACTCCACTGCGAAGCGGCCGCCGCCGCCGAGCGGGCTGAGCCCCGACTGCCAGCTGCGCTCGAAGCGGTCGTTGAGCTCGGAGGGGCTGCGGTAGTTGAGCAGTGCCATCCGGCGGGCGAGCGCGAGGCCGTGGTACGGGCCCTGGCCGTCGCCGGCGTCGTAGTAGGAGCCGCCCGCGAAGGCCGCGTCGTTGCGGATCGCCTCGAGCTGCACGAAGTTGAGGGCGATCTGGTCGGCCGTGGCCCGCGGGGGAGCGGCCAGGACCGCGAGGCGCGCGACCCGCTCCGCGTGGTCGATCCCCCACTCCAGCGCTTGCATCCCGCCCATCGAGCCGCCGATGACGGTGTACCAGCGCTCGACGCCGAGCAGGTCGCTGAACTGCACCTGCGCCCGTACCTGGTCGCGGATGCTCGTGTACGGGAACCGTGCGCCCCACTCGTGGCCGTCGGGGGCGAGGGACGCGGGACCGCTGGAGCCCTGGCAGCCGCCGAGCATGTTCGGGGCGACCACGAAGAAGCGGTCGGTGTCGATCACGAGGCCGGGGCCGACGAGTCCCGACCACCAGCCGTCCGTCGCGTGGCCGGGATCGCCGCGGCCGAGCAGGTGGGAGTCGCCGGTCAGCGCGTGCAGGACGAGGACGGCGTTGTCGCGGCGCTCGTTCAGCGCGCCCCAGCTCTCGTAGGCGATGCGGGCGTGGGGGAGGCGGCCGCCCGCCTCGAAGTCGAACGGGCCGAGGTCGACGAAGCGGCGCCCGCCCGGGTGGTCGCCGTCGCGCCAGGCTCCGGTGGCGGGCGGCTTGCCGATGACCGAGAGGAGCTGGCGCTCGGTGACGAACGCCGACGGGACCGTGTCCTCGAGTGTCTGCTGCCAGTCCATAGCGCTGTCCATCGTGTCAGAGCGCCGCGGGGCGGAGCCGTTTGTTACGCCCTGCTCCCCCGCTCCTCCGCCCGCGCGCGGAGCGCCCCGACGTGGTCCCCGAGGACGGGGACCCCGTCAGGGCGCCGAGGGGCCTCAGGCGTTCGCGCGGGAGGCCTCGACGACGGCGCGCGCGGCGCGGAGGGCCTGGTCGAGGTCGGCGCGGAGGTCGTCGACGTTCTCGAGTCCCACCGACAGGCGCACCAGGCCCGGAGTGACGCCGGCGGTCAGCTGCTGCTCAGGCGAGAGCTGCGAGTGCGTGGTCGACGCGGGGTGGATGACGAGCGAGCGGACGTCGCCGATGTTGGCCAGGTGCGAGAACAGCTCCAGCGAGTCGACGAAGGCCCGGCCGGCGTCCACTCCGCCCTTGAGCTCGAACGAGAGCACCGCGCCCACGCCCTTCGGCGCGTAGCGGTTGGCCGCGGCGTACCAGGGCGAGGTCGGCAGGCCCGAGTAGTTCACCGAGGCGATGTCGGAGTGGTTCTCGAGGTACTCCGCGATCTCCTGCGCGTTCTGCACGTGGCGCTCGATCCGGAGCGAGAGGGTCTCGATGCCCTGGATGAGCTGCCAGGCGCTCGCCGGGGCGATCGAGGCGCCGAGGTCGCGCAGCAGCTGCACGCGGGCCTTGATGATGTAGGCGAGGGAGTCGCCGACCGCGGCTGTGTAGACGGCGCCGTGGTACGACTCGTCCGGCGTGGTGAGGCCGGGGAAGCGCTCGGCGTTCGCGGTCCACGAGAAACGGCCGCCGTCGACGATCGCTCCGCCGATGACCGTGCCGTGGCCGCCGAGGAACTTCGTCGCCGAGTGCACGATGATGTCCGCGCCGTGCTCGAAGGGGCGGATCAGGTAGGGCGTCGCGATGGTGTTGTCCACGATCAGGGGCACGCCGGCGTCGTGCGCGACATCGGCCACGGTGCGGATGTCGAGGATGTTGATCTTGGGGTTGCCGACGGTCTCGGCGAAGAACAGCTTCGTGTTCGGACGGACGGCGCGGCGCCACTCCTCGCGGTCGTCCTGGTTCTCGACGAAGGTCGTCTCGATGCCGAGCTTGGCGAGGGTGTACTTGAAGAGGTTGTAGGTGCCGCCGTAGATCGAGGACGACGAGACGATGTGGTCGCCGGCCTGGGCGATGTTCAGCACGGCCGCGGTCTCGGCGGCCTGGCCCGAGGCGAGCAGCAGGGCGCCGGAGCCGCCCTCGAGGGCGGTGAGCCGCTCCTCCACGACCGCCTGGGTCGGGTTCTGGATGCGGGTGTAGATGTTCCCGAATTCGGCCAGCGCGAACAGGTTCTGGGCGTGCTCCGCGTTGTCGAAGACGTAGGAGGTGGTCTGGTAGATCGGCGTCGCGCGGGCCTTGGTCACCGGGTCCGGCGCGGCGCCCGAGTGGATCTGCTTGGTCTCGAACTGCCACTTCTCGGAGTCGGTCATGGTGCTTCCCATCGGATCGTCGGGGTCGGGGACGGGGCCGTTCTCCGTCGCGACGAGCGTACGCGGGGGCCCGCCGGGCGGCCAGGACCGCCGACACACGGGGTAACGGCCGTCAGCGCCGCTCGGGCTGCCGGTCGCGCTTGGCGCCCGTGGGGTCGGCGCGGTCCGGGCGCCGGGGCCTCTCGTCGGCCGCCGGGGCGAAGAGCCAGGCCGCGCGGGGCTCGACCAGCCGGTGGAAGACGGTGCGGGTCCAGCCCAGTGAGAGCGCGACCGAGACCGCGATGCAGAACACGATCATCAGCGCGAGGGCGAGCGTGCTCTCCGTCCGCGAGAGGATCCCGGACTCCCGCAGCGGATAGAGGACGAAGCTGTGGAGGAGGTAGACGTACATCGTCGACTGCCCCCAGGTTGTGAGCGGGGTGCGGCGGCGCGGAACCAGCGCGAAGAGCGCGAGCGAGAGCACGACCGCTCCGGCCATCAGGGCCAGCCGCACCAGCCCGGCCCACCACTGGGTCTCGCCGAGGGCGTCGTAGGGGCGGTCGTAGAAGAACCAGTAGCGCAGGTCCGCCGCTCGGAACGCCTCGATGTTGACGGTCATGACGACCGCCGTGACCGCGAAGAGGACGACGGCGAGGATCCGGGCGAGGAGGACCCGCGACGGCGGCTGATCGAGCCAGCGCTCGACGGCGGAGCGGCCGCCGGGGGCGAAGCCGCGCAGGCGCCAGCCGAACACGAAGAACGGCAGGATCCCGATCGCGCGTGCGAGCGAGAAGGTCGAGTCGATGTTGTCGTAGTAGCTGACCCCGACCGCGAGCACCACGCTGATCAGCAGCGGCCAGCGCAGCAGCGCCAGGTAGGGGAGGACGAGGCGGAAGATGCCCAGCGCGAGCAGGAACCACAGCGTCCAGCTCGGCTTCGTCGGGTTGAACTCCTGCTTGCCCTCGACCAGGAACTGCACCAGGGTCCAGATCGTCTCCATGATCAGGTAGGGCAGGAGGATGTCGGTCAGCACCCGCCGCATCGCGCGCCCGCTCGGGGCGCCGCTCTTGGAGAAGTAGCCCGAGATGATCGCGAACGCCGGCATGTGGAAGGCGTAGATCGTCAGGTAGACGATGAGCGAGGTGTCGGAGTTGGCCGTCAGCCTCTGGACGCCGTGCCCGATCACGACGAGGGTCACGCAGACGAAGCGCGCGTTGTCCCAGAGGGGAACGCGGCGCTTCGGGGTGACGGCTGTCCCGGCGGTCGCGGGAACCGGGTCGGCGGGCGGCACGCGGCCAGACTAGCGTTGGGCTGCGACGACGGAGTCGAGGGTGTCCGAGGCTTGACGGAAGGGGACGGGCGTGGATCGACGCGTTGTCGTGACAGGAGCGAGTTCAGGGATCGGGGCGGCCGCGGTCCGCCTGTTCCGCGAGCACGGCTGGGAGGTCGTCGCCGTCGCGCGCCGGCGCGACCGGCTGGAGGCGCTCGCCGCCGAGACCGGCGCCGGGTACTTCGCCGCCGACCTCACCGACGCCGCCCAGGTCGACGCTCTGCGCGACCACCTCGCCTCCTCCGGGCCCGTGCACGCGCTCGTGAACAACGCGGGCGGCGCGCTCGGACTCGACTCGGTCGAGAGGTCCGACCCCGAGGACTGGCGCCGCATGTTCGAGATCAACGTGCTCTCGGTGAAGCTCGTGACCAGCGCGCTGCTCCCGCTGCTGCGGGCCGGGATCCGGGGGAGCGGCACCTCCGCGGACATCGTGACGGTCACCTCGATCGCCGGCCACGTCGCCTACGAGGGCGGAGGCGGGTACAACGCCGCCAAGCACGCCGCGCACGCGCTGGTCGCCGTGCTGCGGCTCGAGCTGGCCGGCGAGCCGATCCGCGTGATCGAGATCGCGCCGGGGATGGTGCACACGGACGAGTTCTCGCTGGTCCGCTTCCGCGGCGACCGGGAGCGCGCCGACGCGGTCTACGCCGAGGTCCCCGACCCGCTGGTCGCGGAGGACGTCGCCGCTGCGATCGTCTCCTCGGTGGAGCTCCCCGCCCACGTCAACCTCGACCTGGTGACCATCAAGCCGGTCGCGCAGGCGGCCCCGCACAAGGTCGCGAAGGGACCCCTGGCCCCGCGCGCCTGACCGATGTGACGCGGAGGCCCGCGACGGCCTAGCCTGTCCCTCATGGTTTCCGACGCCGACGACTCCGCCGCCCTCCTCGCCGCCACGGAGAAGGAGGTGCTCGGCTGGCTCGAGTTCGGCGACGCCGCTCGGCACCTGGCCGACGACGTGGTCGCGTCGGGCTACCGGCCGGAGCTGGTCGTCGCCATCGCGCGCGGCGGTCTGCTCCTCGCGGGCGCCGTGGCCTACGCGCTCGGCATCAAGAGCTGCGGCGCGCTGAACGTCGAGTTCTACACCGGCGTCGAGGCGCGCCTGGCGGAGCCGGTGGTGCTGCCGCCGCTGCTCGACGAGGCGTCCGTGCGCGGCAAGCGCATCCTCCTGGTCGACGACGTCTCCGACTCCGGCCACACCCTCGCCCTCTCGGTGAAGCTCATCCGCGCGATGGGTGCCGAGGTGCGCACCGTGACCCTGTACACGAAGCCGCGCACGGTGCTCGAGCCCGATTTCTTCTGGCGCCGCACCCCGCGCTGGATCGTCTTCCCCTGGTCGGCTCTGCCCCCGGTGGACGGAGCCCTCGCCGAGGACGACGAGTGAGCGTCCACCTCATTGGCGGCGGAGGCGGCGTCGAGCACGACCAGCAGCTGTACGGGGCGTTCCTCGCGGAGGCGCGCGCCCACGCGGTCGACGCCGGCCGGATCGAGGGCCCGCGCATCGCGATCGTCGTCGTCCACGACGGGCTCGGCCCGGAGGCCTACGCCGGCTACGCGGCACTGCTCGCGACGGTCGGCCCGCTCGACGCGTTCGCCGTGATGAAGCCGGAGGGCGGCCGGATCGATCCCGCGGTCTTCGACGACGTCGACGGGATCTTCGTCGGCGGGGGGCTGACCCCGGCCTACCGCGACGCGCTCGAGGCCTGCTTCCCGCGGCTGCGCGATCTCGTCTCCTCCGGAGTGCCGTACGCCGGCTACTCGGCGGGAGCCGCCGTCGCGGCCGACCGCGCCCTCGTCGGCGGCCACCGGATCGGCGGCGTCGCCGTCGTCCCGGAGGGCGCGGCGGAGGAGCTCGACGAGGTCACGGTGCTCGAGGGCATCGGCCTCATCGACGTGACGGTCGACGTGCACGCGGCGCAGTGGGGGACCCTCGGCCGCCTGGTCGCGGCCGTCGAGGCGGGCCTGGTCGACGGCGGCGTCGCGCTCGACGAGTCCACCGTGCTGATCGTCGGCACCGGCGCGCTCCGCGTCGGCGGCGCCGGCTCGGTGTGGCGCGTGAGCGGCGGCGACGCCGGAGTCGTCGTCGCGACGCTCGCGGCGGGCTGACTCGGTGGACCTCGCTGAGCTCGCGGCCTCGGGACTGATCGACAGGGGCTGGGCGGAGGCGCTCGCCCCCGTCGCCGGGGACATCGCCGCGATGGGCGACTTCCTCCGCGGCGAGGTCGCGGCCGGCCGGCCCTACCTCCCCGCGGGCCGCGACGTGCTCCGCGCCTTCGCCGCACCGCTCGCGGACGTGCGCGTCCTCATCGTCGGACAGGACCCGTACCCGACGCCCGGGCACCCGATCGGGCTGTCCTTCGCGGTCGACCGCCACGTGCGCCCGCTGCCGAGGAGCCTGCAGAACATCCATCGCGAGCTCCGGGACGACCTCGGCGTCGAGCCACCCGAGCACGGCGACCTCAGCGGCTGGACCTCGAGCGGCGTGATGCTGCTCAACCGGGTCCTCACCGTCGCCCCCGGCTCTCCCGCCTCGCACCGCGGGAAGGGCTGGGAGGCGGTCACCGAGCACGCGATCCGCACGCTGGCCGCTCGGGACGCGCCTCTCGTCGCGATCCTCTGGGGCCGCGACGCCGCGTCCCTCCGCCCGATGCTGGGGGAGGCCGGAGTGATCGAGAGCGCGCACCCCAGCCCGCTGTCGGCCTCGCGCGGCTTCTTCGGCTCCCGGCCGTTCAGCCGCGCCAACGCCCTCCTGGAGGAGCGCGGCGCGGAGCCGGTCGACTGGAGCGCTCTCGCGTGACCGGGTGCTCGCCCGCGGGGCGGCTACGCTGGCCCGGATCGATGGGCGGAGCCGAAGGAGAGCCGGATGCTTGAGGAAGAGTACGAGAGCCGGCGCGTCCTGCCGCCGCACCTGCGGAAGGCGCCGCCTCCCGAGCCCGGCTTCTCGTTCGAGATCCGCGACGCCCGCGACGCCGACCTCCCGGACATCCGCGAGATCTACAACCACTACGTGCGCAACACGGTGGTGACCTTCGACGAGGACGACTCGACGCTGAAGGAGTGGCGGACGAAGTTCACCCGCAACCAGAAGCTCGGGCTGCCCTTCATCGTGGCCGTCTCGCCGTCGGGCCAGATCCTCGGCTACGCGATGGTGTCGCCGTGGTCCTCCAAGCGGGCGTACCGCTTCACCGTGGAGAACTCGATCTACCTGCGGGCGGCCTCCACCGGCAAGGGCCTCGGCCGGGCGCTGATGGCCGAGCTCCTCGAGCGCGCGAAGGCCGTGGGGATCCGTCAGATCATGGCCGTCATCGCCGACAAGGGCGCAGAGGCGTCGCTGGCGATGCACGCGCAGTTCGGATTCGTCGAGGTCGGCCGGATGGGCCGCGTCGGCTTCAAGTTCGAGCGCTGGCTCAGCACCGTCCTGCTGCAGAAGACCCTCAAGTAGGGCCGACCCGCCCCTGCGAATGCGCCTCATCGACAGGTGCCGGGGAGCGCGCCGTCCCTACACTGGACGGCATGGAATGGCTCGTCCCGCTCATCGTCGTCGTCGCGCTCGTGGTCATCCTCGGGGTCTACCTCTGGGCGACGTACAACTCGCTGGTCACCCTCAACGTCCGCGTGGACGAGGCGTGGAGCGACATCACCGTCCAGCTGAAGCGCCGCGCGGATCTGATCCCCAACGTGATCGACTCCGTGAAGGGCTACGCCTCGCACGAGCGCCAGGTCTTCGAGTCGGTGACGCAGGCTCGCGCCGAGACGCTCCAGGCCCAGGGCCCGGCGGAGGCGTCGGTCGCCGAGGACCACATGCAGAGCGCGCTCAAGTCGATCTTCGCGGTCGCGGAGGCGTACCCCCAGCTGCAGGCGAGCCAGAACTTCCTCCAGCTGCAGGGCGAGCTGGTCGACACCGAGGACAAGATCCAGTCGGCCCGGCGCTTCTACAACGGTGGCGTGCGCGAGATGAACACCAAGGTGAAGGTCTTCCCGAACACGCTCTTCTCGCGCCGGCTCGGCTTCTCGGAGCGCGAGTTCTTCGAGGTCGGCGATCTCGCCGCGATCTCGGAGCCCCCGCGCGTCCAGTTCTAGGCAGACGCCGTGTACAGCGCGATCGCCCGCAACAAGCGCAACACGGTCCTGATCCTCGTCCTGTTCCTGGTGATCATCGGCGGCCTGGGCGCCCTGGCGGCAGCGGTCTACCGCAGCACGACGATCGTCGTGGTGGTCCTCGTGATCGCCGCCGGGTACGCGTTCTTCCAGTACTTCTTCGCCGCTCGCCAGGCGGTCGCGCTCAGCGGCGGCGTGGCGGTGGAGAAGGCGGACGAGCCGAGGCTGTACCGCATCGTCGAGAACCTCTCGATCGCGACGGGCACGCCGATGCCGAAGGTGTACCTGATCGACGACCCGGCGCCGAACGCGTTCGCGACCGGCCGTGATCCCGAGCACGCCGTCGTCGCTGCGACGACGGGCCTGCTCGCGATCATGGACGACGCCGAGCTGGAGGGCGTGATGGCCCACGAGCTGGGCCACGTCCGCAACTACGACATCCGCGTCTCGATGATCGTCTTCGGTCTCGTCGTCGCGGTGGGCTTCCTCTCGGACGCCTTCCTCCGCCTGGCCTTCTTCGGGCGGGGCGGCAACGGCAACGGCGGGGGCAACCCGGCGCTCCTGATCGTCGGGCTGGTGTCGATGGTCCTCGCGCCGATCGTCGCCTCGGTCGTGCAGCTCTCGATCTCCCGTCAGCGCGAGTACCTCGCCGACGCGACCAGCGCGCTGACGACCCGCCACCCCGACGCCCTCGCCCGCGCCCTGCTCAAGCTCGAGTCCGCGGGCCGGCCGATGCAGCGGCAGAACAGCTCGATGGCGCACCTCTGGATCGCCGACCCGTCGAAGCCGGGGGTGGTCGCGCGCCTCTTCGCGACCCATCCGCCGATCGCGGACCGCGTCGCCCGCCTCTCCGAGATGGGCTCGCGCTTCTAACAGGCCGATCCGGCCGACGCCCCGTCGACGATCGCCGCCCCGTACCGCATCCCGCTTCGGTCAGAGGTGCACGCGCCACCGCGCCGGACGGGACGTCATCCGGTCGGAGCCGCCAGCGGACCGCCGTCGACGGTCGTCAGGTACTCGGCGAAGACCGGCGCCGGGTCGATGCCGCTCGCGGCCGCGTCGACCAGCGCCCGCCGGACCAGGGCGAGGACGACGGTGGCCAGGACGGCCGCCCGGTGCGGGGACATGCGGTCGAGCCCCATCCGCTCCGCGAGGAACGGCGTCAGCTCCTCCTCGCCGTCGTGCAGCGACTGCGCCCAGACGGCGCGCATCGCCGAGGTCTCGGTGAGCAGGGGGATCAGCCGGAGGGTGCGGTCGAGGTGGGGACCGGAGGCCGCCGCGGCGAAGGCGTGACCGAGCGCCGCGTTCAGCGGCTCGGCGGCCGGGCGCTCGAGGAGGGCGCGTCCCATCGCGGCGATCGCGGCGGCGAGCACCGGGCGCACGCAGTCCTCCTTCCCGCCGAGGTACCGGTGGAAGGTCCGGAGGGAGACGCCGGCCGCGTGGGCGAGCTCGCCCGTGCCGACCCCGACGACGCTCCCGCGCTCGAGCAGACGGGCGACGCAGCGCTCCGAGAGCGCCAGCGCCAGGACGCCGCCGGGCGCGCTCACGCGATCCTCCTCAGTGCTGCGGCGAGGGCGGCCGCGAGGTCGCCGCGACCGACGACCTCGACGGCGTCGAGGCCCTGCCAGGCCGCCGCCTCGACCAGCAGCGCGGCGAGCTGCTCCGGCGTGTCGGCCGGGGCCCCCGGCTCGAGCCAGGCGGCCTGCACGAGGAGGACCCGGCGCTTGCGCTCGCTCTTGAGGTCGACCCGTGCAGCGATCACGTCGTCGAGGAGCACGGGGAGGACGTAGTAGCCGTGGACCCGCTGCTCGGCCGGAGTGTAGATCTCGATCCGGTAGTGGAAGCCGAAGAACAGCTCGGCCCTCGGCCGGTGCCAGACCACGGGGTCGAACGGCGAGAGGAGCGCGTCCGCCCGGAGCGTGCGGGGGCGTCGGGCGTCGACGTGCCGCCAGAGCGGCACGGGACGCCCACCCCGCTCCCAGCCGCGCACCTCGACGCGCTCGAGCTCGCCCGCCTCGACCAGCTCGTCGATCGCGACGCGCGTGGGGGACTGGAGCAGCCGGTGGTAATCGGCCAGGTCGCCGAGGGTGCCGATCCCATGGGCCCGGGCCGCCCGGCGCACGAGCTCGCGGACGGCGTCGGGGAGGGGCACGTCGGCATCGAGCACCGCGCTCGGGAGGAGCCGCTCGGCGAGACCGTAGGAGCGCTCGAAGCGCGTGCGCCCCGCCGTCACCACCTCGCCCCAGCGGAACAGGACCTCGAGGCCGCGCTTGATGTCGGACCAGCCCCACCAGGGGCCCGTGCGGACGTTGGCCTCGTGCTCGATCTCGGAGGCGCGGAGGGGACCGTCGGCGAGCGCGGAGCGGAGCCAGTCGAGGGTGGCGCGGTTCTCGTGGGCCCAGCCCTCGTGCTCGGGCAGGCGGACCCGGCGGTAGTGCTCCATCCGCCAGCGGTAGAGCGGGAGGTCCTCGCGGCGGACGAGGGCGGCCTCGTGGGCCCAGTACTCGACGTAGGAGCCGTCGGGGGAGAAGGCCGCGGCGTCGAGGAGGGAGCGCTCGTAGGGGCCGAGCCGCGCGAGCAGCGGCAGGTAGTGGCTCCGCTCGAAGACGTTCACCGAGTCGAGCTGGAGCGGGCGGATCCCGTCCACGGCGGCGCGCACCCGGCGCCCGTCGACCCGGGAGGGACGGGGGACGCCGAACCCCTGCGCCGCCAGGGCGATGCGGCGCGCCAGCGCGGGGGAGAGCTGCTCGGTCATGGTCCGCCCACGCTAGCGAACGCCCCCGACATCGCCGTCTCCGATTCGGCCCCCGGCGTTCGCCCGGCATTCACCGCCGCGCTCCCTCGCCGTCTCGCGGCGCTCCTACCGTTCCCGAGGCCGTCCCACCGGGGCGGCCCACCCGACTCCTGGAGGACCCTTGACCATTCAGCGCCTGTCGCGCACCGCCGCGGTCGCCGCCGCCGGCACCGCCCTCGTCTTCACGCTCTCGGCCTGCTCCGGCGGCGCCACCGCCTCGTCCGACGGCGGCGGCGCGGACGCGGCGTCCGCCACATCCGCCGCGGACCTCGGCGGGCTGGACGCCCTGGTCGAGGCCGCGAAGGCCGAGGGCGAGCTCAACGTCATCGCCCTGCCCGACACCTGGGCGAACTACGGCGAGCTGATCAGCGGCTTCGAGGACGAGTACGGCATCACCGTGAACTCCGCCGACCCCGACGTCTCCTCCGCGGAGGAGATCAGCACGGCGGAGAACCTCGCCGGGCAGGACACCGCTCCCGACGTGTTCGACCTGGGGCCGGCCGTCGCTCTGGCGAACACGGACATGTTCGCGCCGTACAAGGTCGAGTCCTGGGACGACATCCCCGAGGGGAACAAGGAGGAGTCGGGCCTCTGGGTGAACGACTACACCGGCCTGATGTCGATCGGGTTCGACGCGGCCGCGGTGCCTGCGCCCACGTCGCTCGAGGACCTCCTCGGCGCCGACTACCGCGGCTCGGTCGCGATCAACGGCGACCCGACCCAGGCGGGAGCCGCCGCGGCCGCAGTGCAGCTCGCGGCTCTCCAGTCCGGCGGCTCCGCCGACGACGTCCAGGCGGGGATCGACTTCTTCGAGAAGCTGAACGACGCCGGCAACTTCCTGCCGCTGGACCCGACCGACGCCACCATCGCCTCGGGCGAGACCCCGGTCGTCTTCGACTGGAGCTACAACAACCTCGCCGCCGGGAAGGCGAACGAGGGCACCCGCGAGTGGACGACGACCGTCCTCCCGGGCTCCGCCGTCGGCAGCTACTACAACCAGGCGGTCAACGCCGACGCTCCGCACCCGGCGGCCGCGCGGCTCTGGCAGGAGTACCTCTACTCCGACGCCGCGCAGAACCTCTACCTCGCCGCCGGCGCCTACCCGGTGCGCCTGGCCGCGATGACCGAGGCCGGCACTGTCGACCAGGACGCGCTCGACGCCGTCGGCGCCGCTCCCTCCGACCTCGTCCAGTTCACGGAGGAGCAGACCGAGGCGGCCTCGTCGCTCCTCGCCGAGAAGTGGGCCGCGGCGATCCAGTGACCACCGCTCCCGCCGAGGCCGTCTCCGGGGCGTCCGCGCCCCGGGGACGGCGCGGCACCCCGGCCGTGCTGGGCGTCGCCCCCTTCGCGCTCTACGTCCTGCTGTTCCTGGCCGTCCCCACGGTCCTCGCAGTGGCGACCGGATTCACGGACGGAGACGGCCGCTTCGCCACGGCGAACGTGCTGGCGCTCGGGGATCCCGTCGTGCTGTCCGCCTTCGGCGCGTCGCTCGGGCTCTCGGCCGTGACCGCCGTCGTCGGCGCGGTGCTGGGCGCGGTCGTGTGCCTGGCCCTGCTCGGCTCCGATCCGCGCGGGGCGCTCCGAACCGTCGTCGATGCGGCGGCGAGCGTCCTCGCGCAGTTCGGCGGTGTGATGCTCGCGTTCGCCTTCATCGCGACGATCGGCGTGCAGGGGCTGGTGACCACCCTCCTCGCGGGAGCGGGCGTCGACCTGTACGCCGACGGCGTGTGGCTCTACCAGCTGCCCGGGCTCGTCCTGCCCTACCTCTACTTCCAGGTGCCCCTGATGGTGCTCACGTTCCTGCCCGCGCTCGAGGGTCTGCGCCCGGAGTGGGCCGAGGCGAACGCGGTGCTCGGCGGGGGCCGGCTCGGCTACTGGCTGCACGTCGCCCTCCCGGTGCTGGCGCCGTCGTTCCTCGGCTGCGTGCTGCTGCTGTTCGCGAACGCGTTCTCCTCCTTCGCCACCGCGGCGGCGCTGATCAGCCAGGGCGCGCAGATCGTCCCGCTGCAGATCCGCGCCGCGCTGGTCAGCGAGACGGTGCTGGGCCGCGAGAACTTCGCGGGCACCCTCGCGCTCGGGATGCTCGCGGTGATGGTGGTCCTGATGTCCGGGTACGCGCTGCTGCAGCGCCGGGCCCGGCGGTGGCAGCGATGAGGCCCGCGCGGCTCCTGTCCGGGGCGGTGCTCGTGATCACCGGGCTGGTGTTCGCCGTTCCGATCGTCGCGATGGCGGAGTTCACGCTCCGCGGCGCCGGCGGCCACGACCTCTCGCACTGGACGGCGATCCTCGACCCGGAGAACGAGCGCGCCTACCGCTCGCTGTTCCAGGGGATCGGAAACTCGCTGGTCCTCGCCGTCGTCACCGCCCTCATCGTCCTGGTCCTGCTGGTGCCGACGATGCTGCTCGTCGAGATCCGGCTCCCGCGCCTGCGCCGGGCTCTGGAGCTGGTCTGCCTGCTCCCGCTGACCGTGCCCGCCATCGTCCTCGTCGTCGGCCTCGCGCCGGTCTACTCCGTGGTCACCCGGCTCGCCGGCTCCGCGCCGTGGACGCTCGCTCTCGCCTACGGGGTGCTGGTCCTGCCCTACGCCTACCGCGCCGTGGCGGCGGACCTCGCCGGTCTCGACGCCGTGACGCTCTTGGAGGCGGCCCGCTCGCTCGGCGCGGGCCCGCTCGCGGTGCTCGGGAGGGTCCTCCTGCCGAACCTGCGCCGGGGCCTGGTCGCGGCCGCGCTGATCACCGTCGCAGTCGTTCTCGGCGAGTACACGATCGCCTCGCTCCTCAGCCGCACCACCCTCCAGACCGGCCTGGTGCAGGTGTCGAAGTCCGACGCCTACGTCGCCGTGATCTTCTCGCTGCTCTCGCTCCTCTTCGCCTTCGCCCTCCTGCTCGGGATCGGCCGCCTCGCGCGGATCGGCCTGCCGACGGGCCGGGCGCGCTCCTCGAAAGGCTCCTCGTGACCGCTCCCACCCTCCCCGGCGCCCGCGTGCGCTTCGTCGACGTGGAGCGGCACTACGGCTCCGCGCGAGCGCTCGACGGCGTCTCGTTCGACGTGGCCCCGGGTGAGTTCATCGCGCTGCTCGGCCCCTCCGGCTGCGGCAAGACCACAGCCCTGCGCGCCCTCAGCGGTCTCGAGCGGATCGACGCGGGGCGGATCCTCGTCGACGAGGAGGACGTCGCCCACGTCCCCGTCGCGAAGCGCGACATGGGCATGGTCTTCCAGTCGTACTCGCTCTTCCCGCACCTCCGGGCGCGCGAGAACGTCGAGTTCGGGCTGCGCACCCGGGGAGTCGGGGCGCGCGAGCGCCGGGCGGCCGCGGGGGAGGCGCTGGAGGTCGTGGGCCTCGGCGCCCTCGGCGACCGCTACGCGCACGAGCTCTCCGGCGGCCAGCAGCAGCGGGTGGCGCTCGCGCGCGCCCTCGTCACGCGGCCGCGGGTGCTGCTGCTGGACGAGCCTCTGTCGGCACTGGACGCGAAGGTCCGCGTCCAGCTGCGCGACGAGATCAAGCGCCTGCAGTCCGAGATCGGCATCACCACGTTCTTCGTCACGCACGATCAGGAGGAGGCGCTCGCCGTCGCCGACCGCGTCGCGGTGATGAACGCCGGGCGGATCGAGCAGCTGGGTGCACCGGAGGACCTCTACGCGCGCCCGGCGACCGCCTTCACGGCCCGCTTCGTCGGCCTCTCGACGGTGGTCGCGGGGACGGTCTCGTCGGGATCGGTCCTCGCGCTCGGTGTGCGCCTGCCGCTCGTCGACGCGGCGGCGGCCGACGGGCCCGTGTCGGTGTTCCTCCGCCCCGAGGACCTCGCCGTCGTGGCCGACGGCGCTCCCGACTCCCTGCCCGGAGTCGTCCTCGCCTCGAGCTTCCTGGGGCCGGTGCGGCGCTCGACAGTCCGGCTGTCGACGGGCGAGGAGGTCACCGTCCAGCACGCGTCGGGGCACCGCCTCGAGCCGGGGGAGCGGGTCGGCGTGCTGCCCGCGCGGCGCCCGGTCGCCGTCGGTCCGGCACCGGAGCAGGCGGCGGTCGGCGCCGCCGCATGAGCACTCCCCGGGGATACCGCGCGGGGTATGCGCCGGGGCCTAGTCTGGGCAGATGAGACTCGGCAGGTCCCGCCGCACCTCCGGCCCGCGCGGTATCCCCGGGGAGTGCTCATGCGGCGGCGCCGACCGCCGCCTGCTCCGGTGCCGGACCGACGGCGACCGGGCGCCGCGCGGGC
>NZ_PSVY01000020.1:0-66902 GCF_002932635.1 Rathayibacter sp. AY1D1
CCCCACTGCCGTGGCGCGGCCGATCCGACAGGACGCCCGTGTCCACCAGCCCCCGCCCCACCCTCTTCGCCCTGCCCGGACTCGGGCTCGACGGCCGCGCCTTCGACGCGCTCGGCCGCGAGCTCGCCGACGTCGCGGACCTCGTCGCGCTCGACCTGCCCGGTGGATCCGGGACCTCGCTCGAGGAGATGACTGCCGCCACGATCCGCCGGATCCGCGAGCACGACGCCTCCCGCTGGCTGCTCCTCGGGCACAGCATGGGCGGGAAGATCGCCTCCCTCGTGGCCTCGCGCACGGTCACCGGCCGCTCGGGCCTGTTCGGGCTCGCGGGCGTCGTGCTCCTCGCCGGGTCGCCGCTCTCGCCCGAGCCGATGGAGGAGGCGCGCCGCTCGACCATGCTCGGCTGGGTCGACGACGGGCACCTCGACGAGGCGCAGGCGCGCGAGTTCGTCGACCAGAACGTCGGCTCGCCGCTGCCCGCCGACGCCGACGCGGAGGTGCTGGCCGAGCTGCGCCGCTACTCCCCCGAGGGCTGGCGCGACTGGCTCGAGCACGGCAGCCGCGAGGACCGCACCGGAGAGGCCGCCCTCGGGGCCGTGCCCGCGCTCCTGATCGCGGGCGGTGCGGACGGCGACCTCGGCGCCGACGCGCAGCGCCGCCTGAACGGCTCCCTCTACTCCCGTGCCCGGCTGCTCACGCTCGCCGGGGCGGGCCACCTGCTGCCGTTCGAGCGCCCGGTCGAGGTGGCGGCGGCGATCCGCCGGTTCTGGGAGGAGGAGGCCGGCACGGCGCCGTCGGTCCCGGCCGACGTCGGCGCGGCCATCGCCTCCGCCCGCACCTCCACGCGGGTGCGCGGGCTGCTGGCCGTGCGCGCGCTCGCCGACGACCCGGAGTACGCGCCCCGCGCCCTGACCGTCGCCCAGCTCGCGGAGCTGCGCGCGATCGCCGACCGGGTCGTCCCGCAGGAGGGCGGCCGGATCGACCTGGCCGCACGGGTGGACACGCAGCTCGCGAACGGCGAGGGCGACGGCTGGCGCAACGCCGACCTGCCGGCCGACCCGATCGCCTACGGTCTGGCGCTCGACACCCTCCGCGGCTTCGCCGGCCTCGGCCCCGCCGAGCAGGACGCGCGCCTCACCGCGATCGCCGACGGCTCCGCGGAGCTCGGCGACCGCTCGGCCGGCGGGCTCGGTGCCGAGCAGCTGACCGCCTGGTTCGAGGACTGCCGCGTCGACCTCGTCAGGCAGTGGCTGGCCCACCCCGCATCGATGGCGCGGATCGGCTACGACGGCTACGCCAGTGGCGGCGACACGCTGCCGCTCGTGACGGGCTTCCGCCTGCTCGGCGCCGACGACCGCGAGACCTGGGAACCGACGACGAGGAGTCACCGATGAACACGACCGGCATGCGCCGCTTCCCGCTCGACGAGACGGTCGACGCCGTCGTGATCGGCACCGGGGCAGGCGGAGCGCCCCTGCTCTCGGTGCTCGCCGCTCGAGGGCTGCGGGTCGTCGCCCTCGAGGCCGGGCCGCACTTAGATCCGCTCGGCCACACCGCCGACGAGACGGCGGCCGTCGAGATCAACTGGATGGAGGAGCGCCTCAGCGGAGGCGAGACTCCCACCGCCTTCGGGCAGAACAACAGCGGCCGCGGGGTCGGCGGCTCGACGCTGCACTGGGGAGCGTTCACGCCCCGCCCCGACCCGCGCGACCTGCGGCTCCGGAGCGACTCCGGCGTCGGCCGCGACTGGCCGATCGAGCACGCCGAGCTCACCGCGTACATCGAGAAGGTGGAGGCGACGATCGGAGTGGCGGGCCCGGCCGAGTACCCGTGGGACCCGTCGCGCCGCTACCTGCAGGGCCCGCTCGCGCGGAACGCCTCGGCCGACATGATGCTGCGCGGCTGCGCGGCGATCGGGATGCGCGCGACCGACGCGCCCGCCGCCGTGCTCAGCGGCCCGCGGGACGACGGCCGGCCCTCCTGCGTCAACTGCGGCCAGTGCCATCAGGGCTGCCGGACCGGCGCGAAGACGAGCATGGACGTGACCTACCTGCCGGAGGCGGTGCGGGCCGGTGCCGAGATCCGGGCCGACTCGTTCGTGCACGGCATCGAGCTGGACGCCGCGGGCCGCGTGTGCGCCGTGGTCTACACGAGCGGCGGAGTGGAGCACCGGCAGCGCTGCTCCGCCCTGTTCCTCTGCGCGGGCGGCGTCGAGACGCCCCGGCTCCTCCTGCACACCGGCATCGCGAACAGCAGCGGCCAGGTGGGCCGCAACTTCCTGGCGCACGGGGCGACCCAGGTCTGGGGCACCTTCGAGAACGAGATGCGCGGCTACCGCGGCTACCCCTCCTCGGTGATCACCGAGGACACCGTCCGCCCGGCCGACGCGGACTTCGCGGGCGGCTACCTGATCCAGAGTCTCGGAGTGATGCCGCTGACCTACGCGACGACGCTCGCCCGCGGCGCGGGACTCTGGGGCCGCGATCTGATGGACGCGCTCGACGGCTACCGCTTCGCGGCTGGCGTCGGGATCAATGCCGAGTGCCTGCCCGCCGACGGCAACCGGCTGGAGCTGACCGACGAGCTGGACGAGCACGGGGTGCCGAAGGCGCGCATCACGTTCTCGGCGGGCGCCAACGAGGAGGCGATCGACCGGCACGCGATCCGGACGATGACCGCGATCGTGGAGGCGGCCGGCGCGACGAGCACGCGGGTGATGGCGCGCACGGCGCACACTCTCGGCACCGTGCGGATGGGCACCGACGCGGGCGACGCCGTGATCGACGCGGACGGCCGCAGCTTCGACGTGCCGAACCTCTGGGTGTGCGACAACTCGGTGTTCCCGAGCGCGCTGATCGCGAACCCGGCGCTCGCGACGATGGCGCTCTCGCTGCGGACGGCGGACCGCTTCCTGGCGGCGTAGCGTCGCGGCTGCGGGGCGGCTGCGGGGCGGCCGCGGGGCGGGACGACGGGCGAGGTGCTCCTCCGCGTCGCCGACTGACCGCGCGGGCGTGCCCGGACTGCGCGCCCGGACTGCGCACCCCGCCGGATCAGCCGTGGGGCCGTGCGGGGCGCCAGCGCAGTCGCGAGACGCGCTGACCGAACGGCGGGCCGTCGCGATGGCGTGTTACGGCGGTACGGCGCGCGCTGAGCCGCCGAGGTGCTGAGGTGCTGAGTGCTGAGTGCTGAGGTGCTGAGTGCTGAGGTGCTGCATCGTGGTGGCCGAACGGCGGCAGGGCGCAAGGCGGCGGCACGGCCCTGGTGTCGGCACGGCGTCAGGCGACGGTGCGGCCCCGGTGGCGGTCCGCGCCTCAGCGGCAGTGGTGCGGCGGTGGTGCGACGGTGCGGCCGCGTGAACCCGAGCGAAGGCGCAGATCCGAGCGTCAGCGGCGCGGCGGGAGGTCGCTGAGCACTCGCCTCCGAGCGACAGCACGGCCCGATCACCAGTGCGAACCCGCGCAATGCGCCGAACCCGCCCGACAGCCGATTCCCTCAGGGGTGCACGGCAGCACGTCAGCACGGCAGCACGGCAGCACCGCAGCACGGCAGCGTGTCAGCACGGCAGCGTGTCAGAACGGCGGCGGCCGGTCCTCGAACCTCGGGGTCGCGGGTGGGTCTGGACGGAGCCGTGCCTCGAGGCCCGGCGGGCGCGTGGTGATGCGGCGGCCAGTGGGGGTGGTCCAGTCGGCGGTGCCGTCGGGGTGGAGGACGTAGGTCCAGCGGTCGCCGTGCCGCACGTGGTGATGGGCGACGCAGAGGCTGGCGAGGTTGGCGGGGTCGGTGCCGCCGCCGTTTCGCCACTCGACGACGTGGTCGGCCTCGGCGCCCGCGGCGGAGCGGGTGCAGCCGGGGAAGCGGCAGGTCACGTCGCGGAGCTGGAGGAGGAGCCGCAGCTCGCGGTGCGGCAGTCGGCGTGTGCGCCCGACCGAGAGGACGGCGCCCGTCCGGGGCTCGGTCAGCACGCGGGTGACGGTCGCGGGGACGAGGCTCCGGGCGACGTCCGCCGGGATCGGGCCGTAGCCGTCGAGCTCGGCGGAGGCGTCGTCGGCGCCGGACGCGGTGCTCGCCGACAGGGTGACCCGCACCTCGGCGCGCACGCCGGTGACGAGGGTCGGAACGGGCCGATCGGCACCGACCGAGTCGGGCACCGTGCCGATGACGTCCGCATCGCAGAGGAGGTCGGCGAGAGCGTCGGCTCTCAGCTGGGCGAGGGTCCGCTCGTCGCCCGCTCGGGAGATCGCATCGACGGCGCCCGCCCCGGTGGTTCCGGCGGGCTCCGCTCCGGTCGTCCCGCTGGACTCCGCTCCGCAGGAGCCCGCTCCCGCGGCGGCGAGCGGCGGCGTCCCCTCCGCCGCGTCGCGGAGGATCCGGGCGATCCGGTCGAGGCGGCTGTACGCCCCCACGGCGACCGGGGCGGGGAGGAGGGCGCAGAGCGTCGCCATGCCGTCGACCTCGGGGGTCAGCCAGACCGCGCGGTCCTCGCGGGCACGTCGGTGGCGCTCGGCGAGGGGCTGCTCGTGGAGCTCCTCCCGCAGTCGGGCCAGAGCGCGCCGCAGCTGGGTCGGCGTGGTGCGGGCCGCGAGCTCGGCCGCCCGCGTATCGAACGCAGCGCGGGAGCCCGGAGGCAGGGTGGCCGCGACGGCGCAGACGACCTGGCCCGCCTCCCACCGCAGGCGCGCCCCGGCGAGGGCGGCGCGGGTGGTCGGCAGGTCCTCGACGAGGAGGCGCGCGTGGTCGAGCTCGCGGGAGGCGACCCGCTCGGAGACTCCGAGGGCGACCGCGAACTCCGCGCGGATCGACCGCTCGGCGAGGTCGCTCGACGCGTGGGGCGCCGAGCCGCGGGCGAACGACTCCGGATGCTCGAGCGCGGCCCGGTGCCCGGCGTGCAGCTCCTCGGCCGCGGCCAGGAGCAGCGGGGACGCCGAGCGGGCCAGCGCCGCGGCTCGGTCGCCGCGAGCACGCGCCTCGCTGAGCACCGCCTCCGCTGCTGTCGACCTGCTGATCATCGTCATACGTGTATTCAATCAGCGACCACCGACACGGAAGCGACGGATCGTCACATCCGTGGAGAACCGGCGTGAGGCCCTCCTGTGGAGGGAGGGATCACCGCAGCCGACGCCGCACATCCCCGCCGTCCTCGGGGCGGCGCGCGCAGGACACCGGCGCAACACCCCGCCACACGCACCGCCACACGCCCCCCGCTCACGCGAACCGCACCGCCACACACGCCCCCGCTCACCCGAACCGCACCGCCACACGCACCCGCTCACCCGAACCGCACCGCCACACGCCCCCGCTCACCCGAACCGCACCGCCACACGCCCCCGCTCACGCGAACCGCACCGCCTCACGCACCCCCGCACGCCCGCAGCCTCACGCGAAACGCCCCGCCACCTCCGCCAGGCACTCCCGGAACACCCGCACGGCCGGCGACGCCAGCTGCGCCTCGCGCTGGGCGGTGAAGATCGTGCGGCGGGGCGTGCCGGGCAGCTCGAGGAGGCGGCAGTCCGGCGCCTCGCCCGCCCAGACCAGGTCGGGCATCAGGGCGACGGCGTGGCCGGAGGCGGCGAGGCGGATCTGCGCCTGCAGGTCGGCGGTCTCGAAGCGGACGTCCGGCTCGAAGCCCGCGACCCGGCAGGTCTGCTCGGCGAAGTGGCGGCTCGCGGTGCCGCGCGGCTCCATCACCCAGGCGGAGCCGCGGGCCGAGGCGAGGTCGACGACGGCGGAGTCGCGGCTCACGGCGAGGCGGATCGCGTCGGTCGTCAGGTCGCTGCGCACCAGTCCGGGCAGCCAGGAGGTCGAGTGGCCGGGGTACTGCTCGGCGACGACGAGGTCGAACTCCCGCGCCCACGACGTCTCGTGCAGCGCACCCTCGGGCTCGCGCTGCACCATCTCGACGCGCACCTCCGGGAAGCGGTCGGCGACGGCCCGGAGCGCACCCGGCATGAGCGCGAGCGCGGCCGACTGGAACACCGCGACGCGCACCCGCCCGGTCACCGACTCCCCCGAGGCCGCGAGCGCCGCCTCCGCCCGCTCGAGCAGGGCCATCACCTCGCCGGCCGCCTCGACCAGGATCTCGGCCTGGGGTGTGAGCTGCACGCGCCGGCCCGCCTTCCGCAGCAGCTCGACGCCGGCCTCGCGCTCGAGGACGGCGAGCTGCTGCGAGACGGCGGAGGGACTGTAGGCGAGGGCCTCGGCCGCGGCGGCGAGAGTGCCGCGGATGGCCACCTCGCGGAGCAGGACCAGGCGGCGGACATCGAGCACGGCGTCTCTCCGATCGTTCAGCTGAGCTGACCGGTACCGGTAAGAAACGGTCGCTTCTGCTCAACGGTAGCCGGTCGAATACTGAAGGCACCCACCTCAGAGCAGAAGGACCGCACCATGACGGATCTCGCCAGCCCCGCTCTCGCCACCGGCCCCGCCGCCGACGGCCCGTCCACCGATTCGATCGATCCCCGCCTGGTCGACGAGAGCGTCGCGCTGGTGCGGCGCTGGCTGCGCGAGGCGTCCGCGATCCCGATCGACGCCTCCGGGGCGCAGCTGGCGGGCGTGCTGAAGGACCCGGCCGGCCTGGACTTCACGGTCGGCTTCGTCGACGGCGTCGTCCGCCCCGAGGACACCCGCGTCGCGGCGGCGGCGCTGAAGGCGATCGCGGGCGGCGTGCCGTCCTTCCTCCCGGCTCCGATGCGCGGCGCGGTCGCCCTCGGCGGCGTCATGGCGCCGCTCCTCCCGGACGTCGTGGTGCCGATCGCGCGCCGGGTGCTGCGACGGATGGTCGGCCACCTGATCATCGACGCGACCGACTCGCGCCTGGGCCCGGCCATCGCCGCGATCCGCCGCGACGGCGTCCGGCTCAACATGAACCTGCTCGGCGAGGCCGTCCTCGGCCGCGAGGAGGCCCACCGCCGCCTGGAGGGGACGCACCGGCTCCTCGCCCGCGACGACGTCGACTACGTCTCGATCAAGGTCTCCTCGAGCACCGCCCCGCACAACCCGTGGGCCTTCGACGCCGCGGTCGACGACATCGTGGAGGAGCTGGCGCCGCTGTTCGCCCGGGCCGCCGCGTCCTCGCCGCAGAAGTTCATCAACCTCGACATGGAGGAGTACAAGGACCTCGACCTCACCATCGCGGTCTTCACCCGCATCCTCGACCGACCGGAGTTCCTCGGTCTCGAGGCCGGCATCGTGCTGCAGGCCTACCTGCCGGACGCGCTCTCGGCGATGATCCGCCTGCAGGAGTGGAGCGCCGCCCGCCGGGCCCGCGGTGGCGCCGGCATCAAGGTGCGCCTGGTCAAGGGCGCGAACCTGCCGATGGAGCAGGTCGAGGCCTCGGTCCACGGCTGGCCGCTGGCGACCTGGAGCAGCAAGCAGGACTCCGACACGAACTACAAGCGCGTCGTCGACTACGCGCTGCACCCGGAGCGGATCCGCAACGTGCGGGTCGGCGTCGCCGGGCACAACCTCTTCGACGTCGCGTACTCGTGGCTGCTCGCCGGCACCCGCGGCGTCCGCGAGGGGATCGAGTACGAGATGCTCCTCGGCATGGCACAGGGCCAGGCGGAGGCGGTGCGCCGCACGGTCGGCTCGCTCCTGCTCTACACGCCGGTCGTCGCGCCGGCCGAGTTCGACGTGGCGATCGCCTACCTGATCCGCCGGCTGGAGGAGGGCGCGTCGAGCCAGAACTTCATGTCGGCCGTCTTCGAGCTCGAGGCCGACCCGGCGCTCTTCGCGAGGGAGGAGGAGCGGTTCCGCGCCTCCGTCGCCGCCCTCGACGGGGCCGTCCCCCCGGCGCACCGCGTGCCCGACCGGTTCGCCGCGAGCGGCCGCCCGAGACCGGGCGACTTCCGCAGCACCCCCGACACCGACCCGTCCGTCGCCGCGAACCGCGAGTGGGCGCAGGCGATCCTCGCGCGCGTCCCCTCCTCCCGGGCCGGCGCCGACGCGATCGAGGCCGCCACGATCGGCACCCTCGACGAGCTGGAGTCGGTGCTCTCCGGCGCCCGCGGCAGCGGCTGGAGCGACGTCCCGGCCGAGGAGCGCGCCCGCATCCTGTACCGCGCGGGCGACGAGCTGGAGGCGCGCCGCGCCGAGCTGCTCGAGGTCATGGCGGCCGAGGGCGGCAAGACCCTCGACCAGGGCGACCCCGAGGTCTCGGAGGCCGTGGACTTCGCCCACTACTACGCCGAGCGCGCCCTCGAGCTCGACGCGGTCGACGGCGCCCGCTTCCACCCGGCCGCGCTGACCCTGGTCGCTCCGCCGTGGAACTTCCCGGTCGCGATCCCGGCCGGCGGCGTCCTCGCGGCGCTCGCGGCCGGCTCCGCCGTGGTGCTCAAGCCCGCCGGTCCGACCGCGCGCTGCGGCGCCGTGGTGGCGGAGGCGCTGTGGGCGGCGGGCGTGCCCCGCGAAGCCCTGCGCCTGCTCCGCCTGCCGGAGGAGGAGCTGGGGCGCGACCTGATCGCCTCCCCGCAGGTCGACCGGGTGATCCTCACCGGCGCCTACGAGACGGCGGAGCTGTTCCGCTCCTTCCGGAACGACCTCCCGCTGCTCGCCGAGACGAGCGGCAAGAACGCGATCGTGGTCACCCCCTCGGCCGACCTCGACCTGGCGGTGAAGGACGTGGTGGCGAGCGCCTTCGGGCACGCGGGCCAGAAGTGCTCCGCCGCCTCGCTCGTCGTGCTGGTGGGCTCCGTCGCGCGCTCGAAGCGGTTCCGCGCGCAGCTGCTCGACGCGGTCTCCTCCCTCACGGTCGGCTACCCGACCGATCCCGCGACGCGGATGGGGCCGGTGATCGAACCCGCCGAGGGCAAGCTGCTGCGCGGCCTGACCGAGCTCGGCGCCGGTGAGACCTGGCTGCTGCAGCCGCGGAGCCTCGACGACTCCGGACGCCTGTGGAGCCCCGGCGTCCGCGACGGCGTGCGCCGCGGGTCCGAGTTCCACCGCACCGAGTACTTCGGGCCGATCCTCGGGATCATGACGGCGGCGACCCTCGACGAGGCGATCGCGATCGTCAACGAGGTCGACTACGGGCTCACCTCGGGCCTGCACGCGCTCGACCCGGAGGAGATCGGCACTTGGCTCGACGGGATCGAGGCGGGCAACCTCTACGTGAACCGCGGGATCACCGGGGCGATCGTGCAGCGCCAGCCGTTCGGCGGCTGGAAGAAGTCGGCGGTCGGCCCGGGCACCAAGGCGGGCGGGCCGGACTACCTGCTCGGCCTGGGCTCGTGGACCGCGGCGTCGTCGGAGGCGACCGCTCCGGTCGTCGGACCGGCCGCCCGCCTGCTCGCCGCGTCCTGCGCGGAGCTCCCGGCGGAGGAGCACGCCGCGGTGGAGCGGACGGCGCGCAGCTGCGCGGCGGCGCGGGCCGCGAGCGCTCCTCGCGACGTGACGGGGCTGGAGGCGGAGCGCAACGTCTTCCGCCGCCTGCCCTACGACTCCGCCGTGCTGGTGCGTTTGGCCGCCGGGGAGCCGCTGGGCTCGCTCGTGCGGGTGGCCGTCGCGGCGGCGACCGCGCAGGCACGGGTGGTCGTCTCGAGCGCCGTGGCGCTGCCTCCGCAGCTCGCCGCCGGTCTCGACGAGGCGGCAGGCGCCGTCGTGGTCGAGGACGACGCGGCGTGGGAGGCGCGGGTGCGCGCGCACGGCGCCGGACGGGTGCGTCTGCTGGGCGCGTCCGCCGCGACGGTGACGGCCGTGACGGGCGGGCGCCCCGACCTCGCGGTCTACGCGGGCGCGGCGACCGAGGCGGGCCGGCTGGAGCTGCTGCCGTTCCTCCGCGAGCAGGCCGTGTCGATCACGGCCCACCGCTTCGGCACGCCGGACCATCTCACGGACGGGCTGCTCTGACCGGCGCGATCCGACCGGCGTGATCCGACCGCCCGCCGCGGGATCCCGCTCCGGTGAACCCGCTCCGGCGTGTCGACTACCGGAGCGGCGTCTCGCGGAGAGGGCGACGGAGGAACGACCGGGCGGAGAGGGGTCAGCCGCAGGCCGCACGTCAGTCCGCGTCAGCTCCGCGGCGGGTCCGCAGGGGTGGAGCGCGCGTCGTTGCTGGCGCGCGGGCCCTCCGGGAGGAGCGCGGCGCGTCCCACGCCCGATCGACGGCGGCGGCCGGGGTCAGCAGGATGTGCGCATGACCCGCCAGGAGAACGGCCGGCGCACCGCCGCGCCCGCCCGCGCGCCACGCCCGCGCACGCGCCCGACCGTCGGCTCCGCCTTCGACCCGCGGTCGAACAGCATCAACGCCCTGCGGCTCGGGCTGGCGGTCCTCGTCGTCGTGTCGCACTCCTTCCCCCTCGGCGGCTACGGCGACGACCCCGGGTTCGGCGGCTCCACCCTCGGCGCCTGGGCGGTCGGCGGGTTCTTCGCCACCTCCGGCTTCCTGATCACCGCGAGCCGGCTGCGCTCGCGATCCCTGGTCGACTTCCTCTGGCGGCGCTTCCTCCGCATCTATCCCGCCTTCCTCGTCTCGCTCCTGGTCGTGGCCTTCGTCACCGCACCGCTCGCGTCGCTCCTCCTCGGAGCCGGCGAGTACAGCGCGGCCGGGGCGGTGCGCTTCGTGGTCGCCAATGCGGCCCTCTACATCCGGGAGTACGGCATCGCGGGGATGCTCGGCTCCGTCCCCTACCCGGGCGCGTGGAACGGCTCGCTCTGGAGCCTGTTCTACGAGTTCGTCAGCTACGTCGTGATCGGCCTGCTCGTCTCCCTGGCGCCCGCGCGCTGGGTGCGCCCCCTCGTGGTCGCGGGATTCGCGGGCCTCACCCTCGTCGCGGCGGTGCTCGCGACGGACCTCGTCCCGTTCCCGGCACCCCTCAACCAGACGGTGACGCTCGTCGGGTACTTCCTCGCCGGCGCGCTCGTGCACCTGTACCGCGACCGCCTCCCCCTGACGGGCGCACTCACCGCCGTCGCGGCCGTGCTGCTCGTCCTCGTGATCGCGACCGGCCTCTACCGCGTGCTCGCCGGCCTCCCCCTCGCCTATCTGATGGTCGCGCTCGGCGCCCGGCTCCCCCTGCGTCGAGTGGGCGCGACCCACGACGTCTCCTACGGGATGTACATCTACGCGTTCCCCGTGCAGCAGCTGCTCTCGCTGGCGATCGTCGGAGCCGGAGCCGACGTGCCGCTCTGGGCCTACATCGCGCTCTCGGTCGCAGCGACGGTCCCCCTCGCGTGGGCGAGCTGGCTGCTGGTCGAGCGCCCCGCGATGCGGCTGAAGCGCCTCACCGCCCGGGCTCCCGTCGACGTCGAGGGCCACGTCCTGCGCTGAGAGCCCGGAGCCGCGAGCCCGGAGCCGAGAGCCCGCGGCCGAGAGCCGAGCCGAGAGCCCGGAGCCGCGACCCTGCAGCCGTCCTCGCACAACACGCCCGCCCGCAGCCGTCCACGCCCGGTCGCGCCCCCGGAGCCGCCCGCCCGCAGCCCCCGCCGGTACCCGCGAGCCCCGCGCAGCCGCCGGACTCCGACTCTCCGCGTCAGCCGTCCCAGCCGCCGGGGAGGTCGCGGACCACCCGCCAGCGCGGGTCGAGCTGCGTCGCCGCCCCTCCGTTCCACGCGCGGCTGTGGAACCACGGCGCGATCACGTCGGCGCCGCCGTGCACGTGGTCGCCGAGATGCGCGCCCCAGTACGAGAAGGTCGAGTTCGTCAGCACCAGGCGGCGGGACGCGGCCAGCAGGGCGAGCTGCTGCGGCACCGGCGTCCCCGCCCCCGGGAAGCGCACCTCGAGGCCCTCGAGGACGCGGGCCAGCTTCACCCGGCACCAGTCGAGGTCGTCCGACACGATCAGGACGCTGCGCACGGGCTCCCGCTCGCGGGCCAGGGCGAGCGCCGCGTCGACGTACTCGACCACGTCGAAGGAGTAGCGGCCGCGAAAGGCCGGGACGCTGTAGTAGTCGCCGCGCCGGATGTTCACGGTGAGGTCCGCCTCCGGTCGCGCCGCCGCCGCCAGAGCGGTGAAGGGGCCGCCGGGCGGGAGCAGCATCGTCGCGACGAAGTCCGCCAGCTCGTCCGCTGTGAACTCCACGCCGAGCTCCTGGTGGACGCTCCCGAGCTCGCGGGGGCTGAAGAACGACATCTCCGCCGGGGGCACCACGAGCTCCTCGAGGACCCGCGGGAAGACCTCCGCCCACTCCGCGGTCCTCCGCGTCGCGCGCACCGCGGTCGGCACCCCGCGGCTCCGACGGGCGTGGGCCTGCAGCCAGAAGTAGGCGAGGTTCCCGATCCCGAACGACTCGCCGGGCAGCAGCACCGTCGTGCCCTTTCGGCGGAGGGGCGCCAGCAGTGCCGAGCGGACGTCGCCGAGCGTCACCACCGCGGGCCTCCCCCGCTCACGAGAGCTCTCCGAGCGCCACGAGCTGGGCGAAGCCGGGGTGCGCGGCCCGCACCTCCTCGAAGGTGCCGGCCCCCTCGATCCGGCCGCCGTCGAGGAAGAGCAGCCGGTCGGCACCGCGCACGGTCGAGAGCCGGTGGGCGACCACGAGGACGGTCATGCTGCCGTGCAGCTCGGCGACGGCCCGCGAGATCTCGTGCTCCGTGCGGTTGTCGAGCGCCGACGTCGCCTCGTCGAGGACGAGGACGGAGGGGCGCCGGTACAGCGCCCGGGCGAGGCCGAGCCGCTGGCGCTGGCCGCCGGAGAGGCGGACGCCGCGCTCGCCCACGCGGGTGTCCAGACCCTGCGGCAGCCCGCCGACGAACTCCTCGAGCTGCGCCGTCCGCAGCACCTCGCGCACGCGCTCGTGGTCGACCTCGGCCGCCGGCACCCCGAAGGCGACGTTCGCGGCGACCGTCGCGTCCAGGAGGAACACGTCCTGCGGCACCACGCCGAGCCCCGCGTACCAGGCCGCGGGGTCCTCGTCGATCGGCCGCCCGCCGCAGAGGATCCGGCCGCTCGTGGGCGGGAGCAGGCCGAGGACCAGGTCGAGGAGGGTGCTCTTGCCGGCGCCGCTGGATCCGACGAAGGCGGTCGTGGCGTTCCGCGGGATCACCAGGGAGACGTCCCGCACCACGTCCACGTCGGAGTCGGCGTAGCGGTACGTGACGTGCTCGAGCGCGATGTCGCCGGAGTAGCGGCCGCCCGGCCCGGGCCTCTCGTCGTGCGCCCCCTCGGAGGCGAGCTCCTCGGCCGCCTCGGAGACGATCCGCAGGCCCGCCTGCCCGCTGCGCACGATCGCGAAGGTGGCCGAGACGCGGTTGAGGGTCGGCAGGGCGCGGAGGGAGGCGGCCGCGAAGACGCCCAGGACGGAGAGCGCCTCGGCGCCGGAGCCGGTGGCGACGAGGATCCCCGAGACGCCCACGACGGCGACGACGAAGCCGATCTCGAGCAGGTACTTCGGCAGCTCCGAGACGAGCGAGAGGGAACGCAGAGCCTGGGCGCTGCGGCGCTTGGCCCCGCTGAAGCCGGCGACCAGGCTCGCCGCGCTCGACGTGAGGCGCGCCTCGCGGAACCCGTCGAGCGAGGGGAGCAGGAACTGCCACGACTCCAGCGCCGCCTCCGCCATCTCCTCGCCGATCCGGCCCTGCCGCCGCCGCAGGAGGGCCTGGACGCCGCCGAGCAGCACCGCGAAGAAGGCGGCCGCGAACAGGGTCGCGACCGGCGAGGCGACCAGCAGGATCGCCACGATCGCGACGAGCACCAGCAGGTCGGAGGCGATGCCGATCACGCCGAGCAGCACGCCGGCCGCCTGCGCGCTGGCGTCGTTGATGGTCCGGTACACCTCGGCGAGGCGCCGGGAGCGGTGGACGGCGTAGGGCGCGAGGACGTACCGCCGCAGCAGCTCCGTCGCAGCGTCGGCCGAGATCCGCGTGGTGCGGCCGAGCAGCCACCACCGGAAGACGATCGTCCCGGCGCTCTTGAGCACGAAGACGACCGCGACGAAGCCGGCGATGATCGGGAGGAGGGTCTGGACGTCGGTCGAGCCGAGGACGCCGGAGAGGACGCCGAGCGCGCCCGTGGTGGTGTCGGTCCCGGTGAGCAGCGCCATGAGCGGCACCATCGCGGCGACGCCCAGGGTGTCGAGGACCGCGAGCGCGAGGGAGCCCGCGACGGCGGCGGTGATCCAGCCCGGAGAGGCGGCGCCGGCCAGCGAGAGGAGGGTGCGCAGTCCTGGTCGCAGCGATCCGCCGCTCACGCCGCCATCCCCTCGTACACGGCGGCGATCCCGCCGCACATGGTGGAGACGTCCCGCACGGCGCGAGGAGCCGCGGCCCTCGACGCCTGCCGCTCCAGCGCCGCGGCCACCGCCTCCGGGTCGTCGGCGTCGACCAGCGAGTCCCGCTCGACGATCTCGGGGTTCCCGCCCACCGCGGAGGCGACCACGCCGATCCCGCGGGCGGCCGCATCGAGCAGCGTGTAGGAGCAGTTCTCCCAGACCGAGAGCTGGGCGACGACGTCCGCCGCGGCGAGCGCCGCCTCCGGATCGGCGAAGCCGGGGAAGGACACGGCGTCGCCGAGGCCGAGCCGCTCGGCCCGGGCGCGCAGGGCGCCGTCGAGCGGTCCCTCGCCGGCGACGGTCAGCGTGGCGCCGGGGACGCGCCGGCGCAGCACCGCGAAGGCCTCGAGCAGCGCGTCCAGGCGCTTCTCCGGCGCCAGGCGCGCGAGCGAGAGGACCCGGAGGGAGCCCGGCTCCCCCGGCTCGCGGTCGCGGGGCGCGGCGTCGACTCCGTTGAGCACGACCTGCACCGGCAGGCTCGGCCGCCACTTCTCGATCATGGTGCGGCGGGTGGCCTCCGAGACGGCGATCGCGCCGTCGAAGGACCGCAGCCGCGCGTGGTGCGCCGCCGCGGTCGTCCGCGCCCGCAGGGCGGTGCGGTGGTAGACGTCGGGCCCGGCGATGCCGTGCTCCGTCGTGACGCGGCGGACCCCGCGGGGCAGCGGGGTCGCCGCGGTCACGAGGTCGGCGTGGGCGAGGTGGGAGTGGACGATCGCCGGGCGGAGAGCCGCCGCGGTCGCGCGCAGGGTCGCCACGGAGGCGGCGGCACCGGCGGACACTCCGAAGCGCCCGGTCGTCACGGCCGAGCCCTGCTCCCGCAGCCGCTCGGCGAGCGCTCCCTCCGGGCAGAGCACGACGAGCCGGTGGCCGGGGATCCCGTGCCGGGCGGCGTCGAGGACGTGGCGGGCCACCCCGCCGAACTCGCCGACCGGCACCGCCCAGAGCGCGAGCGGGGTCACAGCCACTCCTCCAGCCGCTCGAGCGCGGTCCAGAAGCCCTCGCCGCTGTTGACGTGCCCCTGCCAGATCTCGGGGATGAACGGCACCCCGGGCGCCAGCTCGTCGAGCGACGCCGCGAAGTCCGGCCAGTCGATCTCGCCCTCGCCGATCTGCACCCCCTCGCCGTCGACACCCGTCGCATCGACGAGGTGCAGGTGCGCGCTGAGCGGAGCGAGCAGCGCCACCGCCTCCGAGAAGGCGAGCCCGAGGTGGTTCGCCGCGAGCTTGGTGTGCGAGGCGTCGAGGCAGAGCGGCGTGCCGGTCGCGGCCGCGAACTCGGCGGTGTCGCGCGGGTCCACGAAGAGGTTGTGGAACTGCTGCCCGCCCATGAGCCACGGGTAGGGCGGAAGGGTCTGCGCCAGCACGCGGACGCCGCTCGCGTCGATCCGCTCGAGGGCGTCGGCGACGCGCTCGTAGAGGGGAGCGCGCTGATCCGGAGCCACGTGCGCGTGCCGGGTGAAGCCGCCCATCGTGACGACCATCATCGGGTCCTCCTCCTGGCGGAACCAGCGCGCGAGGCTCCGGGTGGTCTCGACGGTGCGCTGCACCTCCGCGATCGAGCGCTCCCACACGTCGTCGTCGAAGGAGGCGAGGTCGACGAGGAAGTCGCCCGCGAACAGGTCCGGCAGGTGGGTGGTGAAGCCGGAGTCGAGGCGGCGGGTGAACACGTCGTCCGGCTCGATCTCGAGGTCGCGGTACGAGAAGTGGAACTCGAGGAAGTCGGCGTTCGACTCCGCGGCGAGCGCCGCGTGGTCGTGGTACCGCACCGGCAGGCCCCAGGGGCGGCGGAACCGGAACGGCCGGCCGGACGGCGTGCTCTCGCGCAGGTCGCCGGCGAAGAAGAACCCGCCCTCCTCGACGTCGCGGTGGAGGGCGCGGCCGAGCAGCTGCGGCAGCTCGTTGGGCTGGAGGCCCCGGCCGGGGCTGCGGACGACGACGTCGGCGGCGCGCACCACGTCCCCGATCGACAGGTCGCGGGAGGCGACCAGCGACTTCGCGAGCGAGACGCGGTTCATCGACTCCCCCGTCGAGACCGATCGGGCGTCGCGCGTGCCGAGCGAGTCCTCGATGTCGCGGATCTCGCCGACCATGCGGCGGAACTCGTCCGGGAGCAGGGACACCGTGTGGTCGTTGCCCTCCATCCCCCGGTCGACCGTGAAGTGCTTCTCGACGATGCGGGCCCCGCGGGCGACCGCGGCGACGGGGACGTGCCAGCCCCGCTCGTGGCCGGAGTAGCCGACGACGCCGCCGCCGATCTCGGCGAGCCGGTCGAGGTAGGCGAGGTTGAGGTCGCGGTAGGGCGCCGGGTACGTCGACTGGGTGTGCAGCAGGGCGAAGGAGGTGCCGAGCGAGCGCAGCAGCGCGACCGACTCGAGGATCTCGGACTCGCGGGACATCCCGGTGCTGAGCAGCAGGGGCAGCCCCCGGGTGCCGGCGTCCTCGATCAGGCCGTGGTTGGTGAGGTCCGCCGAGGCGATCTTGAGGCCCGGGATCCCGTAGTCGACGAGGGCCTGCACGCTCGGGGCGTCCCACGGGGTGCAGAGGACGTCGATCCCGGCCTCGGCCGCGTGGTCGAAGACCCGGAGGAGCGGCTCGGCGGGCAGCGAGAAGCGGCGCAGGAGGTCGATCGTGTACTGGGCGCCGAGGTCCTCCCCCGCGGTGGCCCCGCCGGCGCGCCGGTAGAGGGAGTCGAGGTCGCGCAGCTGGAACTTCACCGCGTCGGCGCCCGCCTCGACCGCGAGGTCGACCAGCCGCCGCGCCAGATCGACCGAGCCGTTGTGGTTGTTGCCGATCTCCGCGATCAGGAAGGCCGGGTGGCCGTCGCCCACCTCGTGGCGGCCGATCCGCAGCGCCCGGTCGCCCTCGACCGCGATCGCGACGAGGTGCCCGCGATCGTCGACGAGCGGGAGGTGGCTGATCCCGTCGCGGCCGAGCCGGGCGGCGATCGCGGTGGCCGGCTCGTCCGCTCCCGCCGTGCGGACGGCGGTGTTCGCGACGGCGAGGGCCGGGACGTCGAGGGAGGCCGTCGGGTTCGCGATGATCCAGCGGCGGAAGTCGCCGTCGGACACCGACCCGCGGAGGATCCCGTGCCCGTCGACGCAGAAGACGATCCGCTGCTTGTTCGCGTTGATCTTGGCCAGCGCGGTGAGCACCGGGTCCTCGGCGAAGACGATGAACGGGGCGAGGTGCCGGTCGATGATCATGCGCCGCCTCCCGCCGACAGGCTGAGGAGGGTCTGCTCGACCACCGCGAGGTCCGCCTCGGTGTCGATGTCCCCGCCCTCCGCCTCGTCCATGACGAACAGGCCGACCCGGCCGCCGATCCGGTTGCGCTCGCGCTCGTAGACCTCGGTGCGGGTGAGGTAGAGGGACCCGGTCTCGCGGTAGAAGAAGTCGGCCTCGGCGAGGTCCTGGCGCCGCGGCCGGGCCGTGACGTCGTACTGCGGCACGGCGGCCCCCTCCTGCAGCCGCCAGAGGAACGGCGTCTGCGGGACGACGCCCACCAGCGAGTCGACCCCCGTCGAGGCGAACTGCTCGAGCGCGCGGGCGAGGGTGCCCGGGAGCCGGATCGGCGAGGTCGCCTGGAGCAGCATCACCGCGTCCGGGCGGCGCCCCAGCGCGGCCCGGTTCTCGATCGCGTGGAGCACGACGGGCTCGGTCGCCGTCTCGTCGCGCGCCAGCTCGGCGGGCCGGAGGAACGGCACGTCCGCTCCCGCCCCCTCCGCGATCGCGGCCAGCTCGGGGTCGTCGGTCGACACGAGCACGTCGAGACCGGCGGCGAGCGCCTGCTCGATGCTCCAGACCACCAGCGGGCGGCCCGCGACGGGGCGGGCGTTCTTGCGCGGGACGCCCTTCGAGCCCCCGCGCACGGGGATGACGCAGAGAACGGTCACGGGGTGCCTCCTTCGGCGATGGCGAGTGCCCGGCGGGCGACGGCGACGGCCGGCTCGACGGCCGGGACGGGCGGAGCCGCGCTCGGCGTCTCCCCGCCCCAGCGCGCGAGCCGGTACCGGCTCCAGAACTCGAGCACCCAGGCGGGCGGGTCCTCGCAGACGACCCACGCGGGGATCCCGGCGGCCGCGGCCTCGAGGACCCCGGTCGAGAAGATCGAGGCGACCGGCCGGGCCTGCGCGGCGAGGTCGCCGCCGCGGAGCACCCGGATGCCGCGGCGCTCCCACCGCGCGTGCTGCCAGCGCGAGCGGCGGTCGACCTCGGCGGGGTGGGGGCGGTAGTCGGCGCCCGCCTCGCGGCAGAAGCGGGAGGCGGTGGCCGCGGCCGTCCGCCGGGGCAGCTCCGCGCCGTGCAGCTGGCCGAGGAACAGGGGCCGCTCCTCGAGCCGCTCGGGGCGCGGGCGGCGCGACGCGGTCCAGAGCAGCTGGCTGCCGACGACCTCGGTCTCCACGTCGCTGCGGCCGGAGGTCCAGAAGGCCGCGTCCTCCTCCGAGAACGCCAGCAGCGTCGCTCCGGGCGGGAGCGGCGGGGCGGAGGGGGTGAGCAGGCCGTGCTGCACGACCAGGAAGCGGGCGCCGAGGATCGCGGACCAGCGGTGGGCGGCCGCTCCCGCCGCGAGGAAGTGGCCGGTGGCGATCACGGCGCGGAGGCTCCGCAGCTCGGCGGGCGGGTCCGCCTCCGGGTCGACCGGGTGCGCCTTCCAGCGGCCCGGCAGCAGCCCGGACAGCGCGTCGCCGGCTCCGGAGGGAGCGAGGACCGCCGCGGGAGCCCCGCCGAGAGGAGCGAGCGAGGCCGCGGTCGAGGCGAGGGCGCTCGCCGTCGACGCCTCCACCGCGAGCAGGACCGCGGGCCGGTCGCCGCGCACGTGCAGCACCAGGCGGGTCGGCTCGGAGCGCCGGAGCGCCGCCCGGGCGGTGCGCAGCGGGTCGCGGCCTCGCTGCCAGCGGCGCCAGGCCTCCAGATCGGTCGGGTGCGTCAGCGCCACAGGGCCCTCACCTCCCGCATCCGGTGCACGAAGGTGTGCTCGGCGCCGGTGCGGCGCGCGCCCGCCTCGCGGATGCGCCGCGCCCACGAGGGGTCCGCGCCCGCCCGCCGCACGTGCTCGACGAGCTGGTCCCGCTCCTCGAAGACGAGCACCTCGCTGCCCACCTCGTAGAACTCCGCCACCTCGGGCCGGTCGATCAGGGTCAGCGCCCCGACGCCCGGCGCCTCGAAGGCGCGCATCGAGAGTCCGCCGTGGCCCGCGCCGTGCAGAGCCAGGGTCGCGGTCGAGCCGGCCATCACTCCGTAGTAGCCCGCCCGCGGGACGTCGCGGCGGGCGGGGACGCCTGCCGAGCGCCAGCGGCCGGTGCGCGCCACGTCCCAGGGGTGCCGCGACCACTGCCGCCCGTACGCCTCGACCGCGACACCGCCGGCCGCGAGCTCCCGCAGCACGCGCTCGCGCTCGGGGTAGCGGGCGCCGACGAAGGTCACCGCGGCGGAGGGGCGGGGGCGGAAGGAGAGGAGGGAGTCGAAGGCGTCGGGCAGGTGCCCGGCCGGAACCCCCGCGCGGGCGAGCTCGGCGACGTCGGCGGCTGAGTAGCTGACGATCGACACCGCCTCCCCGGCGAGGGAGCGCAGGCGGTCGACGGGGTGTCCCATGTTGCGGAGCTCGTCGTAGAGCCAGAGCACCACGGGGACGCCGGCGCGGCCGACCTCCTCCCACCAGGCGTCGCCGAGGGAGTCGCCCTTCACCACGAGGACGGCCCGGGGCCGGACGGCGCGCAGCGCCGCGATCGCGCGGTCGGTCTCGGCGCGCATCGACGAGCGCCGGAGCCGGCCCCCGGGGAGCCGGTGGCCGAGGGCGTCGCGCACGTGAGCCAGCCCGGTCGCGGCGTCGTAGCGGTGGACGACCACGTCGTCGCCCAGGTGGGCCAGCGCCGACTCGAGCGCCTCCCAGTAGCCGTGGAAGACCGGGCTCACCACGAGCACGGGCCCGCTCACCGGGACGCCGCCTCGGCGGCGGCGACGAGCCGGAGCTCGCGCCGGAGGACGGCCAGCGGGCGCACGTCGCTGCCGGCGGCGGCGCGCACCGCGTTGGCGGCGAGGTTCACGGCGGAGGCGGCGCGCAGGGCCGCGGCGAGGGCGGCGGGGCGTCCGCCCCACTTGCGGGCGTAGCGCAGGCGCGAGGCGACCAGCCAGACCAGCCGGCGCGCGGGGTCGGAGGAGCCGCCTCCCGTGTGCTCGGCGACGACGGAGCCGGCGAAGACCGAGGGCACGCCGCGCTCGCGCAGCCGGCGCTGGAGGTCGACCTCCTCGCAGTTCATGTGGAAGGACTCGTCGAACCCGCCGACCGCGCGGAACTCGGCCACCGGCAGCAGCATCACGGCGCCCACCACCCAGTCCACCGGCACCGTCGCGCCCGGGGCGCACCGGGTGTCGTGGCCGACGGCGGCGTGCAGCCGCGGGCGCCAGCGCGCGAGCGGAGTGAGCCACTCCACGACGTAGTGGCGCAGCCGCGGGAAGCGCCGGCCGACCCACTGCCGCTCCCCGCCCGCGTCGACGAGGTCCGGAGCGACGACCGCGGGCAGCCACGGCCGTCCCGCCTCGAGCAGGTCGCGGAGGAAGGAGGGTCCGACGACGAGGTCGCTGTTGAGCACCAGGAGCAGCGGGTGGCGCGCCCGGGCGGCGCCCGTGTTCACCGCGGCGCCGAAGCCGCCGTTCCGCTCGCGCCGCACGACCTCCACTCCGTCGATCCCGGCCGGGAACGGGACCGGGGAGGCGTCGTCGACGACGACGATCTCGAGGGCGGGGGGCGACTCCTGGCTGCGGAGCCGCTCGACGAGGGCGAGCGCGGGCGCGGGGTCGCCGTAGTGCGGGATCACGACGCTCACCCCCTCGGCGGTCACCTCGCGACCGTCTCGGCGGCGCGGTCCCGGCGGAGCGAGCGGCGGGTGCTCCGGACGGTGGCGGCCGGGGGCTCCGCGCCGACGGGCAGAGCACCGAGAGCGGGGAGGATCACCCGGAGCAGGGCGTCGATGTCCTCGACGGCCGCCGCGGCGACGTCCGGTCCGCGCCCGAACGGGTCGGCGAAGTCGTCCTCGGCGCCGTAGGGGGCGGTGTCGTCGGCGAGCAGCCGCAGGAGCGGGACGCCGGGGGCGGCTCCCGCCAGCCGCGCCGCCCGGCGGACCGTGGTGGTGCGGCGCGCGGCGGCCGGGAAGTGGCGGGTGACCCACTCCCGCTGGCCCGCCTCGAACACCAGCACGGGATCGGTGCCGGCGAGCATCCGGCCGTCGGCCTGGCGCGCGCGGTGCCCGGCCGTGGAGAGTCCGCGGGCCCGCAGCGCATCGCTGAGCTCGGGGTCGAGCCCGCGGCCGGCCTCCGCGTGCGTTCCCGCGCTCTCGACCCGCCAGTCGGAGCCGGCGCCGAGCAGGCGCGCCGCGATCAGCTCGGCCGAGGGCGACCGGGCCACGTTCGCATGGCAGAGCAGGAGCAGGCGCCCGCTCATCGAGCCGCCCGGCGGGACGTCTGCGGAGGCAGGGCCCGCGACTCCACCGGGGCGAGCTCGGACCGGCGCGGTGCCGCCGCCGCGCGCTTGCGCCCCGTCGCCGGCTGCGGCTCGGCGTAGTACGCGTTCTTGCGGTCGTAGTAGTAGTACCCGGTGTCGCCGTCACGGGCGGTGACCATGTTGAGCACGGTGCCGAGCACGCGGGCGCGGACCTGCTGGACGATCCGCCGGGCGGCGACCACCTCGGGCCGGTGCGTCTGGTTCGAGGCGACGACGAAGACGACGCCGTCGACGACGGTCGCGACGATGGAGGCGTCGGTGACGGGCAGCACGGGCGGCGCGTCGATGATGACGAAGTAGTCCTTCGAGAGGCGCGCGACCAGGGCGCGCATCGCCTCGGAGCCGAGCATCTCGGACGGGTTCGGCGGGATGTGCCCGGCCGGGAGGGCGTAGAGCCCCGCGGTACCGGTGGGGCGGATCGCGTCGTCCACAGGGATCTGGTGGCTGAGGACCTCGCTGAGGCCGATGGCGCCGTCGATGTCCAGCATCCGCGCCACGGAGGGCCGGCGGAGGTCCGCGTCGACCAGGAGGGTGCGCTGCCCGGACTCCGCGGTGACGCGGGCCAGTCCGGCGGCGATCGTGGACTTGCCCTCGGCCTGGTTGGCGCTGGTGATCACGACGCTGCGCGTCTCCTCGTCGACGCTGGAGAAGCGCAGGCCCGTCCGGAGCGAGCGGAACGCCTCCGCGGTGAGCGCGTCGGTGCCGCGGCGGCCGCCGGTCCGGCCCGGGCGTCCGGCCTTGGGGATGCGCCCGAGGACGCCGACGCCGAAGAGCTCGGTGAGGTCGTCGACGGTCCGCACGCGGATGTCGAGGGCCCGGCGGAGGAAGGCGAGACCGAAGCCGAGCACCAGGCCGCCCAGGGCGCCGAGCAGGATGTTCCGCACCCAGTCGGGGCTCGTCGGGGCGGCGGGCGGCTCCGCGTTCTCGAGCGGGACGACGGTGATCTGCGGTGTGCGGTCGGCGGTGGACTGCGTCTCGATGTCGGTGATGACGGCCGCCAGCGCCGCGAGCGCCCCGTTGGCCAGGGCTGCGGCGTTCTGCGCGGTCCCGGCCGCGGCGGTGACCTCGATCAGGGTGCTGCCCGGAGCGACCCTCGCGGTGAGGCGGCCGCTCAGGGCCTCTCCGCCGGGGTTCGCCTCCGGGTCGGCCTCGATCCGCTCGGAGACGGCGCTGCTCGAGATCAGCGGCAGGTAGGCGTTCGCCCGGGTCACCGCGGTCTGCGACCCGCTGATCGCATCGGCCGAGCTGCCGTCGCTCGCGGCGATCACGAATCCGGCCGAGCTCGACTCGTAGACCTTCGGAGTGAGGAACGAGAAGGCGGCCATCGCCAGAGCTCCGACGAGCACGGCGCCCACGAGGGTCCGCCAGTTCCGCCGGATGAATGCGATGAGATCGACGACAGTCACTGCGCACCTTTCTGCGTGCCGCGCATGCGCCGCACGACGATGCTGAGGTGTCGGTCACGCTAGCAATGCGGAGCGCCTTTCCCTAGGCGGTCCCCGACCCCTCGGGAGGCCCTTTCTGCGAGGATGACGACATGTCCGCGCCAGGGGGAGAGATCGTCGTCGAGAGGCGTTCCCCGCTCGTTCACGAGGCCTTTCCGATAGCACATTCCGCTCGGATACTCGATGCCGTCCTGATGGGCCTCCTGGTCTACCGGCTCCCCACCCCCTTCCTCCCGGGGAGCGTCCCGCTGGCCCAGACGGCGCTGGCCGCCCTGGTCCTCGTCAGCCTCTTCCGGCGGCCCACCCGCCGTCTCGGACGGGACGCCTGGTACCCGTGGCTGTGCCTCGCCCTGCTCGCCTTCGTCCTCGCCGGCTCGTCCTTCGACGGCCTCGACGCCCTGCGCCGGGCGGCGAACATCGCGCTCGTCATGCTCGCCGCGGGCTTCCTCGCGAGCGGGCGGATCGACGTGGTCTCGGGGCTCAAAGGACTCGCCGCGGCGCTGTCGCTGAACGCCGTGCTGTTCGTCGCGGGACTCGCCCCGGACAGCTACCAGGGCGCCCTGACCGGCTACCTGCAGGACAAGAACGTGGCCGGTCTCGTCTACGGAGCGGCGGCGCTGCTGGTCTCGGCGCTCAGCTCGCGGCTGTGGCTGCGGGTCGGCGTGCTCGCGCTCGGGGCCGCCGCGGTCGTCGCCACCGACTCCCGCACGTCCATGGCGGCCTACGCCTGCGCGCTCGTGTGGCTCGTCGCGGCGCCGTACCTGCGCCTGCTCTTCCGCGCGCTCCTCGGCGGCGGCCTCGTCCTGCTGTTCCTCTGGGCCGAGCGGAACCTGGCGACGGCCGGCGACTACGGGGTGGAGCGGGCCGGCTCCGACGCCCTGCGCGCCCGCATCCTCGACGCCTCGGTCGACAAGGTGGCGCTCTCGCCGTGGACCGGCTCCGGGCTCGGAGAGGCGACCGCGCGGGTCGACGGGATCGACTGGTTCTTCCACAACTCCTACCTGGCGCTGATGGCCGAGGGCGGCGTCGTGCTGCTCGTCGGCGTCGTCGGCACCGTGCTCGTGGCCGGCTTCGCGACCACGGCCGCCGGGGCCGGGAGCCGCCCGGGGCACGCGGTCGGCGCGGCGAGCATCCTGGTGCTGCTGTGCGCGACGCAGCTGGGCGAGGTGTTCTTCGCCCCGATCTCGTTCGTCGTGATCGGCGCGGGTCTCGCTCTGCTCGCGGAGCAGTCCGCCCGCGCCCGCGCTCTGCCGCCGGAGTAGCGCCTCCCGCGTCCACCCGATCCGGCGCGGATCCACGGATCCGGGGCGCGGAGGTCCCGGTCGGCGGGCCCTTCCCGGTGGGGCGGAGGTCGCCCGGTGCGGCCCCGGCCGACCGCCGCTCAGGCGCGGCCGCGCTCGCGGACCGCGTCGCGGAGTACCGCGCGGACGCCCGCCCACATGCGCCGCGCGTTCAGCCCGGCCAGCACCCGCTCCCGGCCCGCGCGGGCGACCTCGGCCCGCTTCCCGTCGTCGCTCAGCACCGCCTCCAGCACCGCCGCGATCCCCGCTGGATCGTGCAGGGGCAGCGCGAAGGACGTCTCGCCGTCGCGGATGTAGCCGGTCATCGCGGCGCTCGCGGTGACCGCCGTGCAGGTCCCGCAGCCGGAGGCCTCCAGCAGGACGCTCTGGCCCGTCGGGTAGGCGAGGTCGTGGCTGGTGACGACGACGAGCTCGGCGTCGCGCAGGTTGTCGCGGTGCCGATCGACCGGGACGGGGTCGTGCAGGACGACGTTGGCCGGCAGCGCCCGGGACGGCCGCCGCGCAGGAGTGGTCACGATGTCGAACCGCCGGTGCGGCAGGCGCTCGGCGGCGGCGACCAGCGAGTCGAAGTCGCGCCCGCGGTCGACACCGACGGCGAGCACCTCGAACCGCTTCGGACGCGGCGGAACGGGCCGGTAGTAGTCGGAGTCAACCCGAAGAGCACCGGTGCGATCCGCCGCTCGTCGACGCCGTGGCGGGCGAAGACCTCGCGCTGGTTCTCGCTGAGCACGACGAGCCGGTCCACGCCCTGGAGCAGCCGGACCACCTGTCGGCGCCGCTCCGGCGAGCCGGTGAGCAGCTCCTCCGCCCACCAGCAGGAGAGGACCACGAGCGGCGTGCGGCCGTACGGCCCGAGCCGCGCGCGCCGGAGCAGGGCGGGGAGGCCCGCCTCCGGCTCGAGCACGCAGAGCACCGCGTCGGCCGAGCGGACCGCCCGGAGCGCGCGCAGCTGCGTGTCCACGTTCAGCCCCGTGCGGTGCTCCACGACGTCGCGGAGCTTCACGTGCGCGGGCCGAGACGCGTGACCGGGGACGAGGAGCCGCGTCGAGTCGTCCCGGAGGAGGTCGGCCCGGTACGGCAGCCTCCCGCGGGCGAAGGGCTCGCCCGGAGCCAGGCGCAGTGTCGAGTGCTTGAGGAACAGTCCGAGCACTCTGAGGACTTCCGGTTCGCGGGTCATCGTCGTCCTTTCCCGAGGGAGGAGGAGAGGCTCCCCGCGGCATTCCCCGGAAAGCGGATCGGTCTCCTGGCGGGAGGATCAGGAATCATCGGAGAGGGCCATCCGCGCCAGAAGTCCGTCGATAGCCGACTTCCCGGAGGACGGGGAGTAGGAATCGTTCCAGCGGGCACGATCCCTCTCCCGCGACTCCGATAGTCCTCTCTTCTTCCGGGCTCTGATCAGCTCGGCCAGAGCCCGCGGATCCCCGGCTCGGAACGTGGCGTCGATCGACGGGCCGACGACCTCGGGGAGCGCACCGCTATCGCTCACCACCACGGGGACGCCGGCCGACATCGCCTCCGTCACGACCAGGCCGAACGACTCCGGCTGCACCGACGGCACCACCAGGAGGTCGATCCGCGAGAAGAGGTCGCCGGGCTCGATCCACCCCGGCCGGTCCACCAGAGCGGCGACCGGAGCGAGGGCCGCCTCCACCTCGCGACGCTCCCGCTCCGCCACGAACCGGGGCTCGCCCGCCAGCACCAGGCGATACGCGCCCGGTTCCCCGGCCTCCAGCAGCGCCAGCGCCTCGGTGAGGACCCGCACCCCCTTCGCGAGCGAGGGACGCCCGAGGAAGCCGAGGACGGTCGTCCCGTCCTCCCACGGCCGCGCCTCCGGCAGGTCGACGCGGCGGCTCCAGTTCGGCAGCACGGTCGACCCGGGGACGACCCCCGCCAGGTAGCGGGAGGGGACGAGGGTCGCCAGCGCGCCGCGGCGAGCCACGGGCGCGAGCAGCCGCTGCAGGCCGGACGGGCGCTGGTGCAGATGCACGATCCGCCGCGGACGCCCTGCGGTCGCGACGGCCGGCACCAGCCCGTTGCACCACAGCACGCCCTCGCGGGAGGAGGCGTCCCAGCGCCGCAGCGCGCGCATCCAGGCGGGTCTGCCCGTGGCCTCGAGCTCGACGACCCGGTGGCCGGCGGCGAGGGCGGCGACGACGAGCGCACGCGGCTCCGAGGGGCCGACGACCACGACCGGGACCTCGAGCGCCTCGAGCGCCTCCGCGATGCTCAGCAGCATCACCTCGCCGCCGCCGATGTCGCCGTTGTTGGTCGCGAGCGCCACCGGAGGCCGCCCGGCGCCGCCCGCTCCCCCGTGGATCATCCGCCGCCCCGCCCGCCTCCGTGCGGCGCCCCCGCGGCCCGCGGGCCCATCCTCACCGAGACGAGCGCTCCGCTCCACCGCCCCCGGCCGGGCTCCGCGGGCCGCAGGAGCGCTGGAATACTGACCGGATGGAGCTCGTGGGCGTTCTCTGGGCCGACGAGGCCGTGCCGCTGGTGTCGGCGTTCGTCCACCGGCGGGCCGACGCGGCGGGCCTGCGCGCACTCGTGCTCAAGGGACCGACCGCCGCCGCCGACCGGCTCCGGCCGCCCCGCGCCTCCGGCGACGTCGACCTGCTGGTCGCCCCCGACGACCTGCCCCGGATCCTGGCCCTCCTGGCCGCCGACGGCTGGACCGAGCGGCCCTGGCCGGACGGACCGACGCTCGCGGCCAAGCACTCGCGCTCCTACCGGCACGCCGCGTGGCCGGTCGACATCGACGTGCACTGGCGGTGGCCGGGATTCCTCGTGCCGCCGCGCGACGCCTTCGAGGCGCTGTGGAGCCGGCACCGGATCGTGGAGCTGGCCGGCCGTCCGGTCGCGACCGCGAGCGTCGCCGACTCGGCGCTCGTGCTGGCGCTGCACGCGCTCCGCGACGCCTGGCAGATCACCGACCCGCGCCTCACGCGGCCCTCCGACTACGACCTGCTCGTCGAGGCGGTGGCCGCCCGCGCGGAGCTGCACGCTCCGCTCCGGGCGGCGGCGGAGGAGCTCGGCGCCGTCCAGACCGCGCAGCCCTTCCTCGACGCGCTCGGCATCCGCGCGCGCGCCGGGGAGGTGCCCGCGGCCGAGCTGCGGGCGTGGCGGATCAACGCGAGCTCGCCCCACGCCTCCGCGGGGTGGGTGCAGGCCGTGCGCGCGGCCGGCTGGCGGCAGCGGCCGCTGCTCCTCGCCCGCGCCGTCTTCCCCGCCCCCCACGCCCTGCGTGCCGCCGACCCCGCCATCGGCCCGCGCCGGATCGACGTGGCGGCCGGCTGGTGGCGGCGGCTGCGCCGCGGCGCCCGCACGGCTCCGCTCGCGTGGGACCACCTCCGACGGACGGACAGGACCTGACATGACCCGCCGGCTGATCCGCGCCCCCTTCGGGCTCGGCGTGCGCTTCACCTTCGACGACACCGTCCCCGACCGCTTCGTGACGGAGGTGGAGGAGTCGTGGAACGACGTGGACGACGACGCCGATCGCCCGGGCTCCGAGTACCGGGTGTCGCTGACCGAGCCGGTCGGGGAGCCGGGAGTGATCGCGCAGCCGACCGAGGACGCCCTCGCCGAGCACATCGGCGCCGCGCTCACCCTCGCGGCGGCCGACGCCTGCGAGGGCCGGCTGCTCAGCGTGCACGCCTCCGCGGTCGCCCTGACCGACGGCCGCGTCGTCGCGTTCGTCGGCCGGCCCGGTGCCGGGAAGTCGACCCTCGTGAGCCTCGCCGCTCGGCGGTACGGGTACGTGACCGACGAGACGCTCGCCGTCCGCCGCGACGGGCGGGTGCTGCCGTTCCGGAAGCCCGTCGCCCTCCTCGACGGCGGCGACTGGAAGCGGCACCGCTCCCCCGCCGCGATGGGCCTGCAGCCGCTGCCGGACGCTCCGCTGCGCCTGGCCGCCCTGCTCCTGATCGCCCGCGACCCGTCCGGCCCGGCAGAGCCCCGGCTCGAGCCGATCGCCTTCGACGAGGCGCTCTCGGTGCTGCTGCCCGAGCTGAGCCACTTCGCACGGCTGCCCGCGGCGCTGCACCACCTCGCGGGGCTGCTCGACTCCGTCGGCGGGGCGCGGGTGCTCCGCTACCGCGAGGCGGAGACGGTGCTGCCCCTCCTCGAGCGGATCGGGGAGCCGTCGCCGGTCGTCGCCGATGCACCCGAGGCCGATCCGGCGGCGCCCGGCCCGGGCCTGCTCGCGCGCGCCGCCGGCGTCGAGTGGGTCGAGCGCGACGGAGTGGTCAGCTGCCTCCTCGACGAGCGGGTCGAGACGCTGACCGGGATCGGCCCGGTGCTGTGGCGTGCTCTCAGAACGCCCGCGACGGTCGACGCGCTGACCGGGGCCGTCATCGCCGAGCACGGCGCCCCGCCCGCGGGCGACCCCCGGGCGCACGTCGAGGCCGTGCTCGACGCGATGGTCGAGCACGGCCTCGTGGTCCGCGGCGCCTGACGGCGCCGAGCGCGGCTAGCCCGTGCGGACGTTCGGCCCGACGGAGCCGCGGGCGATGAACAGGTCGAGCAGGTTCACGAGCCCCACCGCGCGGATGTAGAGCGCCGCGACGTCGTAGCGGCCGACGGGGAGCGCCTCGAGGGCGGCGGGCCCGGTCGGGTTGGTCGAGCGGTTCTGCGCGTTGACGTCGATCTGGATGACGTCCCGCAGGGCGGTGAAGACCGGGGTGAGGACCGCGTTCTGCAGGGTCGTGAGCAGCGGCGGGAGAGTCGCCGTCAGCAGAGTATTGATCAACCCGAGGAGGGCGCCCCGCAATGTGCCACCGCCACCGTCGGCCAGGCTCACACCTAATAGCGAAATGTTCGCCAGCAGGCGTGCGCTCAACTCAGTGAGCAGAGCAGCCGTGAAGGCACCGAGCACCGAGCCAGGGACCTGCAGCCCGTTGTCCAAGAAGAGGGTCGAGTTCGGCGGCAGATCATTCAGGTAGGAGGCGTAGGAGCCGAACGGCGTGTTTCCCGGCTGGCCTGGAGCGGGGCCGAAGAGCGCGGCCAGGTCGATCGTCAGAACGGCTGGATTCGTCGAGGACGCGGGTGTCGTCGGGATCAGGAGCTGGATCGGCTGCGCACCACCGGGCAGAGCCGTGCCGAAGATCCCCGCAAGGTTGATCGTCGCCGCACCCAGCGTGAGGCTGGAGACAGCAGTGAGGAGGCCCTGCACCGTCGTAGCGATCGTGTTCAGCGTCGGCGAGGTGAGCACCAGGTTCAGCCGAGTGATCTGGTAATCGCGCTGAAGATTGTCCGATCCGGGAACGCAGGCCGATTGCAGAGCCGCGCGCCCGGTCAGAGCACCGATCTGCAGTGTGAGCCCGGCGACGTTGGTGAGCAGTCCCGCCAGACCTGCCCCTCCGATCGCCGCGAGGATCGCCCGGAGGTTGACGGTGCCGAAGTCGGGGTAGCTCCCCGAGGTCGGGGTCAGCGCCAGCTGGCCGGCATTGGTGATCGCACCGGAGGCTCCGCGGACGGTGCCGGTGGTGCTCGCCTCCGCGTACTGGTTGAGAGTGCCGACGGTGGCGGGAGCCGCCAGCGTGAGGAGGGAGGAGAGCGTGCCGGTCAGCCCGGTCGCGTTCACGGCGATGCCGTTCAGTACCGTGGCGTTGACGCCGCCCGTCACGACGACCGGGTCGGGCGGATTCGGTCCCGACGCCGGCGCAGTCGCCGTCACGCCCGAGACACCGGCGACATTGTCGAGGTTCACGCCGCCGAGGAAGCCGCTGAGGAGGCGTCCGCGGGCGACCGCCTGGAAGACCGTGCCCACCGGGAAGCAGCTGATCGAGACGGCGGAGGCGGACTGCGCCAGCATCACCGCGGGCACCGACCAGACCGCTCCGGCCACGACCGTCCGCCGTGCGAAGACGCCCGCGGAATTCGCGCTCTTCTTCTCGCTCTTATCGCTGGATGCGAGCGGATTAGACTCCGACATTGGCGGCCCTCCGGTGCTGTCGCTCGACGTACACCCCTTGGCGCGTCGGCGGCAAACATAGCGAGAGAGGCGTCGCGATAAGAGGCGCTGGCGGATTTCTACTCGCAGTGGCGGCGATCAGCGGAGAGGACGCGGAGAAGATGGCAGAGGACCCCCGGCTCCTTCTCTGGCGGCGCCGCCCGGACACGGCCTCCGTCGATCTGAACGGGCGCGTCCTGGTGCTCCCGCTGGACGTCTCCCCGATGGGCAGCCCCTACGCGCTGCGCGAGAGCGTGGCCGCGACCTGGCGGGCGCTCGACGACGAGCCGCAGGACTTCTCCGGCCTGGCCGACCGGCTCGCCCGCCTTCACTCCACCGATCCCGGCGCCATCGCCGACGACCTGGCGCGCGTGCTGAGCGGGCTGGAGGAGCTGCTCCTGGTCGAGAGCAGCCCGCGCGGCGAGGAGTCCCGATGAGCGTCGCGAGCGTCGTCGTCCCCAGCTACGCGGGTGCGGCGCGCCTGCCCCGCCTCCTCGCCGCCCTCGCGGCTCAGACCCACCGCGACCTCGACGTGGTCGTGGTCCTCGACGGCGTCGTCGATGCCAGCGAGCGCGCCCTCGACGCCTCCCCCGTGCCCGTGCGCCGCGTCGTGCTCCCCGAGAACCGGGGGCGCTCCGCCGCGCTCACCGCCGGCTTCGACGCCGCGCGGGGCGACGTGCTGATCCGCTGCGACGACGACCTCGAGCCCGGCCCGGGCTGGGCCGCCGCGCACGTCGGGGCCCATCGGGACGCGGTCGCCGGCGTCGTCGGCCTCTGCCCCGACGTCGACCCGGGCACCGCCTACTCCCGCGCCTACGGCCGGCCCGCCGGCGAGCGCTTCCGCCGCGGCGCCTACGCGGCGGGTTCCGACGCCTCCTGGCGCTACTGGGGCGGCAACGTCTCGGTGACGCGGGCGACGTACGACCGGGTCGGCGGCTACAGCACCGACTACCGCGAGTACGGCTGGGAGGACGTCGACTGGGGCTACCGGCTGCACCGCCTGGGAGTGCCGGTGCGGATCGAGCCCGGCGCCGAGGCCCTGCACCACGGCGCCTCCGTCTCGGCGGCGGTCCGCAGCCGGCGCGCGTTCCTCTCGGGGGCGGCCCGCCGCACCTTCGAGCGGCTGCACCCCGAGCAGGTGCGGGAGGCGGTGCCCGCGGCCGGCGCGTGGGACGCGGCCGTGCGCCTCCTGGCCCGCGGCGGGAGCGAGCGGCGGACGGCACTGGTCGCGGGAGTCGCGGACGCCGCGCTCGGAGTGGTGCCCCGCCCGGTCGGCGAGAAGCTGGTCGCGCTCGCCGTCGAGTCCGCGGCGATCGCGGGCTACGACCGCGGCAGAGGGCGTCCCGCGCACGGGTGACGGCGGCGCGGATCGACGGACCCGCGGGCCCGGCAGCGGCGCCGACGCCGTGCGGGAGCCGATCTAGGCTCCCCCGCATGCGAGTCCTTCTGGTGGGCGGAGCGGGCTACATCGGGAGCCAGACCGCCGTCGCGCTCCTCGAGAGCGGCCACGAGGCGCTGGTCGTGGACGACCTCTCGCACGCGAGCGAGCGGACCCTCGACGCGGTGGAGGAGCTGACCGGCTCAGTGGTCCCCCGCCTGATCGCCGACGCGCGCGACACGGCCGCGCTGACCCGCTTCCTCGCCGCCCACGGACCGGTCGACGCCCTGGTCCTGCTCGCCGGGCTCAAGTCGGTCGGCGACTCGGTGCGGCGGCCCCTCGAGTACTGGACGGTCAACGTCGGGCTCGCCACCGCGGCGTTCTCGGTCGCGGCGGAATCGGGGATCCGCACCGTCGTGTTCTCGAGCTCGGCGGCCGTCTACAGCCCGGGCGGCGCGATGCCGGTCGGGGAGGACTCCCCCGCCGGGCTGAGCGCGGCGAGCCCCTACGGCGCGACCAAGCGCGTCATCGAGGAGATCCTCGGCGACGCCGCGCGCGCCGATCCCCTCCTGCGCGCGGTCAGCCTCCGCTACTTCAATCCCATCGGCGCGCACCCGTCGGGGCGCATCGGCGAGGATCCGGCCACGGCGCCGGGGAGCCTCCTGCCCGTGCTGACGCGGGCCGCGGGCGACCCCTCCCGGTGCGTCGACGTCCTCGGCGACGACTACCCGACCCCCGACGGCACGGGGCTGCGCGACTACATCCACGTCTGCGATCTCGCGGCCGGGCATGTCGCGGCGCTCGAGCGCGCGCGGCCCGGGCACCGGGTCTACAACCTCGGCACGGGCTCGCCGACGAGCGTCCTCGAGCTGATCGACGAGGTCGAGCGCGCGAGCGGGGAGACGGTCCGGTGGCGGGCCGTGGGGCGCCGGCCGGGCGACCTCGCGGCGAGCTGGGCCGACCCGGCACGCGCCGAGCGGGAGCTGGGCTGGCGGGCGGTGCGCACCGTCCGCGAGGGCGTCCGCGACCAGTGGCGGTGGCAGACCCTGCAGCGCATCGGCGTCTCCTGATCCTTCGGGCACGGCGTCACTGAAAGAGTGATTTCTTCTTCTCCGCGACTCTCCTCCATCGTTGTGATCTCCGAGGGAATAGCGCCTCCGCGACGCACTCCAGACGATCCTCGCCATTCCACTCGCGGCTTATCCGGATCATCGGACTCTCCTTTCCCCGTCGTTCTGCGACGACTCGTACTCGCCTTTCGATTCCTTCTCCACGAGCCGGTTAGCTTCTACTGCACTGCTGATCGGTCACCGACGACGGATAAGCATTCGGAGCCGCTCCCGTCTCCGGATGGCCGCCCGATCCTCACCGCACGCCCGGGGGAAGGGGCCCACCATCACTGCCGTCATCGACGCGACCACCCGTTCCCGATCCGTCCCGCCGGTCGGTCCCGGCCTGATCGTGCACGAGTGGGTCGAGCGTCGCGGAGGCGCCGAGCGCGTGCTCGAGGCGATGACCGAGGCCTTCGCCGACGCCGACGTCCGCGTCCTCTGGAGCGACTGCGCCGAGGTCGTCGGCAGGCCCGTCTCGGAGTCCTGGCTGGCGCGCACGCCGCTGCGCCGCCACAAGGTCCTCGCCCTGCCGGCGATGCTGCCCACGTGGCGGCTCCCGGTCGGCGCCTCCCGCGAGTGGGTGCTGGTCAGCTCGCACCTCTTCGCCCACCACGTCCGCACCAGCGGACCGACCCGCAAGCTCGTCTACGCGCACACCCCGGCCCGCTACATCTGGGAGCCCGACCGCGACGGCCGCGGCAGCAGCCTCGCCGCCCGCACCGCGAGCCTGCTCCTCAAGCCGATCGACCGCCTCCGCGCCGCCGAGGCCTCCTCCATCGCCGTGAACAGCCTCTTCACCGGGCAGCGGGTGCGCGACGCGTGGCACCAGCCGTCGCGGGTCATCTACCCGCCGGTGAACACCGAGCTGCTCTCGACGATCACCGACTGGCGCTCCCCGCTCGACGACGACGAGCTGCGCCTCCTCGACTCGCTCGCCCGGCCGTTCATCCTGGGCGCCTCGCGGTTCGTCCCCTACAAGCGCCTCGAGAAGGTCATGGACGCCGGAGCCCGCACCGGGCTCCCGGTCGTCATCGCCGGGCACGGCCCCTGGGAGGCGCGGCTCCGCGCCTACGCCGAGGAGATCCGGGCCGACGTGACCTTCGTCGTCTCGCCCTCCGACCAGCTGATCCGCGCGCTCTACGCGCAGGCGCTCGTGTACGTCTTCCCCGCCGTCGAGGACTTCGGGATCATGCCCGTCGAGGCGATGGCCTGCGGGACGCCGGTCATCGGGACCGACATCGGCGGAGTGCGCGAGAGCGTGTCCCTCGCCGGCGGGGGCGTCATCGCCGACCTCGAGGGCGATCCCGACTGGAGCGACCTGCTGCGGCGTGCGCTCGCGCTCGACGTCGACGCCTTCCGGGCTCGCACCCGGGTCTTCTCGCGCCGGCGCTTCATCGCCGAGATCCAGGACTGGGTCGCCGAGCAGACCGCCTGACGACGGCGCTCCCCGCCGCGGGAGGCCGTCCGTGCGCGCGTCACCGTGCGTGCGGACGACCCTCCCGCGGAGGGATCAGAACAGGCCGCGCGGGGGCTCGATCGAGGCGAGGACGCCGGGAGCGGCGATCACGCTGAGGCGGCCGACCTCCTCCGGGGTCAGCTCGGGCAGGCGCTGCGCGAGGTCGAGGAAGCGCTCGATCTCGGACTCCTCGAGCACGTCGGCGGCGAGCGTGCGGAACTTCGACACGTACTGCTCGCGGCTGAACGGATGCGCGCCCAGCGGATGCGCGTCCGCCACCGCGATCTCGTCGACGATCGTCGTGCCGTCCGTCATCAGGATCTCGACGCGCGCGCCGAACGCCTTCTCGCCCGGATCGGTGGAGTGGTAGCGGCGCGTCCACTCCGCGTCCTCCTGCGTCGTGACCCGGTGCCAGAGCGCGATGGTGTCGGCGCGGGCGGCCCGCTCGGGGGCGTAGCTGTGCACGTGGTGCCAGGCGCCGTCCTGCAGCGCCACCGTGAAGATGTACGGCACGGAGTGGTCCAGCGTCTCGCGGGACGCGGCCGGGTCGTACTTCTGCGGGTCGTTCGCGCCCGAGCCGATCACGAAGTGCGTGTGGTGCGAGGTGTGCAGGACGATCCGCTCGACGCGCTCGGGGTCGGCGGCCTCGGGGTGCGTCCGGTGCAGGCGGCGGGCGAGGTCGATCAGCGCCTGCGCCTGGTACTCGGCCGAGTGCTCCTTCGTGTACGTGTCGAGGATCGCGCGCTTGGCCTCGCCGCGGTCGGGCAGCGGGACGTCGTAGCTCGCGTCGGCGCCGTCGAGCATCCAGGCGATGACGCCGTCCTCGCCCTCGTAGATCGGCGACGGGCTGGTCTCGCCGCGCATCGCCCGGTCGACCGCCTCGATCGCCATCTTCCCCGCGAAGGCCGGCGCGTACGCCTTCCAGCTCGAGATCTCGCCCTTGCGCGACTGCCGCGTGGCGGTCGTCGTGTGCAGGGCCTGCGCGACGGCCTGCTCGATCGTCGCGACGTCGAGGCCGAGCAGCGTGCCGATCCCGGCGGCGGCCGAGGGGCCGAGGTGCGCGACGTGGTCGATCTTGTGCCGGTGCAGGCTGATCGCGCGCACCAGGTCGACCTGGACCTCGTATCCGGTGACGATGCCGCGGACGAGCTGCGCCCCGCCGATGCCCGCGTGCTGGGCGACGGCGATCAGCGGAGGGATGTTGTCGCCCGGGTGCGAGTACTCGGCCGCCAGGAACGTGTCGTGGTAGTCGAGCTCGCGCACGGCGACTCCGTTGGCCCAGGCCGCCCACTCGGGCGAGACCCGGCGGGCCGGGTCGACGCCGAGGACGACCGAGCCCTGGCCGCCGATGGAGGCGGGGTGCGCGAGAGCCTGCGCGCGGGCGGCGACGACCGGGCGGCGCAGGAGCGACGCGGTAGCGACGGCGGCGTTGTCGATGACCCGGTTGACCACCATCTCGGCGACCTCGTCGTCGATCTCGACCGGATCGACGGCGACCTCGGCGAGCGCGTGGGCGAGCTGCCCGTGTCGCGGGAGCTCCTCGTCGCTGCGGTGGACGCGGACGTGGTGTTGGTGCACGGGCGGCTCCTTCGTCTCTCCCCCAGGCTATCGCCCGCCTCCGGCCCCGGCCGCGCGGGCAGAATGGGCGGATGTCCTCCCCCACGCGCGTCGCGGCGCTCGACTGCGGCACCAACTCCCTCCGCCTGCTGATCGCCGACGTGGAGGGCGGCCGCCTCCGGGACGTCCAGCGCCGCACCGAGCTCGTGCGGCTGGGCCGCGGGGTCGACCGCACCGGCCGCTTCGACCCGGCCGCGCTCGAGCGGACCCTCGCCGTCACCCGCGAGTACGCGGCCGCCGCGCAGGAGGCCGGCGCCGAGCGCCTCCGCTTCGTCGCCACCTCGGCCACCCGCGACGCCGCCGACCGCGAGGACTTCCTCGCCGCCGTCGAGCGGATCCTCGGCGTCACCCCGGAGACGATCTCCGGCGAGGAGGAGGCGCGGCTCTCCTTCCGCGGCGCGGTCTCGGCCGTCGACTCCGCCCGGCCCGTGCTGGTCGTCGACCTCGGCGGCGGCTCGACCGAGCTCGTGCTCGGCGGAGCGGAGCCGGAGCAGGCGCACTCGATGGACGTCGGCAGCGTCCGCCTGACCGAGCGCCACCGCCGGGCCGCCGAACCGACGGAGGGCGAGCGCGCGGCGATGCGGGCGGACGTGGGCGCCGCGCTGGCCGCCTCCTCCGTCGACCTCTCGCAGGCCCGGAGCGTCGTCGGCGTCGCCGCGACCGTGCTCACGATCACCGCGCACGTCCTCCGCACCACCGACCGCGCCGCGCTCGAGACGTCCCTCCCCCTCTCCGACGTCCTCGCCGCCTGCGACGAGCTCGCCGCACTGTCTCCGGAGGGGACGGCGGCCCTCCCCTGGGTCCGCCCGGGGCGCGAGGACGTGCTGGCGGCCGGCGCGCTGGTCTGGGGCGAGGTCCTCCGCGCGGTCCACGAGGCGTCGCCGGGCGTCGACCGGGTCCGCTCGACCGCGCACGACATCCTCGACGGCATCGCGCTCGGCCTCGCCTGACGCCCGCGCGGGTCAGGCGGTGAGGGCGCTCCCGGAGTCGCGCGGGAGCCGGGCGGCGGCGGCGAGCGGCACGAGGGTCAGCACCGCGAGGGCGAGGAAGGCGACGCGGTACGGGACGAGGCCGGGCCCGATCGCGGTGCCGACGGCGAGCGCCACCGCGCCCACCGCGACTCCGAGTCCGGCCGCGATCTGCTGCGTGGTGGCGTTGAGGGTGTTCGCGCCCGACATCCCCTCCTGCGGGACCTCGGCGAACGTGACGGTGTTGTAGGCCGTGAAGCCCGCCGAGCGGGCCACTCCGCTCAGCACCAGCAGCGCCACCACGAGCGCCACCGGAGTCGCCGGCTCGAGGAACGCCATCGCCGCCATGCACGCCGCCCCGACCGCGCTCGCCGCGACCAGCACCCCGCGGAAGCCGAGGCGCCGCAACAGCGGAGTCGTGGCCGGCTTGATCGCCAGGTTGCCGGCGAAGAGCGCCAGCACCACGGAGCCGGCCTGCACCGGGCTCCAGCCGAACGCGTCCTGGAACAGCAGCGGGAGCAGGAACGGCACCGCGTTCACGGTCGCCCGGTAGAGCGATCCGCTCGCGTTGGCGACCCGGAAGGTGCGGAAGCGGAAGGCGTCGAGCCGCACGAGCGGATGCTCGGCGCGGCGCAGGTGCCGCACGGCGAGCGCCGTCACGACCGCGCCGACGAGCAGCGGCGCCACCGCCCGCCCGTCGAGCTCGGAGCCGGTGAGGAGCCCCGCCGCTCCGACCAGCGCGCCGAGCCCGACCGCGACGAGCACCAGCCCCGTGACGTCGAGCGGGGGCGGCGCGCTCTCGGCGGTGGCGGGGACGATCCGGCGCGCGATCGCGAACGCGACGACCCCGAGGGGCAGGTTGATCAGGAAGATCCAGTGCCAGGAGGCGACGGTCGTGAGCAGCCCGCCGAGGAACGGCGCGATCACGGGGGCGACCAGTCCCGGCCAGACCAGGATCGCGATGGCGTGGATGATCCCCTCCCGCGGAGTCGCCCGCAGCACCGCGAGCCGGCCGACCGGCACCATCAGCGCGCCGCCGACGCCCTGCAGGACCCGGGCGCCGACCAGAAGCGGCAGCGTGGGGCTGAGCGCGCAGAGCAGGGAGGCGAGGGTGAAGACGGCGATCGCGCTGGTGAAGACGCGGCGCACGCCGAAGCGCTCGCTGAGCCAGCCCGAGGCCGGGATGAGGACGGCGACGGTGAGGAGGAACGCGGTGACGGTGATCGAGACCGCGGCGGAGTCGACGCCCAGGTCGGCGGCGATCGCGGGCGCGGCGGTCGTCACGATCGTGGCGTCGAGGTTCTCCATGAAGAAGCAGCCGGCGACGAGCAGCGCGAGGGAGCGGTGGCGGGGGTCCGTGCTGTCCTCCTCGGCGTGGGGCTGTCGGCGGCGAGCGTAGCGCGGCGACGGCGCGGCCGCCGGGCGGGTACCGTCGCAGCATGAGCGCTGCAGCCGAGACCAGGACGATCCAACTCCGACGCTACGAGCTGATGGACGCGGTGATGGACGACTTCCTCGCCTGGTTCCCCGAGCGGATCGTGCCGGCGCGCGAGGCCCACGGCTTCCGGATCGAGTTCGCCTACGCCGACCGCGAGGTGAACGAGTTCGTCTGGGCGGTCAGCACGGCCGGCGACGCCGACGCGTTCGCCGAGGTCGAGCGGGCGTACCTGGCCTCGCCCGAGCGCGACGCCGCCTTCGCGGGCGAGCCGAAGCGCGTCGCGGTGCAGCACGTGCGGCTGGTCGAGCGGATCGTCTGACCCGGGCGGCGTCCTGCCGGGGCGCCGCCGACTCCGGGCGCCGTCGGGTCCGGGCCCGTCAGCTCCGGGCGCGCCGCACGGCCGCGAGGACGCCGCGGACCACGAGCGTCCCGACCGCGATCGACCCGATCGCTCCGGTCAGGCGCGCCCAGACGTGCTTCGGCCGGTCGATCCCGGCGCGGTCGGCGGGCGAGGGGAGCGAGGCGGGCGCGAGCGTGCGGCCCGCGGCTCCCGCCTCGGCCATGTGGGCGAGCCGGCGCACGGCCTCGCGGTTGCGGATCCAGAGGAACGAGTGCATCAGCGGCTTCGGGACGAGCGTGCCCGGGCCCTTCACGGGCGCCTCGTGCATCCGCACCTTCGCGCCGCGCGCGTGCGGCTCGACCTCGACGCGCACCCGGGCCTCGCCGAGCGGCCAGCCGGCGGCCTGGATGACCATCCGGCGCGGCGGGTCCCACTCGAGGACCGTGGTGCGGTCGTCGATCACGAGCGGCCAGAGGCCGAAGGAGTGGTGCAGCTGCGAGCCCACGTGCGGGAAGTCGGCGTCGACCTTCCGCATCCGCGACGCGCCGACGACCCAGCTCGGGAACAGCCAGCCGGAGGCGAGCACCGCGAAGACGGACTCGGGCGGGCAGTGGACGACGCGGGTGGTGCGGGACATCGCGGACTCCTTCGAGTGGTGGTGGGGCGCGTGGCGGCGCCGTCCCTCAGCCTGGCAGGCCGGGGGCGGCGACGGGCGCAGCGCAACGGCGGCGGCTCAGGCCGGGTGCGCCTCCGGCGACAGGTCGGGGGACTCGCGCACCCCGAACTCGTGCCGCAGCGCGCTGCGGGCGGCGTGCCAGCCGGCCATGCCGTGCACGCCCGGCCCGGGTGGGGTGGACGAGGAGCAGAGGTAGAGCCCCTTCGCGGGCGTCCGCCACGGGTCGGTCGTGAGGACCGGGCGCGAGAGCAGCTGCGCGACGCTCGCGGCTCCGGCGGCGATGTCCCCGCCCAGGTAGTTCGGGTTGTAGGCCTGCATGTCGCGGGCGGTCATCGAGGAGGCGCCGATCACGCGGTCGCGGAACCCGGGGGCGAAGCGCTCGATCTGGGCGGTGATCGCCTCCTGCTGGTCGGCGGGCGAGTACCGGGGGACGTGCGTGTACGCCCAGAGGACGTGCTTGCCCTCGGGCGCCCGGGTCGGATCGACGATCGAGGGCTGCGCCACCAGCACGTAGGGGCTGCGGCTGTGCCGGCCGCGCTTCACGTCGCGCTCGGCGGCCGCGATCTCGGCGCGGCTGCCTCCCACGTGCAGCGTGCCTGCGCCGGCGAGCTCCGGGTTCGTCCACGGCACCGGTCCGTCGAGGGCGAAGTCGACCTTGGCCACGCCGTTGCCGTAGCGGAAGCGCTGGAGGGCCGCGGCGTACGCCGGGGGCAGCCGGTCCCCCGCCATCGCGAGCAGCGCCGTCGGCGTGCCGTCGACGAGCACGGCGCGGGCCGGGGGCAGCTCCGAGAGCGAGGTCACCTCGACGCCGGTCTCGATGGTGCCGCCGTGCGCCCGGAGGTCGTCGGCGAGCGCGTCGACGATCGACTGGCTGCCTCCGATCGGCACCGGCCAGCCGCGCGCGTGGGCGTAGGCGCCGAGCGCCAGGGCGGCCGCGGCCGTCGACGGGCTCGGCATCGGGCGGATCGAGTGCGCGGCGACCCCGGAGAACATCGCCGGGGCGACGTCCTCGCGGAAGCGCAGATTCCACACCGGGGTGCCCTGCTCGAGCACCCGCAGTCCGAAGCGGATCAGCACGCTCGGGTCCGTCGGGATCCGCAGCAGCGCGTCGTTGGTGAAGCCCGCGACGCGGTCGGCCCGCTCGGAGAGAGGTCCCATCAGGGCGCGCCACGCCGCTCCGTCGCGCCCCAGCGCCTCGACCGTGCGGTCGAGGTCGCGGTAGGCGATGCCCGCGCGGCCGCCGTCGAGAGGATGCGCGTACGAGATCTCGGGGACGACCAGCTCGATGCGCCGGTCGAGCCCGAAGGCGCGGAAGAAGCCGGACGCGAGCGCCATCGGGTGCACCGCCGAGCAGACGTCGTGGTGGAAGCCGGGCAGCGTCAGCTCCGCCGTGCGCGCGCCGCCGCCGATCGTCTCGTTGCGCTCGAGCACGGTGACCGAGAGCCCGGCCCGCGCGAGCGTGACCGCGGCGGCGAGGCCGTTGGGCCCCGCCCCGACGACGACGGCGTCGACCACGGTCACTTCCTCCGCAGGGCCGAGACGACGCCCGCGGCGCCGGCGGCGAGGGCCGCGGCGGCCCCCGCGTAGCTCAGGGCGCGGTGGCGGATCATCCAGATCTGGGGCGTCATGGTGTGCGCGCGGTCGCTGAAGAGGCCGCGGGCGCCGTGATCGCCGGGGACCGGCTCGTACACGTTGTTCGGGAGCATCGGCTCCGTCTTGTCGGGGGCCTGCTGACCGTCGAAGGCGCTGCGGGCGAGGTACCAGTCCATGAAGCGCCCGGCGAAGCGGTCGCCGAGGATGGTGCCCGCGGTCGGCTCGCCGACCCAGGTGCGGCGGCGCGGCTTGTCGGCCACGTCGGCGATCGCGATCGCGCCCACCTCGGGCTCGTAGATCGGCGGCACGGGCTGCGGGTGGTGCGGCAGCTGCGACTTCACCCAGTTGAACTGGATGGTGTTGAGCGCCGGCATGTCGACCTCGGACAGGCGCACGCGGCTCTTCGCGTGCAGCAGCTCCGCGGTGACGGCCTCGGTGAAGCCTCGGGCGCCGAACTTGGAGGCGCAGTACGCGGCCTGCAGCGGGATGCCCCGGTGCGCGAGGGCGGAGCCGACCTGGATGACGTGCCCGCGGTCGCGCGGGGTCATCCGGGAGAGGGCTGCGCGGGTGCCGTTGACGAAGCCGAAGAAGTTGACGCCCACGGCGCGCTCGAAGTCGGCGGGCTCGGTCGAGAGGAACTCGCCGAAGACGCCGACCATCGCGTCGTTGACCCACAGCTCGATCGGGCCGAGCTCGGCCTCGACCCGGTCGGCCGCCGACTCGACGGCCTCGCGGTCGGCCACGTCGGTCGGGATGCCCAGCCCGCGCCGGCCCTTCTGCTCGATCTCGGCGACCGTGGCCGCCAGTCCGTCCTCGCCGCGCGCCAGCACGGCGACGTCCCAGCCGCGGGAGGCGAGCTCGCGGACCGTGGCGCGTCCGAGCCCGGCCGTGCCGCCCGTGACGACGGCGACTCCGCGGCTCATGCGCGGGCCTCGCGGGAGGAGGTCTCGAGGCGGGGGTGCTGCGTCATGGTGCGGGCTCCTTCGTGAGGGCGCGGTGTGCGTCGGGAGTCCCACGCTAGGCGGGAGCGGCGGCGCGGCGCGCGGGGTTGCGCCCGATCGGTGGAGAGCTCGGTGGATCCGCGCCCGGGGAGGAGAATCGCTCCCGACAGCTCCCGGCTCTCCTCCAGAGACCGCCGCCAGACTGACGCCCGCCCGAGCACCCTCCGACCGGATCGACGCATGACCTCTCTCCTCGACCTGAGCCTCGTCTCCGGCCCCCTCGTCGTCGCCGTCTACGTGCTCGCGATCGGAGCGCTCCTCCTCCTGCTCGCCGCCCACGTCCGCGCTCCCCGCCGCGGGCGCTCCCGGCGCGGCGGGATCGCCGTCGCGGTCCTCCTCCTGGGCCTGATCGGCGGCGCCGCCCTGGCCGCCCTCGTCGACGGGCCCGACGGCCCGTTCGGCGTCGACTTCACGCCGGTCACCCGGGTCGCGATCGGCCTCGGGATCGGCGGGCTGGGCGTCGCCCTGGTCGTCCTCGGGCACGCGATCGCCCGCCGCCGCGCGCGGGGGGTTCTCGCATCGCTCGCGGCCGGAGTGCTCGTCGTCGCGGCGGCCGCGATGACCGTCAACATCGACTTCGGCCAGTACCCCACGGTGCGCAGCGCGCTCGGGATCAGCGCGTACTCCGACTCCTCCGTGCCGGTCGCCGCCGCGGACGGACCGCACTCGGACCTCGCGACCTGGACGGCCCCGGCCGGGATGCCCGCCGTCGGCTCGGTCTCGACGGTCGCCATCCCCGCCACCGCGTCGGGCTTCCCGGCCCGCGACGCGGTGGTCTACCTCCCGCCCGCGGCCCTCACCGCGGCACCGCCGCTGCTGCCGGTGATGATCATGCTCTCGGGGCAGCCGGGGTCGCCCTCCGATCCGCTCTCGACCGAGAAGTTCCAGCAGACCCTCGACGCCTACGCCGCCGCGCACGCCGGCCTCGCGCCGATCGTCGTGTCGCCCGACCAGCTGGGCGATCCGGACAGGAACCCGATGTGCGTCGACTCGCCGCTCGGGAAGTCGGCCACCTACCTCACCGTCGACGTCCCGAACTGGATCCGCGCCAACCTGCCGGTGCTCGGCGACGCGCAGCACTGGGCGATCGGCGGCCTCTCGCAGGGCGGGACCTGCTCGATCCAGCTCGGCGCCGGCCACCCGTCGCTCTTCGGCAACATCGTCGACGCCTCGGGCGAGCTCGCGCCGACCCTCGGCAGCGAGGCGGCGACGGTCGCGCAGGGGTTCGGCGGCGACCAGGCCGCCTACGAGACCGCGAAGCCGGTGAACGTCCTCGCGGCGAACGCCCCCTACACCGGCACCGTCGCGATCTTCGGAGTCGGCGCCGAGGACACCTCGTTCCTCCCCGGAGCGAAGACCGTCTACGCCGCGGCCGTCGCCGCCGGCATGAGCGCCACCTACCTCGAGGTGCCGGACAGCGCCCACGACGTCACGGCGTGGTCGGCGACCTTCGACAAGGGCCTCGAGATCCTCGCCGACCGCTGGAAGCTCGTCCCCGCCTCCTGAACGGCTCCGCGCCTCAGGCGCTCTCGACCAGCCGGACCGCCGCCTCGACCCCGCCGCTCCACGGCGCTCCGTGGCCCGGAACCACCCAGCGCGCCCCGGTGGGCAGGAGCGCCCGGAGCGACGCGAGCGCCTGCTCCGGCTCGTCGGTGAAGGGCGCGGGCTGCGGACCCGTGCGGCCGGTGAGCACGTGGCGGGTGGTCAGCCCGTCGCCGACGAAGACCGCGTCGGCCAGCGGCACGTGCACGGCGATGCTCCCCGGGGAGTGGCCCGGGAGCGCGATCACGCGGGGAGCGCCCGGCAGGTCGAGCGTCTGCCCGTCGTGCACCTCGACGACCTCGGTGAGCGGCGGGACCGTCGCGATGCCCTTCCGCAGCGCGTAGGCCGCGAAGCCGAGGAGCGGCAGGACGCGCAGCCGCGGTGTCGCGGTCCTCGGCTTCGCCCCGCCCTTCGCCCGCTCGGCGTCGGCGGCGTGCACGTGGACCGGCACGCCGTGATCGCGGCGCAGGCGCTCGGCGAAGCCCACGTGGTCGGAGTCGCCGTGGGTCAGCACGACGCCGCGCACGTCGTCGAGGGTGCGGCCCATCGCGCGCAGCTCGGCCAGGAGCTCCGGCCAGAGACCGGCCGGCCGCGTTCCTCCTCGTGATGGCCCCCGCTCCCGGCACGCCCGTCACCGCCCAGGAGTACCGCGACGCGGCGAGCGCCCGCCTGCTGGACCTCACCGCGCAGCTGGCGGGCGAGGAGGACGCCCTCGAGGCGGCGCGCACGCTGACCGCCTGGGCGACGGGGTTCATCGAGATGGAGATCACCGGCGCCTTCACCCTCGGCGGCGATGTGGAGAGCGCCTGGCGCTTCGGGCTGGGGCGGATCGTCTCCGCGCTCGCTCCGGCCGCGTCGCGCTGAGCGCCGCCGCTCAGGCCCGGCGGAGCGCCGCCTCGTCCTCGAGGAACCGCGGACGGCACGCGACGATCCCGCTGACCAGCAGCACCGCCACTCCGGCGAACAGCAGCGCGTACGCGCCGCCCCAGTCCCCCTGCGCCTCGTAGAGCACGCCGATCAGCAGCGGACCGAGGCAGGCGAGCCCGTAGCCGAGCCCCTGCGTGGCGCCGGAGAGGGTCGAGGAGCCGGTGGTCGTCCGCGTCCGCGCGTTCACGAGCGTCAGCGTCATCGGGAACGTGCTGACGCCGAGCCCGAGGCAGACCACCCACGCCACGGCACCCTCCAGCGGAGCGACGACGAGGCCCGCGTAGCCGACGGCGAGCAGCACGCAGCACACCACCACGACCACGACCGGGTTGCGCATCCCCAGAGTCAGCGGCGGCACCACGAAGGCGGCGGCGAGGCCGAACACCGAGAACAGCGCCAGCAGCGCCCCGCCCTGCGCCGGATCCGCGCCCGCGTCGACGAGGATCGTCGGCAGCCAGGTGATGATCCCGTAGGTGTGCAGACCGGTCATCCCGAGCATCAGCACCATCGCCCAGAGCAGCGGCGTGCGCCACGCCCCGTCCACACGGCCGCCGGCGGCGGCCGGAGCCGCCCCGCCTCCTCCGCGGGCCGCGAGCGCCGCCCAGAGCAGGCAGGCCGCGGCCGTCATCACGGCCCAGATCCCGATCGCCCAGCGCCACCCCGCCGTCGAGGCCAGCGGCACCGCGACCAGCGGAGCGACGAACTGGCCCACCTGCAGCAGCGCCAGGTAGAGCGAGCTGACCGTCTTGATCCGCTCGGCGAAGTACCGCTTCACGATCGGCACGATGAGCACGTTCGTGGTGCCCACGCCCGCGAAGGCGACGACGGTCGAGAGCACCAGAGCGACCGGGCTCGGGCTCAGCGCGCGGAGGGCGATGCCCAGCGTGGTCACCAGCGTCGCGATCGCGAGCGTGCGCTCCAGGCCGATCCGGCGCGAGACGGCCGCGGCGACGAAGCCGAAGACGGCGAAGGAGGCGGTGACGATCGTCCCCAGCGCCCCGTAGAGCGAGGGCCCGAAGCCGAGATCGGTGCCGATCGTGTCGAGCAGCGGGCTGAAGCCGGTGACGGCGGTGCGGAGGTTCAGCGCGGTGATCGCGATGGCGGCGAGGGCCAGGAGGGCGGTGGCGCGGAGCGTCGGTGCTGCGGTCATGGAGTCCCCGAGAGATAGGATGATGGGATGAATCCTGGCGAGTCTAGCCCCGCGGCGCCGTTCCAGCGCGAGAGCGTGATCGACCACGTCACGGCGCTGTTCCACGAGGAGATCCGCTCGGGCCGCTGGGCCGTCGGCGAGCGGATCCCGGTGGAGGCCGAGCTCGCCCGCTGGACCGGCGCCGGACGCAACTCCGTCCGCGAGGCCGTCCAGGCCCTCGTGCAGGCGGGCCTCGTGCGGCGGGAGCAGGGGCGCGGCACGTTCGTCACCGCGCGCTCGCAGCTCGCCGAGTCGCTGCGCCGCCGCATCCCGAGCGCCGCCCGCCGGGAGGGCCTCGAGCTGCGGTTCGCGATCGACGGGGCGACGGCCGCGCTGGCGGCCGAGCGCCGCACCGGGGAGGACGTCGCCGCCCTCCGCTCCCTGCTGGCCCGCCGGGCCCGCTCGTGGGAGGCGCCGGAGCTCGCCGAGCGGATCGCCGCCGACACCGCGCTGCACCGGGCCGTCGTCGTCGCGACCCACAACGACCTGTTCGTCGAGCTCTACGACGGCCTCACCGGCATGTTCGAGTCGGTGCTGGAGGAGGACGTCGTCGGCGAGGAGGACGTGCACGCCCGCCAGCACGCCGAGCTGGTCGAGGCGATCGCCGCGGGCGACGCCGAGGGGGCGCGGCGCCGGATCGAGGAGCTGCTCGCGCCGCTGCTGGCCGAGGCGCAGCAGGGCGGCGGCTGAGGAGGATCCTCCGAGGCGGGCGGCACGCGCTCACGGCCGGCGTCGTGCCGCCCGGCGAGCGGGATCAGCCGAGTGGGATCAGCCCCGCGGACGACGGGTCGACCAGAGCGCCCACGCCACCAGCAGCGGCTGGAACGCGAGGCGCACGGCGCGCTTGCGGTCGGTGTCGAGGCCGAAGGCGCTCGTCCGCGTCACCCACTGCGAGACGTTGCCCGGGAAGATCGCGGTGAAGAAGGCGGCGGCCGCGGCTCCGACCAGCGGCGCCCGGCGGCGCGCGAGCACCAGGGAGGCGCCCAGGCCGATCTCCACCACGCCCGAGGCGAGCACGACCGCGTCCTTGTCCAGCGGCACCCACTCGGGGACCTGCGCCTGGAACTCCTCCCGCTTGCGGGTGAGGTGGCTCACCCCCGCGAAGAGGAGGGCGGAGCCGAGGAGCACCTTGGCGCCGGTGCGGAGGAGGGACGGGGAGGAGGATGTCATGCGCTCCATCGTTCCCGATGCGGGCCGCCGCCGCCGCCGTGGCGCGGCCAGTGCGCACGAACGTGCCGGTGTCGGAGGCGGCGCCTAGTCTGATCGCGTGACTGACCGCATCCTCGTCCTCACCACCGGTGGCACCGTCGACAAGGAGTACTCGCTCGCGGGCGAGCTCGAGATCGGCGCCCCGATGGTGCCGCGCCTGCTCGCCCCGGTGCTCACCACGCTCGAGTTCCGCGTCGAGGAGGTCCTCGCCAAGGACAGCCTCGAGCTCGACGACGCCGATCGGGCCCTCATCCGCGAGCGGGTGCTCGCCGCCGAGGAGGACCGGATCGTCCTCACCCACGGCACCGACACGATGACCGCGACGGCCGAGGCCCTCGGCGTCGTCCGCGATCGGGTGGTCGTCCTCACCGGCGCGATGCAGCCCGCACGGATGCTCGACAGCGACGCCGCGTTCAACCTCGGCACCGCGGTGGCCGCCGTGCAGCTGCTGCCGCCGGGCGTCTACCTCGCGATGAGCGGGCGGGTGCTGCCCGCCGGCTCCGTGGTGAAGGACCGGTCGATCGGGGTGTTCCTCCCGGCCTGAGCCGGACCAGGATCGAGGGGCGCCCGCGGACGGGCTCCCGGCCGGACCGGCGTCAGGCCTCGGCGAGCTCCGCGGTGCAGGCCGCGCAGAGCCCGAAGACGTCCACGACGTGGTGCGCGTCCGTGAATCCGTTCTGCGACGCGACCGAGCGCGCCCACTCCTCGACCTCGTCGGCCGCGATCTCGACCGTCAGCCCGCAGCGGCGGCAGATCAGGTGGTGGTGGTGCGTCCCCGGCGTGCAGGCGCGGTAGAGGCTCTCGCCCTCGGGCGACTGCAGCGAGTCGGCCTCGCCCTCCACGGCCAGGTCCGAGAGCGCGCGGTAGACCGTCGCGAGCCCGATCGGCGAGCCGGAGGCGTGCAGCGCACTGTGCAGGCCCTGGGCGCTGACGAAGTCCTCGCGACGCCCGAGAGCCTCGCGCACCGCCTCGCGCTGCCACGTGTTGCGCTTGACCACTGGACCACCTCCACTCCGCACGACCCGGGCCACGCTACCGCCCCCCGCCGACGGCGAGCCGGGAGCGCCGGACGCCCTTGCGGCCGATGATCCGGCAGACCGCGTAGATCGCGAACGAGATCGTCGTCACGTAGGGGCTGATCGGGATCGATCCGCCCAGCGCGAGCAGGATGCCGCCCACCAGCGCGCCGACGGCGAAGAGCACGCTCAGCAGCGGCACGATCACCGGCGAGGCGGACAGGCGCAGCGCCGCGGCCGCCGGCGTCACCAGGATCGCGAGCACGAGCAGCGAGCCGACGATCTGCACCGAGACGGCGACCGCGAGGCCGAGCAGGAGCATGAACGCGATCGAGAGCGCCCGGGTGGGGATGCCGCGCGCGGCCGCCACGTCGGCGTCGACGCTCGCGAAGGTGAGGGGGCGCCAGATCAGCGCGAGACCGACGAGGACGACCACCGAGATGCCGATCAGCCACCCGAGCTGCGGGTCGTCGACCGCGACGATCTGACCCGTGAGCAGGCCGAACTTGTTCGCGCTGCGGCCCGGGTAGAGGGCCAGGCAGAGGATGCCGATGCCGAGTCCGAACGGCATCAGCACCGCGATGATCGAGTTGCGGTCGCGGGCGCGCGAGCCGAGCACGCCGATCAGGACCGCCGCGATCAGCGAGCCGACGATCGATCCCTCGACGACGCCGACGCCCAGCAGCAGCCCCGCGGAGGCCCCCGCGAACGAGAGCTCGCTGATGCCGTGGACCGCGAAGGCCATGTCGCGCGACATCACGAAGACGCCGATGAGCCCGCCGACCACTCCGAGGACCGCGCCGGCGATCACCGAGTTCATCAGCAGCGACAGCAGCGCTCCGTAGTCCGAGAAGTCGAAGATCTGCGACCAGACGTCCGTCACGACTGCCCCTCCTCGTGCTCGTGCACGTGCGAGTGGTCGGGTGCGCCGACCACGATGACCCGACCCCGGGCGCGGATCACGTCGACGGGTGCATCGTAGAGCTCGCTGAGCACCTCCGAGCGCAGGACCTCGTCGGGGGTGCCGATCCGGAACCGGCCGCCGGCGAGGTAGAGCACGCGGTCGACCATGCCGAGCACCGGATTCACGTCGTGCGTGACGAAGAGGACGCCGAGGTTCCGCTCGCGGCGGTGCCGGTCGATCAGCTCACTGACCGCCCGCTGGTGGGCGAGGTCGAGCGCGATCAGCGGCTCGTCGCAGAGCAGGAGCGCCGGGTCGCCCGCGAGCGCCTGGCCGACGCGGACGCGCTGCTGCTCGCCGCCGGACAGGCTGCCGATGGGGGCGTCGGCGAAGGCGGTGGCGCCGACGGCCTCGAGCAGCGCGTCGACGGCCGCGCGCCGGGAGCGGGAGGGCAGGGGCAGGCCGAACCGGTGGCCGTCGATCCCGAGCCCGAGCAGATCGCGGGCGCGCAGCGGAGTGCCCTCGTCGGCGAGCTTCTGCTGCGGGATGTAGCCGATGCGCCGGTTGCCGCGGTGCACGGGCTCGCCGAGCACCTGCAGCTCCCCCGCGCTCAGCTGCTGCTGGCCGAGCACCGCGCGCAGGAGGCTCGTCTTGCCGGAGCCGTTCGCCCCGAGCACCGCGACGAACTCGCCGGCGCGCACGTCGAGGTCGACGCCGCTCCACAGCTCGCGGTCGCCGAAGCGGAGCCCGGCGCCGCGCAGCCGCAGCACGGACGCCGAAGGGCCCGCCTCCGGGGAGACGGGCCTGGTCGGGGAGTCGTGGCTCACTGGGAGAGGGCTCCCTCGATCGCGTCGAGGTTGGCGGTCATCCAGCCGGTGTAGTCGTCGCCCTCGGGCAGCGTCTCGGTGACGGGGACGGCCGGGATCCCGGCGGCCTTCGCGGCGTCGAGCACCGCGTCCGTCTGCGCGCCCTCGGTCTGCTCGTTGTAGATCAGCGCGTCGACGGCCTCGCCGGAGAACAGCGCCAGCGTCTCCTGGAGCGTGGTCGCGGGGACGTCGGTGCCCTCCTCGACCGCCTCGCTGAAGGCCTCGGGAGTCGCGTCGGTCAGGCCGAGCGCATCGGTCATGTACAGCGGGACGGGCTCGGTGATCGCGATGGAGCGGCCGGAGAGCGTGCCCTTCAGCCCGCCCTCGCGGGCGATCAGGGCGTCGAGCCCCTCGTCGAGGGTGGCGAGATTGGCGGAGTAGGCGGAGGCGTTGTCGGGGTCGAGCGCGGCGAGCTCGTCGCCGATCCGCCCAGCGACCTCCTTCATCACCGAGAGGTCGTACCAGACGTGCTCGTTGAACTCCGCGTGCTCGTGCCCGCCCTCCGACTCCTCCTCCTCCGCGTGGTCGTGGACGTCCTCCAGGCCGGCGATCACGGTGGCCGTGATGACGGGGGCCTCGGTGCCGGCCGCGCTGATCATGGTGTCGAGGAAGTGGTCGTAGCCGCCGCCGTTCTCGATCACGAGGGTCGCGCCGGACACGGCGAGCTGGTCGCGGGCGGTGGCCTCGTACTCGTGCGGGTCCTTGTCCGGGCTGTCGATGATGCTGGTCACCTCGACCAGGTCGCCGCCGATGCTCGAGACGAGGTCGCCGTAGACGTTCGTCGACGCGACGACCTTCACGGGCCCGCCCGCGGCGGCGGCGGCGGAGCTGTTGGAGGCGCTGCCCGCTCCGGAGCAGCCGCTCAGGGCGAGCGCGGTGCCGCCGAGGAGGGCGGTGAGGGCGAGGAGGCGGGTCTTCACGGTGAGCCGATCTGGGTCAGGGGCCGGGCGGGTGCTCCCACGCTAACGGCTATTGATAACGATTGTCAAAATCGTGCAGAGGCGCCCGCCGGTCATCCGCGGACACACACGGACACGGGGCGACACGCGCCTCGCTCCGGGCACCTCGCCCCTGGCACAGTCGCTGCACACCGCCCCCGACGAGACGAGGACACCGTGACCACCACCGCACCCACGACCACCGACGCCGCGACGCCGATCGGCGCCGCAGCCGAGCACTGGTCGGCCGCACCCCGGCCCGACTCCCCGGACGCCTGGCTCGTCCGCGCCGAGGAGGTCGCCGCCGTGCTCGCGACCGACGCCCTCGAGCGCGACCGCGCCGGCGCCGCCCCCTTCGCCGAGGTCGCCCTGCTCAAGGCGGCCGGCCTCGTCACGCTGCTCGGGCCCGCCGAGCACGGCGGCGGCGCCCAGGAGTGGACCACCGCCCTCCGCGTCGTCCGCACCGTCGCGCGCGGCGACGGCTCGATCGGCCAGCTGCTCGGCTACCACTACCTCTGGGCCTGGGCGGCCCGCCTCGTGGGGACCCCTGAGCAGATCATCGCGGTCGAGCAGCTCGCGACCGAGGGGGACCTCCTCTACGGAGGCGCGGTGAACCCGCGCGACTCCGACCTCACCGTGCGGGAGGAGGGCGACGAGTTGGTCTTCACCGGCCGCAAGTCGTTCTCGACCGGCGGCGTGGTCAGCGACCTGACCGTGCTCGAGGGGGTGCTCGAGGGGACGGACACCCACCTCTTCGCGATCGTGCCCACCGATCAGGAGGGGATCGTCTTCGGCCGCGACTGGGACAGCCTCGGCCAGCGCCTCACCGAGTCCGGCTCCGTCGAGATCCGCGGCGTCCGCGTGCCGTGGGCGGCGGCGGCCGGCTTCGTCGACAAGGTCTACCGTCCGCTCGTCTACAACACCCTCAACGTGCCCGTCATCCAGCAGGTCTTCGCCGAGTTCTACCTCGGCATCGCGCAGGGAGCGCTCGAGCGCGCGGCGCAGTACACCCGCGAGCGCACCCGGGCCTGGCCGTACGGCGGCGACGACAAGGAGCGCGCCGGCGACGAGTGGTACGTGCTCGAGGGATACGGCGACCTGCAGTCCCGGCTCTGGGCCGACGAGGCGCTGATCGACGCGACGGGGGCCGCGCTCTCGGCCGCGCTGCACGCTCCGCGCGAGGAGCTGACGCCTCGGCGCCGCGGCGAGATCGCCGTGCGGATCGCCGCGGCCAAGGCGCGGATCGTGGAGGACGGCCTCGCGACGGCGACCCGCGTCTTCGAGCTGACCGGCGCCCGCGCCTCCGCGAGCTCGGTCGGACTCGACCTCTACTGGCGGAACCTCCGCACCCACTCCCTGCACGATCCGCTGCCCTACAAGCGCCGCGAGGTCGGCGTCTTCGCCCTGCTCGACACCGTCCCCGAGCCCAGCTGGTACACCTGATCGGCCGCGGGGCGCGTCCTGCTCCGGCGGCGCGCCCCGCCCGCACGCCGCCCCGGCGTCGATCCGCGACAGGCCGGAGCGGAGCCCCGGGGTAGCGTGAGGGCCGAGCGGAGGGAGGACCGTGGCCGTCACGCTGCACGACGTCGCCCGCGCCGCCGACGTCTCGATCAAGACCGTCTCGAACGTGATCAACGACTATCCGCACGTGCGCCCGGCCACCCGCTCCCGGGTGCAGGCGGCCATCGCGCAGCTGGGCTACCGCCCCAACCTCTCCGCGCGGAGCCTGCGCCGCGGCCGCACCGGCGTGATCGGCCTCGCCCTGCCGGAGCTGAGCCTCCCCTACTTCGCCGAGCTCGCCGACAGCGTGATGCGCGCCGCCGACGAGCGCGGCCTGACGGTGCTGATCGAGCAGACCGGCGGCGACCCCGAGCGCGAGCGGAGCGTCCTGGCGAGCGAGCGCCGGCAGCTCACCGACGGCCTGCTCTTCAGCCCGCTGGGCCTCGCCGACGAGGACGCACTCGCGGTCGGCTTCCCCCTGGTGCTGCTCGGCGAGCGGATCTTCACCGGGCTGGTCGACCACGTCACCATGCAGAACACTGCGGCGGCGCGCGCGGCCACCGCGCACCTGCTCGCCTCCGGAAGGCGCCGGATCGTGGCGCTCGGGACCCACCCCGACGCCGCTGTCAGCTCGGCGTCGCTCCGCCTCGAGGGCTACCGCGCCGCGCTCGCCGAGGCCGGCATCGCCTACGACGAGCGGATGATCGGCGTCTCGGGCCCGTGGCGGCGCTCCGGCGGCGCCGAGGCGATGCGCCGCGTGCTCGCCTCCGGGCTCGACTTCGACGCCGTGTTCGCACTCAACGACACCCTCGCGCTCGGCGCGGTCCGCGCGCTCCAGGAGGCGGGGGTCCGCGTGCCCGAGGAGGTGGCGGTGATCGGCTTCGACGACATCGACGAGGCGGGCTACTCCTCCCCCAGCCTCTCCACCGTGGACTCGGGGCGCGACGAGATCGCGCGCACCGCGGTCGAGGTGCTGCAGGCCCGGATCGAGGGCACCCGCACCGGCCCCGGGACGCTCCACGAGGCGGCGTTCACCGTGGTCGCCCGGGAGTCGACCGCGGGCCGGCCGATCGCGGAGGACCCGCCGGTCGGCCGGGCGTCGGCCGGGGCCTAGGCGCAGGTCCCGCTGCCGCAGATCTCGCGGCGGATCCACGCTCCCGCGTCCGCGACGGCCAGCTCGCCGCGGCGGAGGAGCCGACTCCACTCCACGGCCCGCGTCGTCAGCCGGTCGTCGGCCGAGCCGCGGACGTCGCCGCCGACGGTCCGGAGGAACAGGTGCGCGAGCGGGCCGCCGAGGTACAGCGTGGCGCCCGCGACGCCGGCGAAGTGGCGGGCCTGGCCGCGGGTGCCGTCGTCGTAGGGGCGGCGGAAGCCCTTCCCCCGGACCCGGTTGCGGCCGCCGTGCGCCAGGTCGAGAGCGCCGAGCGGGGCGCTGCGGATGCCGGCGACGTCCTTCGCGACGGCCGCGAGGAACGCGCGCGGGCGGGGATGCGACGCCGCGAGGGCGTCGGCGCGGTCGGCGAGCTCGGAGCAGGCGTCGGTGACGGCATCGGAGGAGGGCACCCGCCCAGTCGAGCACAGGTGCGCTGAGCGGCGGCGGGGAGACGCGACGCCCGAAGAGGTCTGCCGCCGTCGGCAGCGGTGAGCAGCGAGGCAGGAGGGGGCCGGTGCCGCTCTTGACAGCGGCCGAGCCGGGGCGGACCATCGTGTACAACGTTAGAAAGACCGCTCGCCGCCGAGCCCGCTGCGGGAGCCCGAAGCCCGAAAGGCCCTCATGACCGACGCCCCCGCCGCCACCGCGCGCATCAGCCTCGACCCCGCCGCGGTCGTCGCCCCCGTCACTCCGCGCCTCTTCGGCTCGTTCGTCGAGCACCTCGGCCGCTGCGTGTACGACGGCATCTACGAGCCCGGCCACCCCGCCTCGAACGAGGACGGGTTCCGCCTCGACGTGGTCGAGCTGGTCAAGGAGCTGGGCACCACGACGATCCGCTACCCCGGCGGCAACTTCGTCTCGGGCTACCGCTGGGAGGACGGCGTCGGCCCGCGCTCCGAGCGCCCCCGCCGCCGCGACCTGGCCTGGCACTCGCTCGAGACCAACGAGGTCGGGCTGGACGACTTCGCGAAGTGGGCGGAGCTGACCGGCAGCGAGATCATGTACGCCGTCAACCTCGGCACCCGCGGCGTCCTCGAGGCGCTGGACGTCCTCGAGTACGCCAACGGGCCGGCCGGCACCGCTCTCGCCAACCAGCGCATCGCCAACGGCGGGACCGAGCCCTACGACATCCGCATGTGGTGCCTCGGGAACGAGATGGACGGCCCCTGGCAGGTCGGCCACATGAGCGCCGACGACTACGGCAAGCTCGCCTCCCGCACCGCCAAGGCCCTCAAGATCGCCGACCCCTCGCTCGAGCTGGTCGTCTGCGGCTCGTCGAGCTCGTCGATGCCGACCTTCGGCGAGTGGGAGCGCGTGGTCCTCGAGCACGCGTACGACGACGTCGAGTACGTCTCGTGCCACGCCTACTACCAGGAGTACGACGGCGACCTCGGCTCCTTCCTCGCCTCCTCCCTCGACATGGAGTATTTCATCGCCACCGTCGCAGCGACGGTGGACCACGTGAAGTTCAAGCTCAAGAAGACGAAGGACATCAAGCTCTCCTTCGACGAGTGGAACGTCTGGTACCTCGAGGAGTGGCAGGCCAAGGAGAAGGCCGACGCCGAGGGCGACCAGAGCGCCCGCGAGTGGGCCTACGCCCCGCGCCTGCTCGAGGACGTCTACTCCGTCGCCGACGCCGTCGTCCTCGGCAACCTGATGATCACGCTGCTGAAGAACTCCGACCGGGTCACCTCCGCCTCCCTCGCGCAGCTCGTCAACGTGATCGCGCCGATCATGACCGAGCCGGGCGGAGCCGCGTGGCGCCAGACCACGTTCTTCCCGTTCTCGACCACTGCACGCCTGGCCTCCGGCTCGGTGCTGCGCCCCCGGATCGACGCGGGGACCTACTCGACCGCCCGTCACGGCGACGCTCCGCTCATCGACTCCGTCGCCACCGTCGACGAGGGCCGCGCGGCCGTCTTCCTGGTGAACCGGTCGCAGACGGAGCCGATCGAGGTCACCGTCGACGTCAGCGGCCTCGGAGTGTCGAGCATCGCGGAGGCGGTGGCCCTGTTCGACGAGGACCCCTACGCGAAGAACACGCGTGACGACCAGAACCGCGTTCGCCTGCGCGAGGCCCCGGCGACGCTCGAGGACGGCGTGCTGACGCTGACCCTCCCGCCCGTCTCGTGGACGGCGGTCGCGCTCACGGAGTAGCGGCGTCCGACCCGCGGGACCGCGTCCGGCCTCCCGGAGCCGCGCGGACCCGCGGGCCCCGTCGGGAACCGTCCCGGCTCAGGCCCCGGGCCACAGCGGGGAGGAGGCGCTCGAGCTGGTCCGCGAGGTCGTCCGCCACCCCCACGAGTACGTGGCGGGGATCGGGCTCGACAACCTCGAGACGGCGGGTCCGCCCGAGCGCTTCGCCGACGCCTACCGCCTCGCCGGGGAGGCCGGCCTGGGCCGGACCGCCCACTCCTCCGAGCACGCCCCGACCGCGGCCAACACGACGACCTGCCTCGATCTGCTGGGCTGCGACCGGATCGACCACGGCTACTTCGTCCTCGAGGACCCCGCCGTCGTCGAGCGCGTCCGCGAGCAGGGCGTCGTGTTCACCGTCGCCTCGACGACCTCGCGCCGCTCCTGGCGGCCCTGGCGGCGCGCGTCCATCCGGGCGATGCTCGACGCGGGACTGCGGGTCGTGCCGTGCTCCGACGATCCCGGGATGTTCCCGACCACGCTCGCCGACGAGTACCGTCTCGCCGCCGGCCCGATCGGCGCGACCGCCGCTCAGCTGCGCGCGATGGCGCTCACCGGAGCGGAGGCCTCCTGGCTGCCCGCCGACGAGAAGGAGAGTCTGCGCGCGTCGTTCGCCGCGGAGCTGGACGCGCTGGACGCGGAGTTCGGGCTCGTCTGAGGCCCGGGACGCGACGGGCTCCCCGCCCTGACAGAGTGGACGGATGAGCCCCCTCCCCGATCCCCTGGCCTTCGACCTCGAGGCGCTGCGCCGGGAGGTGCTGCCGGACGACGGGGGCGAGGTCGACGACAGCATCCCCGCGCTCGCGGACGCCGACCCGGGACTCTGCGCGATCGCGCTCGTCCTGCCCGACGGGTCCGTCCGCGCGAGCGCCGACGCGGAGTCGGGGTTCAGCATCCAGTCGGCCGTGAAGCCGTTCCTGTTCGCGCTCGCGCTCCTCGACACCGGCGGTGACGCGCTCGACCGCGTCGGCATCGAGCCCACCGGCGAGGCCTTCGACGCCCTCAAGCTCGAGAGCGGCACCGGGCGCCCGCCGAACCCGATGGTCAACGCGGGAGCGCTGCTGACCGCCGCCTTGGTCGACGGCGGCGACGCCGACGGCCGGAGCGAGCGGATCCTCCGCGGCCTCTCCGCCTTCGCCGGCCGCCCGCTCTCCGTCGACGAGAGCGTCGCCGCCGACGAGCACCTCCTCGGCGACCGGAACCACGCCCTCGCGCACCTGATGCGCGCGGAGGGCACCCTGCACCGCAGCGCCGACGACGCCGTCTCCGCGTACGCCCGAGCGTGCGCCGTGCTGGTCGACGTCCGCGACCTGGCCGCGATGGGCGCGACCCTCGCGTTCGGCGGCGTGCACCCGGGGACCGGCGAGCGGGTCGTGCCGGCGTCGGTCGCGCGCGACGTGGTCGCGGTCATGGCGACGTGCGGTGTCTACGACGGCTCGGGCCGCTGGATGCGCGCGGTCGGCGTCCCCGCCAAGTCGAGCGTCTCGGGCGCCCTCGTCCTCTCCGCTCCCGGCCGCCTCGGCGCCGCCGTCGTCAGCCCGCCGCTGGACCCCCAAGGCACCAGCGTCCGCGGCGCCCGCGTCGCCGCCCGCCTGAGCGACGCCCTCGCCCTGCACTCCTTCGCCGTCTCCCCCCGCTGACCGCTGCCGTTCCCCCGCTCTCCCCGCTCCCGCCGGCGCAGCCGCGGCCCGTGCCCCGCGCCCTCAGCGGAGACCACCCGCCCTCCCTCGACAGCGAAGGGCCGAGCCGCATCCGTGCACGCTCGCCCGCAGGGCCGAGCCGCGTCAGCGCACGCTCGCCCGCAGGGCCGAGCTGACCGCCGAATCGCGTTCCAGTGATTCGCCGTAGCGGTACGCTCCCCGCTCCACGAAACGCACCACCTCGTACAGCCGACCGCGGAGCGGATGACGACGAAGGAGGAATCCGCTCGATCGAGCACCGCCGAGCTCACCGCCGAATCGCGTTCCAGCGATTCGCCGTAGCGGTACGCTCCCCGCTCCACGAAACGCCCCACCTCGGACAGCCGACCGCGGAACGGATGACGACGAAGGAGGAATCCGCTCAATCGAGCACCGCCCGCTCAGTCGAGCAGCAGCGCCGGTTCCTCCAGCACGCTGGCGACGTCGGCGACGAAGCGGCTGACGACGTCGCCGTCGACGACGCGGTGGTCGAAGGAGCCGCCGACCGTGGTGACGAAGCGGGGGCGGACCTCGCCGTCGACGACCCAGGGCTTCTGCTTGATCGTGCCGAGGGCGATGATCGCGACTTCGCCGGGGTTGAGGATGGGGGTGCCCGTGTCCATCCCGAACACGCCGATGTTGGTGATGGTGATGGTGCCGTTCTGCATGTCGGCGGCGGTGGTCTTGCCGTCGCGGGCGTCGAGGGTGAGCTTCTCGAGGGCCTGGGCCAGTTCGAGGAGGCTCATCGACTGGGCGTCCTTGACGTTGGGGACGAGCAGTCCGCGCGGGGTGGCCGCGGCGATGCCGAGGTTGACGTAGTGGCGGACGACGATCTCGGTGTCGGTCCAGGCGGAGTTGACGGTGGGGTTGCGGCGGACGGCCCAGATGATGGCCTTGGCCATGATGAGCAGCGGCGAGACCTTGACGCCGGCGAAGTCGGGCGAGTTCTTGAGGCGCTTGACGAACTCCATGGTGCGGGTCGCGTCGACGTCGACGAAGACGCTGACGTGGGGCGCGGTGAACGCGCTCGTCGACATCGCGGCGGCGATCGCCTTGCGGACGCCGCGCACGGGGATGCGCTCCTCGCGGTCGTCGCCCCAGGCGGGGGTCTGGATGTTGCGGAAGACGCTGGCCTGGGAGGCGTGGCGGATGACGTCGTCGCGGGTGACCTCGCCGGCGAGGCCGGTGGCCTGCACCTCGAGGAGGTCGACGTCGAGGTCCTTCGCGAGCTTGCGGATCGGCGGCTTCGCGATGACGGGGAGCGCGGCGGCGGCCGGCACGGAGGCGGGCCGGGATCGCGGGCACCTCGGAGCCGATCGAGCCGGCTCCGGCCTGGACGGTGATGATCGCGGTGCCGACGTCGACCGTCTGGCCCTCGTCGACGAGCACGTCGACCACGGTGCCGCTGAACGGCGAGGGGAGCTCGACGAGCGACTTGGCGGTCTCGATCTCGACGAGGACCTGGTTGACGGCCACCTCGTCGCCGACCTTGACCTTCCAGGCCACGATCTCGGCCTCGGTGAGGCCCTCGCCGACGTCGGGGAGGAGGAACTGCTCTGTCATCGGGGGGACTCCTGTGGGCTCGTGCGGGCGGATGTCGCGCGCGTCAGTACGCGAGCGAGCGGTCGACGGCCTCGAGCACGCGGTCGACGTCGGGGAGGAAGAGCTTCTCGACCTTGGCGGGCGGGAAGGGGGTGTCGAAGCCGGCGACCCGGAGGACCGGCGCCTCCAGCGAGAAGAAGGCGCGCTCGGTGACGGTCGCCGCGATCTCGGAGCCGAGGCTCACGTTCGCGGACGCCTCCTGCGCGACGACGAGCCGACCGGTCCTGCGGACCGACGCGAGCAGCGGCTCCCAGTCGATCGGGGAGAGCGAGCGCAGGTCGACGACCTCGACGCTCGTGCCCTCCTCGCCGGCGAGCTCGGCGGCCTGGAGGAGGACGGCGACCATCGGGCCCCAGCCGACCAGCGTGACCTCGGTGCCCGGGCGGACGACGCGGCTGGCGTGCAGCGGCGCGGCGGATCCGCTGAGGTCGACGTCGCCCTTGGGCCAGTAGCGGCTCTTGGGCTCGAAGAACATGACGGGGTCGTCCGAGGCGATGGCCTCCTGGATCATCCAGTAGGCGTCGTTGGGAGTCGACGGGCTGACCGCGCGCAGGCCCGCGGTGTGCGCGAAGTACGCCTCGTTGCTCTCCTGGTGGTGCTCGACCGCTCCGATGTGCCCGCCGTAGGGCACGCGGATGACGACGGGCATGGTGATCGCACCCTCGTGGCGGTTGGTCATCTTGGCCAGCTGCGAGGTGATCTGGTCGAACGCCGGGTAGATGAACCCGTCGAACTGGATCTCGCAGACCGGGCGGAAGCCGCGCATCGCGAGCCCGATCGCAGTGCCGACGATGCCGGACTCGGCGAGCGGCGTGTCGAGCACGCGCTTCGCCCCGAACTCGGCGTGCAGGCCCTCGGTGATGCGGAAGACGCCGCCCAGGGGGCCGATGTCCTCGCCCATCAGGAGGACTCGGTCGTCCTGCGTCATCGCGCGGCGGAGGCCGGCGTTGAGCGCCTTGGCCATGGACATGGACTCGAGCTGCGACCCGGTGAGGGGCGGCTGCGCGGCCGTCGTGCTGGTGTCGATCGTCATCACTCGCCTCCGAACGATTCTTCGTAGCGCTGCAGCCACGCCTTCTGCTCCTCGACGAGCACGTGCGGCTCCGAGTAGACGTGGTCGAACATGACGCCCGTGGGCGGGACCTCGAGGGCGAGGAGGCGGCGGCGGATGTCGGACGCGAAGTCCTTCGCCTCCTCGTCGACCTCGTCGAAGAAGGACTGCTCCACGCCCTCGCTCCGCAGGAACGCGGCGAAGCGGGTGATCGGGTCCTTCGCGACCCACGAGGCGAGCTCGTCGTCGGTGCGGTACTTCGTCGGGTCGTCGCTCGAGGTGTGCGCGCCGATCCGGTAGGTCAGCGCCTCGATGAACTGGGGACCGCCGCCGGAGCGCGCGTCCTGCAGGTGCTTGGCGGTGACCGCGTAGCTCGCGAGCACGTCGTTGCCGTCGATCTGCACGCCGGGGATGCCGAAGCCGGAGGAGCGGAGGTAGAGGGGGCTGCGCGACTGCGTGGCCACGGGGACCGAGATCGCGTAGTGGTTGTTCTGGAGGAAGAAGACCTCGGGAGCCTGGTAGCTCGCGGCGAAGACCATCGCCTCGCTGACGTCGCCCTGGCTGGAGGCGCCGTCGCCGAAGTAGACGACGACGGCCGCGTCCTTCTCGGGGTCGCCCGTGCCCGTCGCTCCGTCGAGGGTGAGGCCCATCGCGTAGCCGGTCGCGTGCAGGGCCTGCGAGCCGAGCACCAGCGTGTAGAGGTGGAAGTTCCCGTTCGTCGGGTCGGTCGGGTCCCAGCCCCCGTGCGTCGTGCCGCGCAGGAGCGCGAGGACGCCGAGCAGGTCGATGCCGCGGATCTTGCCGACGACGTGCTCGCGGTAGGAGGGGAACACGTGGTCCTGCGGGCGCATCGCGAACGCGGAGCCGACCTGTGCCGCCTCCTGGCCGTGGCTCGGGACCCACAGTCCGAGCTGGCCCTGGCGCTGCAGGTTCGCGGCCTCGGTGTCGAAGCGGCGGACCACCGCCATCTCGCGGTAGAAGGAGCGGTGCTGCGCCTCGTCCACCCCGTCGAGGTAGGAGGCGTACTGCTCGGCCGCGGGGGTCGGCGAGAACCGCCCGTCCGCGGAGAGGAACTGGACAGTCGGCGACTCCGTGCTGGTGGCTACCACCCGACTAACCTATCCGTCTCGCGGGGTGGCCCTCGGGGAGGGAAGCCACAATCTCGGCCGCCGCGCTGAGGAGCTTGTCGACAGAGCGCGCCTCGCCGACGGAGACGCGGATCCCCTCCGGCGGGAACGCGCGGACCACGACTCCCGCGCGCTCGAAGACCTCGGCGGCCCGCGCCGTGTCCTCGCGGGTGTCGAACCAGAGGAAGTTCGCCTGCGACTCCGGGATCGTCCAGCCCTGGTCGAGCAGCGCCCGCCAGAGGTCGTCGCGGAGGCGGGTGATGCGGTGGACGCGCTCGAGGAGCTCCTCGCGGTGCTCGAGGGAGGCGACCGCCGCGGTCTCGGCGAACCGGGTGACCGAGAGCGGGATGGCGGTGGAGCGGGCGGCGTCGAGGATCCGCGCGTGGCCGATCGCGTAGCCGACGCGGAGGCCGGCGAGGCCGTACGCCTTGGAGAAGGTGCGGGCGATCACGAGGTTCGGGTAGCGGCCGAGCAGGCGGGTGCCGTCCACGGCCCGCTCGTCGTCGACGAACTCGGCGTACGCCTCGTCGAGGAGCACGAGGACGTCTCCCGGGACGCGCTCGAGGAGCGCCTTGACGTCGTCGGCGGTCGCGACGGTGCCGGTGGGGTTGTTGGGGCTGCAGACGATCAGCAGGCGGGTGCGCTCGGTGACGGCGTGGGCCATGGCGTCGAGGTCGTGGGTGTCGTCGGCGCGCAGCGGCACGCGCACGCTGGTGGCGCCCGCGGTCGTGACGAGCGAGGGGTAGGCCTCGAACGAGCGCCAGGCGTAGACGACCTCGTCGCCCGGGCCCGCCGCCGCGGTGATGAGCTGGGCGATGACCGCGACGGAGCCGGCTCCGACGATCACCTCCTCGATCGGGACGCCGTACTCCGCGGCGAGCGCTGTGCGCAGGGCGGTCGCCGCCGCGTCCGGGTACCGGTTGAAGTCGTCCACCTCGCGGACCCGCGCGAGCACGGAGGGCAGCGGGTCGAACGGGTTCTCGTTGGAGGAGAGCTTGAAGGCGTCGGCGGCGGCCGCGCGGCCCTGCTTGTAGGCGGGGAGCGCCAGGATCTCGGGGCGGAGGCGGACGGGAGGCTCCTGCTGGTCGGTCACCCGCCCCATGCTAGGCGGCGCGGCGGCGGGCGCCCCGCCGTTCCGCGCGCGCCGTCCCCCGCCCTCGACGGGCGTGCGCCGGCCCCCTTCCCACCGGTCGAGCGCCGCCGGTGCGGCCCGGAGGTGCGGCCGACCCGGGTCTCGGATGCGCGAACCGCCCCGCTGACCGGCGCCCACGGCGGCCGTCCCCCGATTAGGGTGCAGTGATGCGGAGTCGAGGGCGAGCCGAGCGGCGCGGGGGTGCGCGCCCGCTCCTCCGGGGCGCCACGGCCGCGATCGCCCTGCTCGTCGCCGCCGGCGCGCTCACCGGATGCACGCCCTCCGCGGAGGGCACGCAGGCGACCCCGACTCTCCGCGAGACGTCCATCGACGTCGCCGCGCCTCCGGCCTACACCGCCGCGCGCGAGGCCGGCCTCGCGCTGCGGGACGACTCGCTCGCGCTCCTCACCGCGACCGACGGCACCGTCGCGGGCGCGGCCCGCACCGATCTGCTGGTGGCGATCGGATCCCTGAACGCAGCCCTCGAGGGAGTCTCGGCCGACGCCATCACCACCGCGACGACCGCGGCCGGGGAGCAGCGGACGGCGCTGGCCGAGCGCGTGCTCGGCCTCGCCACGTCGACCCTCGCCTCCGGTCGCGGATCGACGTCCCGGCGGGCGGTGCTGACCGACGCGGTCGAGCAGCTCCGGAGCGCTCTCGCCTCGGGAGCCGCGGTCGCTCCGCTGGCCGTCGCCGTGATCGAGGCGCGCGAGCCGCTCGTCCCGGAGCCGGGCAGCGGATTCGCTCCTCCCCCGCGCCCCGCGCCTCCCGCAGCTCCCCGGCCGACCACGGCGCCCGCGCCCACCCAGGAGCCGACGCCCGATCCCCCGGCTCCGGAGCCGGCTCCCGCGCCCGCCCCCGAGCCGACCGAGGCCCCGCAGCCGACGGCGGAGCCCCTGCCGCAGCCCGAGCCCACCGCGGTGCTCCCTCCGCGGACCTGCGCCGACGACCCCCGCCTCTGCACTCCTGCGCCCGAGCCGACCATCGGCGGGCCCCTCACCTGAGCCCCGGCTCGCGGCCCGCCCCGCCTGCGGGGATAGTGGAGGCATGAGCAGACTCCTCCTCGGCCTCCTGACCAACGCCGTCGCGATCTGGCTCACGACCCTGGTCGTGGCGGGCGTGCGCGTCGACCCGTACGAGGAGGGCCCCGCCGCGGCGGTCCTCACGTACCTGCTGGTCGCGGTGATCTTCGGCGTCGTCAACGCCGTCGTCGGCGGAGTGGTGCGGGTGGTCGCGTTCCCCCTGTACGTGCTGACGCTCGGCCTGGTCTCGTTCCTCGTCAACGGCCTCCTGCTGCTCCTGACCGCCTGGATCAGCGGCCTCTTCGGCTTCGGCCTCGTCGTGGACGGCTTCTGGTGGGGCGTGCTCGGCGCCCTCGTGCTCGCACTGGTGAACTGGTTCATCGGCCTCCTCCTGCGCCCCTTCCTCCGCCGCCGTCAGGACTGACACCGCCGGCTCGGCAGCCAGCATCGGCCGCGCCGCCGCCGCCCGGGAGGCGTCGCGCGCCATCGGTGGACGACGGCCGCGATCGGCCTGCTGTGGAGGAGCCGCGGTGCGCCATGATGGGCGGGTGACCCCCGACTCCCCTGCGCCCTCGGCCTTCGCCGTGTGCTTCGTCTGCACCGGCAACATCTGCCGGTCGCCGATGGCCGAGGTGGTGCTGCGCTCCCTGGCGGAGCAGGCGGGGCTCGGCTCCACGATCGAGATCAGCTCGGCCGGCACCGGCGAATGGCACCTCGGCGAGCACGCCGACAGCCGCGCCCTCGCGGCGCTGGAGCGTCACGGCTTCGACGGGGGCCGCCACCGCGCCCAGCTCTTCGACCCGTCCCGCTTCGCCGAGTTCGACCTGGTCGTCGCGCTCGACCACGGGCACGAGCGCGCGCTGCGCTCCTGGGCGCGCACCGAGGTCGACCGGCAGAAGATCCGCCGCCTGCTCGACTTCGAGCCCGGCCTCTCCCCGCAGGGCGACGTCCCCGACCCCTACTATTCCGATGCGGCGGCGTTCGACTCGGTGCTCGCGCTCATCGAGCGCGCCTGCCGGGCCCTCTTCGCCCAGATCGAACCAGGACTGCGCGGCAACCGCTCGGTCCGCCCCGACTCCACCGACGCGCGCGCCGCCCTCGCGCAGGACACCTGAGAACCGGAAGGCACCACCGCATGACCTCGCTCCCCACCCAGCCGCTGAGCCCCCTCGACGGTCGCTACAGCGGTGCCGTCTCGTCGCTCGGCGAGTACCTCTCGGAGGCGGGGCTGAACCGCGCGCGGGTGCACGTCGAGGTCGAGTGGCTGCTGGCGCTGACCGACCGCCGCCTCTTCGGCTCCGAGCCCGTCGACGCGGCGACCGCCGAGGAGCTGCGCCGCCGCGCCCGCGACTTCGGCCAGCCCGAGATCGACGAGCTGGCGACCCTCGAGGCCCGCACCCGCCACGACGTGAAGGCCGTGGAGTACCTCGTCCGCCAGTGGCTCGAGGAGCTGGGCCTGCAGCGCATCGCCGAGCTCACCCACTTCGCCGCCACCAGCGAGGACATCAACAACCTCTCCTACGCGATCGTGGTCCGTCAGGCCGTCGGCGAGATCTGGCTGCCGAAGCTGCGCTCGGTCGTCGCGTCGCTCCGGGAGCTGGCCGTCCGCTACCGCGACGAGTCGATGCTCAGCCGCACCCACGGCCAGCCCGCGACCCCGACCACGATGGGCAAGGAGTTCGCCGTCTACGCCTACCGGCTCGAGCGGGTCGTCGCGCAGATCGAGGCGACGGAGTACCTGGGCAAGTTCAGCGGAGCGACGGGCACGTTCGCCGCGCACCTCGCCGCCGACCCCGGCACCGACTGGCCCGCCCTCGCGGAGGAGTTCGTCACCTCCCTCGGCCTCGTCTTCAACCCGCTGACCACCCAGATCGAGTCGCACGACTGGCAGGCCGAGCTCTACGGCAGGGCCGCGCACGCGAACCGCATCCTGCACAACATCTGCACCGACGTCTGGACCTACATCTCGCTCGGCTACTTCCGGCAGATCCCCCAGGCCGGGGCGACCGGCTCGTCCACGATGCCGCACAAGATCAACCCGATCCGCTTCGAGAACGCCGAGGCGAACCTCGAGCTCTCCAGCGCCCTGCTCGACTCGCTCGCGCAGACCCTGGTCACCTCGCGCCTCCAGCGCGACCTCACCGACTCGACCACGCAGCGCAACATCGGCGTCGCGTTCGGCCACTCCCTCCTCGCCCTCGACAACATCGCCCGCGGCCTGCTCGAGATCGACCTCGACCCGACCGCCCTCGCCGCCGACCTCGACGGCAACTGGGAGGTGCTGGCCGAGGCGATCCAGACGGTGATCCGCGCGGAGGTGGCGGCCGGCCGCTCCTCGATCACCGACCCGTACGCGCTGCTGAAGGACCTGACCCGCGGCAAGCGCCTCGGTGCCGACGACATCGACGTCTTCGTGCAGGGTCTCGACATCGGCGACGCGGCGAAGGAGCGCCTGCTGGCGCTGACGCCGGGCGGCTACACGGGCCTCGCCTCGTCGCTGGTCGACCGCCTGAGCTGATCCGCCGGGCCGCGAGCGCGCGGGTGCCGCCGTCCTCGAGAGCGAGCACTCCGACTCCTGCGTGCTCGCGGCGGCGCGGTCGACGGCGGCGCGATGTCGGGGGTCGCACCTAGCGTCGGCGGCATGTCAGCGTGCGCGATCGGAGGGTGCGCCTCCTCGGCCGAGACGGGCGCCCCCCTCGCGCTCTGCGCGGCGCACCTCGGGCTCGCGCACGACTGGGTCGCCCGCGAGGACGGCGTGATCGACGTCCTGCCCTCGCCGTGCGCCGCGTGCGGGTCCCGCCTGGGCGTCCGGCTCCCCTCCGCCTGGCTCTGCGCCGCCTGCGAGTGGCGGCTCGGCGACGCTCCCGACGGCGAGCTGCCGCCGCCCCGGGTCGACGTCGTCTACTACATCCGCTTCGGCGAGCGGATCAAGATCGGCACCAGCGGCAATCCCCGGCAGCGCCTCCACCGGCTCCGGCACGAGGAGCTCCTCGCGTTCGAGCGCGGCGGGCGAGCACTCGAGCAGCACCGGCACGCCCAGTTCGCCGACGAGCGCCTGGAGCGCACCGAGTGGTTCGCGCGCAGCCCCGCGCTCGACGCCCACATCGAGACCGTGCGCGCCGGGGAGCCCGACCCCTGGGCCCTGCACCGCCGCTGGCGCAGCGAGGCGCTGGCCCTGCGGCTCTGACGCGTCGGCTGCGAGCGGGCGGCTGCGACTCGACCGCTCCGACTCGCCGGCTCCCACTCGACGGTTCCCGCTCGCCGGCACTGCGTCGGCGGGTCCCGCTCCGCCGAGCCGGACACCGGGACGGAGCGACGGGGACGGAGCGACGGGGACGGGTCCCGGAGGACCGTCCCGCAGCCGCCGCGCGACGCGCTCAGCGCCCCCAGGCGTCGACGAGCAGCGGACCGCGGACATCGCGGAGCCGGTCGACCAGGCGGTCCGCCAGCGCGGCCGTGACCCCCGTGGCGACCAGGTCGTGGGGGCCGAGCGGCAGCAGCTTGCCCGTGCGGATGCGCACCACCTCCCAGCCGGCGGAGCGGAGCGCGCGGTCCTTCCGCCGGTCGGCCTCCTCGCGGTGCCCGACGTGCTCGAGTCCGTGACGGCCGGTGGAGTCGTACTCGATCGCGACGCGCAGCTCGCCGAGCACCAGGTCGGGCCACGCCTCGCAGTGCTCGAAGAACGGCCGCGCGAGACGCACCGCCGTGTGCGCCGGATCGAAGACGAGCCGCTCGGCGAGGAGCGCCCGGAGCCGGGCCTCGACGGCGGAGGCGGGAGGAGGCGCGCACCGGCTCGCGAAGGGCTCGCCGACGGGGAGGTCCGGCGTCTTCGGGCACACGCGGGCGGGCCGGGGTCGGGAGCGCGCCCGCGTGTGCCCGAAG
>NZ_PSVY01000021.1:0-60667 GCF_002932635.1 Rathayibacter sp. AY1D1
GGACCCGCGCGGCCGCGAGCCTGTGCGTCGGCAGCGCCTCCGTGGCAGCCTCGAGGATCCGGTGCCGTGTCCGCTCCGCTCCCACGCCCTCACCGTACCCGCCGCACCGCGAGGCGCGGAGGGGCGCGGGGCGGCGGGTACGGTGAGGGCGTGGGAGCGGAGCGGACACGGCAGCGGATCCTCGAGGCGGCGACGGAGGAGTTCGCGGCGCACGGGCTGGCGGGAGCGCGGGTCGACCGCATCGCGGCACGGTCGGGGATGAGCAAGCCGATGCTGTACTCGCACCGGCCGACGGCGCGCGAGGCCGTCGCCGCCGTCGTCCGCGTCAGCGCGGAGGGGTACTCCGCGCCCGGCACTCCTGCCGGCTGCTTCGTGCTGAGCGAGCCGCGGCTCGAGGCCCGTCACCGCGAGATGGAGGCGCTCGTCGCTGCCCGGGTCGAACGCGGGATCGAGGAGGGCGACGTGCCGCCGGAGACGGACGCCGGATCCGTCGCCGCCTTCGTCGTCGCCGTGCTCAGCGGGATGTCGACGCAGGCCCGCGACGGAGCACCGGCGGACCGCATCGCGGTGATCGGCGAGCTCGCACTCGGCGCGCTGCCGGCGGCCACGGGCGTGCGAGCCGCAGGGCGCACGCCGGGAGCTCCCGGATGAGACTGCGTCGGCCGCGTCTCGGCCTCCTCGCCCTGGTCGTCGCGGGGCTGCTGCTGGTCCAGCCCGCCGCGGCCTCGGCGGCACCGCTGCTCCCTCCCGCGAACGGCGTCCTCGACTACCAGCTGGGAGGCGCCTACGCTCCGGCGTCGAGCGTCACCATCGTCGACCGCGACCGCACGGACGCGCCCGCCGCCGGCCGCTACAGCATCTGCTACGTGAACGCCTTCCAGACCCAGCCCGGCGAGAGCGCCGCCTTCGCGAAGCGGCACCCCGAGCTCCTGGTGAGGCGAGCGGACGGGAAGCCCCTCGCCGATCCGGGCTGGCCGGACGAGTACCTCTTCGACGTCTCGACCTCCGCGAAGCGGACCGCTCTGCTCGCGATCGTCGGCGCCTGGATCGACGGATGCGCCGAGGACGGCTTCGACGCCGTCGAGGCCGACAATCTGGACAGCTACACCCGCTCGGGCGGGAGGCTGACGAAGTCGCAGGCGCTGGCGTTCGCCACCCTCCTGACGGCGCGCGCTCACCGCTCCGGCCTGGCGATCGGCCAGAAGAACGGAGCCGATCTCGCCGCTGCCGGGAAGAGGACGGTCGGCTTCGACTTCGCCGTCGTCGAGGAGTGCCAGGTCTACGACGAGTGCGCGGCGTACACGGACGTCTACGGGCGCCAGGTCTACGAGATCGAGTACACCGACAACGGCCGGTCCGCCTACTCCGAGGCCTGCGCCGCGCAGGGCCGGAGCATCTCGGTCACCCTCCGCGACCGCGACGTCGTCCCCCGTGGCGCACCGGGCTACGTGAACCGGCACTGCTGACGCCGGGCGGACGCTACCGCAGGGCTCCCAGCACGACGGCCGCGGCGCGGGCGACCAGCGCGTCGTCGTAGTCCGCCTCGGGGTCGTTGCGCGTCGAGAGGATCGACAGCACGACCGCGTCCCGCCTGGGAGGCGTCACCACGGCGACGTCGTTGCGGATCCCGCCGGCGCCCCCGGACTTGTCCGCGACGCTCCAGCCGGCCGGAGCGCCCGCCCGGACGAGAGTGTCGCCGGTCGCGTTGCCGCTCATCCAGTCGAGCAGGAGCGCCCGGTCCTCCGCGGACAGCACGTCACCTGTGGCGACCGCGGCGAGGTCCGCCGTGAACGCGGCCGGGGTGGTGGTGTCGTCGATGCTGCCGGGCTCGATCGTGTTCAGAGCGGGCTCCTCGTTCACCACCTCGGTGGTGGTGTCGCCGAGAGCCTCGAGTCCACGGTCGAGGGCGGAGGGTCCGCCGAGGCGCCGGAGGACGAGATTCAGCGCTGTGTTGTCGCTCCGGCGGACGGCCGCCTCGGCGAGCTGCGACAGCGGCAGGCCGGTGGCGGTGCTCTCCTCCGTGACGGGGGAGTAGCCCGCCGCCTCGACGTCGGCGACGGTCCAGGTGACCACCTCGTCCCGCTCGGCGGCGGGGACGGTGCGCAGGAACTCCGCTGCGGCGAGGGCTTTGAGGCTCGAGGCGAAGCCGAAGCGCTCGTCGGCCCGGTGATGGACCCGGCGGCCCGAGCCGGTGTCGACGGCGCTGACGCCGATCCGGGCGTCGAACTCGTTCTCGAGCGCGGCCAGCTCGGCGGAGACGTCGATCGGAGGAGGGGTGGCGGAGGACACCGACGACGGCACCGAGGCGGACGACGGCGGCGCGACCGGGGTGTCCGCCGTGGTGGTGCACCCTGCGAGGGCCAGGAGGAGGGCGGAACTCGCGAGTGCGCGGAGGGTCCGCGACGACCCTCTCGAGCGGTTCACAGCGCGGAGTAGACGACGGAGAAGGCGACGGCGGCCGCCGCGGTGACGCCGAGCGCCGCGAGCGAGACGAGTGCCCGAGGCCTCCTCCGCACGACGGCCAGGACGAGGAAGCCCGCGCCCAGGACGATCTGGAGCCACCAGTACACCGGACTCGTGGTGTCGGCGACCGCGCCCAGCGCCCAGACGCCCTCGCCGATCAGCACGCCCGAGAGCGGCGCGACGGCCAGGACGCGCCACGTCCTCGAGCCGTGGAGGGTGAGTGCGGCGGCGGCGCCCAGGATCGGCCCGGCGGGGACGGCGAGCAGCCAGAAGACGTCCGTGAAGGGAGGCGAGTAGCCGAAGCCGCGCGCCGCGGTCACCAGGTCGTAGCCCTCGAGAAGCGCCCAGAAGCTCAGCAGGCCGAGCGCGGCCCCCGCTGCCGGTCGGGCGCCGCCGAGGCGCACGAGCGCGAACACGAGCATGGACCAGCCCCCGGAGGAGTTGGCGAACGAGCTCACCGACGGCGGGAGGAAGCCCTGCAGCAGGCTGGTGAGCCCGCCCAGGACGAGACCGCCGAGCAGGGCGACGAGCAGAGCACGCAGGAGAGGCGGGCGGGAGGCGGCAGGGGGCATGGGTCGATTCTCGGAGACGGCGGGCGGGTGCGGATCAGGGATGACCCTGATCTCGGGGTGCGGGTGGATCACAGGTCTTGGGGTGATCCGCGCCGCCCTGGTGCAGTTCTCCCCACCCCGGCTCGGCGGCCCCGGCGGCCGATACGATGGACCCCATGCCTCGGATCCGACAGTCAGATGTCGAGGAGGTCAAGGCGCGGGTGAACATCGGCGACGTGATCGGCGAGTACGTCACGCTGAAGTCGGCCGGCATCGGCTCGCTGAAGGGCCTCTGCCCCTTCCACGACGAGCGCAGCCCCAGCTTCCACGTCCGCCCGCAGGCCGGCTTCTACCACTGCTTCGGCTGCCAGGAGTCGGGCGACGTCTACAGCTTCGTCATGAAGATGGACCACAGCTCGTTCAGCGAGACCGTCGAGCGCCTCGCCGGGCGGATCGGTTTCCCGCTGCAGTACGAGGACGGCGACGGCCGCGCGCCCGAGACCGGCGGGCGAGCGCGCCTCCTCGCCGCGAACGACGCCGCGGAGGAGTACTTCCGCGAGCAGCTCGCGACCCCGGGCGCCGACGTCGGTCGGCGCTTCCTCGGCGAGCGGGGCTTCGACCGCGCCGCCGCCGACCGCTTCGGCGTCGGCTTCGCACCCGACGGCTGGGACGGGCTCACCACCGCGCTCAAGCGCCGCGGCTTCTCGGAGGAGGAGCTGACCACGGCCGGCCTGGTCAGCAGCAACAACCGCGGCGGCGTCTACGACCGCTTCCGCGGCCGCCTCGTCTGGCCGATCCGCGACGTGACCGGCCAGACCGTCGGCTTCGGCGCCCGCCGCCTCCTCGAGGAGGACAAGGGCCCCAAGTACCTCAACACCCCCGAGACGCCCGTCTACCACAAGTCCCAGGTGCTCTACGGGCTCGACCTCGCCAAGCGGGACATCTCCCGCGGGCACCGAGTGGTCGTCGTCGAGGGCTACACGGACGTCATGGCCTGCCACCTCGCCGGCGTCACCACCGCGGTCGCCACCTGCGGCACCTCCTTCGGCGTCGACCACATCAAGGTGCTGCGCCGGGTGCTGGGCGACGACAGCGGCGTCGGCGAGGTCGTCTTCACCTTCGACCCCGACGCGGCGGGCCAGAAGGCGGCGATGCGCGCGTTCCAGGAGGAGCACCGTTTCGCCGCGCAGACCTTCGTCGCCGTCGCGCCCGAGGGCCTGGACCCCTGCGACCTCCGCCTGAACCGCGGAGACGACGCCGTCCGCCGCCTCATCGACGACAAGAAGCCGATGTTCGAGTTCGTGATCCGGCAGCTGCTGGACCGCTACGACCTCGAGACGGTCGAGGGCCGGATCGCGGCCCTGCGCGCGGCCGCCCCGGTCGTCGCCGAGATCCGCGACCCGGCGCTGCGGCCCGGCTACTCCCGCGAGCTCGCCCGGATGCTCGGCCTGGACATGGCCGAGGTCAACTCCGCCGTGCGCTCCGCCGGATCCCGGCCCCGCTCCTCCGGACCCGAGGGCCGCGACCAGCAGGGCGGGCGGGGCGGCGGCGAATCGTCCGCGGCCGAGGCGCCCCTCGGCGCGCGCATCGCCGACCTCCCCGTCGACGTCGTCACGCGCATCGAGCGCGAGGCGCTGATGGCGATGCTCCAGCTTCCGCAGGCGATGGGTCCGGAGCTCCTGGCCCGGGCGGCGCACGCGGCGGTCACCAACGAGACCCTCCGCGTGGTCCGCGACGCCGTGGTCGCGAACCTCGAGCGGGCGGAGGACCGCGACTGGGTCGAGCACGTCGCCGACGACGTCCCCGGCCCCTTCGCCTCGCTGGTGCGCCAGCTCGCGGTGGCGCCGATCCCGGCCGCCGACGAGGAGGGGCTCGCCCGCTACTCCCGCGACGTGGCGATCTCGCTCATCGAGCGCGACCTGCTCCGCGAGATCGCCGAGCTGCGCGGGGCGCTCCAGCGCGCGTCCGCCGATCCGGTGATGGCGCGCGCGGTGCAGGTGCGCCTGGTCGAGCTCGAGCGCGAGAAGCGGGCGCTGCGCACGGAGTGAGCGTGTTGCGGTCGTGTGAAGAAATCGGCCGCACGCCCGTGCCGGTTCGGAGAGCGCTTCCAACTGTGTTACCTATGAGGAACAGCAATGCGGGCGTCCAGTGTCGTGACGCCACAGCCCACAGGAGATCTGTGTGCCGAGAGTCCGCGCGCCCGGAGCGCGCCCGCATCCCATCCTTGACAGGAAGAGGCAGACGGAGATGAATTCCGCATCCACTCGCGGCACCCGCGCACTGGCCGCCGCCGCAGGCTTCGCCGCGGTCGCGCTCGTGCTGACGGGCTGCGCCGCCGGCGGGAACGACTCGTCCGGCGGCAGCGCCGGAGGGGCCCTGACCATCGGCACCACCGACAAGATCACGACGCTCGACCCCGCGGGCTCCTACGACAACGGCTCGTTCGCCGTGATGAACCAGGTGTTCCCGTTCCTGATGAACACCCCGTACGGCAGCCCGGACGTCGAGCCCGACATCGCCGAGTCGGCGGAGTTCACCGCTCCCACGGAGTACACCGTGAAGTTGAAGGAGGGACTGAAGTGGGCCAACGGCCACGACCTCACCTCCTCCGACGTGAAGTTCTCCTTCGACCGCCAGGTCGGCATCGCGGCTGAGAACGGCCCGTCCTCGCTCCTGGCGAACCTCGACAGCGTCGCGGCTCCGGACGACACGACCGTGGTCTTCACGCTCAAGTCCGAGAACGACCAGACCTTCCCCCAGATCCTCTCGAGCCCCGCCGGCCCGATCGTGGACGAGGAGGTCTTCTCGGCCGACGAGCTGACCGCGGACGCCGACATCGTCTCGGGCGACGCCTTCGCCGGCCAGTACACGATCGCGAACTACGACGTGAACAACCTCATCCAGTACAAGGCGTACCCGGACTACCAGGGCGTTCTCGGCGAGGCGAAGACGGACACCGTCAACGTCAAGTACTACGCCGACTCGTCCAACCTCAAGCTGGACATCCAGGAGGGGAACATCGACGTCGCGTTCCGCAGCCTCTCGGCGACGGACATCGACGACCTCCGCGGCAACGACACGGTCAAGGTCGTGGACGGCCCCGGCGGCGAGATCCGCTACATCGTCTTCAACTTCGACACCCAGCCCTTCGGCGCGACGACCGGTGAGGCCGACAGCGCCAAGGCCCTCGCCGTGCGCCAGGCCGTCGCCGACCTGATCGACCGCGACGAGATCGCCGACCAGGTCTACAAGGGCACCTACACCCCCCTCTACTCCTACGTCCCCGCAGGCCTGACCGGCGCGGTCGAGCCGCTCAAGTCGCTCTACGGCGACGGCAACGGCGCGCCCGACGCCGACAAGGCGAAGGCGACCCTCGAGGCCGCCGGCGTCACCGCTCCGGTCACCCTGAACCTGCAGTACTCGAACGACCACTACGGTCCGTCCTCGGGCGACGAGTACGCGCTGATCAAGGACCAGCTGGAGTCGACCGGCCTCTTCACCGTGAACCTGCAGACCACGGAGTGGGTGCAGTACTCGAAGGACCGCTCGAGCGACGTCTACCCGGCCTACCAGCTCGGCTGGTTCCCCGACTACTCCGACGCCGACAACTACCTCTCGCCGTTCTTCATCAAGGAGAACTTCCTCGCGAACCACTTCGACGACGCCGAGGTGCAGAGCCTGATCGCACAGCAGGTCTCGACCACCGACGCCGACGCGCGCACCGCGCTGATCGAGCAGATCCAGGAGAAGGTCGCGGCGCAGCTCTCGACCGTCCCCTACCTGCAGGGCTCGCAGGTCGCGGTCGTCGGCAGCACCGTGAGCGGAGCCGAGGACACCCTCGACGCCTCGTTCAAGTTCCGCTACGCGGCACTCAGCAAGGGCTGATCCACCCCCCTCGCGGCCGGCGCCTCCCCGACAGGAGGCGCCGGCCGTTCTCCACGAAAGGCATCACGTGACGACAGCCACGACGGCTGCGGCGACGGCGCCCACCCGGCGACCGCGCGGCTCCGGGGGCGGACTCGGGCGCTACCTGCTCGTCCGCTTCCTGCTCATCATCCCCACCGTCTTCATCCTCGTGACGCTGGTGTTCCTCCTCATGCGCTCCACGGGCGACCCGATCACGGCGGCCCTCGGCGGCCGCCTGACCGCGGACCAGCTCGCCGAGCGTGTGGCCGCCGCCGGCTACGACCGGCCGCTGATCGTGCAGTACCTCGAGTACCTCGGCAAGCTGCTGACCGGCGACTTCGGCACCACTCTGAGCGACAACCGCCCCGTGACCGAGGTGCTCCTCACCTACGGCGCCGCGACGGTCGAGCTCGCCTTCTACGCCCTGATCGTGGCGTTCCTGGTCGGCATCCCGCTCGGGATGCTCGCCGCCTACCACCGCGACCGCACCCCCGACGCGGTGCTGCGCATCTTCGCGATCCTCTGCTACGCGACTCCGGTGTTCTTCGCGGGCCTGCTGCTGAAGCTGGTGTTCTCCGTCTGGCTGAAGTGGTTCCCCGTCGCCGGGCGCGCCTCGACGAGCACCGAGCTCTCGCTCCAGTTCCTCGAGAACAAGACCGGCATCTACCTGATCGACGCGATCCAGACCGGCGACCCGGCCGCGATCTCGGACGTGCTCTCGCACGCGGTGCTCCCCGCCGTCGCACTGGGACTGCTCACCGCGGGCATCTTCCTGCGCCTGGTGCGCACCAACGTGATCGGCACGCTCGGCACCGATTACGTGGACGCGGCGCGCTCGCGCGGCGTCAGCGAGTTCCGGCTCGTCCGCACCCACGCCTACCGGCCCGCGCTCATCCCGATCATCACTGTGATCGGCCTGCAGATCGCCCTGCTGCTCGGCGGCGCCGTCCTCACCGAGACCACCTTCGAGTGGAAGGGCCTCGGCTTCCAGCTCGCCGAGTACCTCCAGGCCCGCGACTTCGTGGCCGTGCAGGGCATCGTCGCCCTGCTCGCCGTCATCGTGGCGCTGACCAACTTCATCGTCGACGTCATCGCGGCGCTCATCGACCCGCGAGTGAGGTACTGAGCATGAGCACCACCTCCCCGGCGCGTCCGCGCCGCCGTCTCGTCGACCGTCTGCCGGTCGTCCACCAGCTCCGGCAGAGCGTCGGCCTCCAGCGGGGGATGCTCGTCACCGGCCTGATCATCACCGGCGCGTTCCTGCTGGTGGCCCTGTTCGCGCCCCTCATCGCGCCCTACGGATACTCGCAGCTGCGCTCGGGCGGCGAGTCGTTCGGCGCGCAGGAGCCGCCGAGCGCGGAGCATCTGCTCGGCACCACCGTCGGCGGCTACGACGTCCTCTCGCGAGTGATCTGGGGAGCGCAGACCGCGTTCCTCGTGATCGTCGTCGCCGTGGTCCTGTCGATCTTCCTCGGCGTCTTCCTCGGCCTTGTCTCCGGCTACCTCGGCGGTTGGCTCGACCGCGTGCTCGTCGTGATCTGCGACGCGATCTACGCGTTCCCGACCCTGCTGCTGGCGATCGTGATGTCGATCGTCATCTCCGGCGGGCAGTCGAACCTCTGGGCCGGCATCTTCGCCGCGGCGGTCTCGATCACCGTGGTCTACATCCCGCAGTACTTCCGCGTGATCCGGGCCGAGACCGTGCGGATCAAGGGCGACGCCTTCGTCGAGTCGGCGAAGGTCATCGGAGCGTCGACGCCCCGGATCATGTTCCGCCACGTCCTGCGGAACGCGACGCGCACGCTGCCGCTGATCTTCACGCTGAACTCCTCCGAGGCGATCCTGACCCTCGCCGGCCTGGGCTTCCTCGGCTTCGGCATCGAGCCGACGTCGGCCGCGGAGTGGGGCTACGACCTCAACAAGGCGCTGTCGGACGTCACGAGCGGCATCTGGTGGACCTCGGTCTTCCCGGGCCTGGCGATCGTGCTCGTGGTGCTGGGCATCACCCTCGTGGGCGAGAGCCTGAACGACCTCGCCGACCCGCGCCTGCGCGGTCGGCGCGCGGTGGCCGCCGGTGCCGGCGACGTCGCCGCGACGTCCGTCGTGCCGGGCGGCGTCCTCGCCGCCGACGGCCTGGAGACGCCGGGGCACGACCCCGTCGCCGAAGTGGAGGAGACGCGATGAGCGACCAGCGCATCGTCCGGGACGCCTCAGCGCGTCCGATCGTGGACATCACCGACCTCGAGGTCGCCTTCGCGAGCGACCGCGGCGCCGTCCGCGCCGTCGCCGGGGTGAGCCTGCGCGTCGAGCGCGGCGAGGTCCTGGCGATCGTCGGAGAGTCCGGCAGCGGCAAGACCGTGACCGCGAAGACCATCCTCGGCCTCCTGCCCGAGACGGCCACCGCCTCCGGAGTGGTCCTGCTCTCGAAGAAGGACGGCAGCGCGGCGACCGATGTCGTCTCCGTGCCGAAGGCCCGCCTCCGGGAGCTGCGCGGCACCGACGTCGCCATGGTCTTCCAGGAGCCGGGCACCGCCCTCAACCCGGTCTTCACGGTGGGCTGGCAGATCGCGGAGGGACTGCGCGCTCACGGCTCCGTCTCAAAGAAGGAGGCGCGCAAGCGCGCGGTCGACGTCCTGCGCACCGTCGGCATCCCGGAGCCGGAGAAGCGGGTCGACTACTACCCGCACCAGTTCTCGGGCGGCCAGAAGCAGCGCGTCGTCATCGCGATGGCCCTGGTCCTGGATCCCGGCCTGATCGTCGCGGACGAGCCGACCACCGCGCTCGACGTGACCGTGCAGGCCGAGATCCTCGACCTGCTCCGCCGGTGCCGCGACGAGTTCGGCACCTCGATCGTGCTGATCACCCACAACATGGGCGTCGTCGCCGATCTGGCCGACCGCGTCGCCGTGATGTACCAGGGCGAGCTGGTCGAGGAGGCGACGGTCTCCGAGCTGTTCTCGGCGCCGAAGGCCGAGTACACGAGGAAGCTCCTCGCCGCCGTCCCGCACGTGGGCCAGGGCGTCGAGCGCGCCCGCGTCCGCGCCGTCGAGCGCGCCGAGGCCCCCGAGGCCGAGACGCTCGTCGCCGCCGAGGGCCTGCGGATCCAGTACCCCGGCCGGCTCGGCCGTCCCGGCTTCGTCGCGGTCGACGGCGTCTCGCTGCGCATCCGAGCGGGCGAGGTGCTGGGCCTCGTCGGCGAGAGCGGCTCGGGCAAGACCACCATCGGGCGCGCCATCGCGGGCCTGACGCCGGTGACCGGCGGGTCGCTGAAGGTCCTCGGCAAGGAGATGCGCGGCATCCGCGAGCGCGCCTTCCGGCCGGTCCGCGGCGACATCGGCTTCGTGTTCCAGGACCCGGCGTCGAGCTTCAACCCGCTGCTCACCATCGCGGAGTGCGTGGCCGAGCCGCTGATCGTGCACGGGCGGGCCGGCGACGCCGCCGGGGCGCGCTCGCGCGTCGACGAGCTCCTGGAGGCGGTGCAGCTGCCGCGCTCCTACGGCGACCGCTACCCGCACGAGCTCTCCGGCGGCCAGCGCCAGCGCGCCAGCCTCGCCCGGGCCCTCGCCCTCGAGCCGAAGCTGCTGATCGCCGACGAGCCGACCTCGGCGCTCGACGTGTCGGTGCAGGCCCGCGTGCTCGAGCTGTTCGCCGAGCTGCAGCGCGAGTTCGGCTTCGCCTCGCTGTTCATCAGCCACGACCTCGCCGTGGTCGACCTGCTCGCCGACCGCATCGCGGTGCTCTACCGCGGCGAGCTGGTCGAGGAGGGGACGGGGGCCGAGGTGCTCGCCGCGCCGAAGCACCCCTACACGCAGCGCCTGCTCGCCTCCCTGCCCGTGCCCGACCCGGTCGAGCAGGCCTCGAGGCGCGAGCTCCTGCGCAGCATCGTCGAGGCGGAGCGCCGGGCGTGAGCCGGACCGCCGAAGATCAGGCCCCCATCGTCGTCGACGACCTCAGCGTCGAGTACCCGCCGCGCGGCATCAGCCGCCGGTGGACGGCGCTGCGGGGAGTGAGCCTCCGCGTGGAGCCGGGGGAGGTGCTCGGGATCCTCGGAGGCAGCGGCTCGGGCAAGTCCACGCTCGCGCGCGTGCTCGGCGGCGACGGCCTGGGGCACGACGGAGGCCGCACGCGCCCGGTGATCATCGGAGGGGACGCGACGGTCGCGGGGCACCGCCTCCGCTCGCTCCCCGCCCGCGAGCTCAAGCGCTTCACCGTCGACGTCGCGCATCTCGCGCAGGACGCCGGAGCGGCCCTCCGCCCCGAGCTGACCGTCTCGGAGCTGATCGCCGAGCCGATCTTCCTCCGCGACCGCCACTACGACCCGAAGGCCGCGGCGGTGCGGGTGGCGACGCTGCTCGACTCCGTGCACCTGCCGCTGTTCCTGCTCGACCGCTACCCCTACGAGCTCTCCAGCGGCCAGCGCCAGCGCGTGGCCGTGGCCCGCTCGCTCGTGCTCGGGCCGAAGGTGCTGATCGCCGACGAGCCGACCTCGGGCATCGACGCGACGGTGCGCGAGTCGATCGTCGACCTCCTCGCCGACCTGCGGCGCCGGGAGGGATTCGCGGCCGTCGTGGTCAGCCACGACATCGACGTGCTGAGCCGGGCGACCGACCGGATCGCCGTGCTCGTCGGCGGCGAGGTCGTCGCGTACGGGCCGCTGCTGGACGTGCTGATCGAGGCCCGGCACCCCTACGTGCGCGAGCTCGGAGCGGCCTTCGCCGAGTACGAGCGCTTCGACGCCTCCCGAGCGCAGCGCGTCGAGGCGGCCGACCAGTGACCGTCCCGCGCGTCGCGGTGCTCCCGCGGCCGAAGCCGGTGTTCGCCGAGGCGGTCGAGTCGGGCGGTGGAGTGGTCGTCGGACTCGACGGGAGTCCGGACGCGCTGCTCTGGCTGTCCTACGGCCGCACGGACGAGCTGGCCGCTGTGCTGGAGGAGCACCCGTCGATCCGCTGGGTGCAGCTGCCCTGGGCCGGCGTCGACGTCTTCGCGCCCGTGCTCGCCGCGTCTCGCGCGGACGTGGTCTGGACCAGCGCCAAGGGCGCCTACGCGGAGCCGGTGGCGGAGCACGCGCTCGCGCTGGTGCTCGCCCTCCTGCGCTCGCTGCCGGAGCGGGCGCGCGCCGCGTCGTGGGGGCCGAAGAAGGCGGTCACGCTGCACCGCGCCTCCGTGGTGATCGTCGGAGCAGGAGGGATCGCTCGCGAGCTCCTGCGGCTGCTCGCCGTCTTCGACTGCCGGGTGACGATCGTCCGCCGCGGAGACGAGCCGGTGGAGGGCGCGGCCCGCACCCTGCCGGCGTCGCGGCTCGCCGAGGCCGCGGCGGACGCCGACGTGCTGGTCCTTGCCGCCGCCGCCACCGCGGGCACGGAGCGGATGGTCGACGCGGGTCTGCTCGCGCGGCTCCCCGCCCACGCCGTGCTCGTCAACGTCGCCCGGGGGAGCCTCGTCGACACGGACGCGCTCGTCGCGGCCCTCGCCGAAGGCCGTCTCGCGGGCGCCGCGCTCGACGTGACGGACCCCGAGCCGCTGCCGGACGGGCATCCGCTCTGGAGCGAGCCCCGGTGCCTGATCACGCCCCACAGCGCGGACACCCCCGAGATCACCGCGCCGCTCCTGGCCGAGCGCGTGCGCGCCAACGTGGCCGCCTGTGCCGCCGGCGGGCCGTTCGTCGGCCGCGTCGACCCGGGCTCCGGCTACTGAGTGCGCGCCCGATTTTGCGTTCGCGGAGAGTTTGCTAAAGTAGTACCGCGCTGATCGCCTCCGGGTGGTCGGATGATCCTCGATAGCTCAATTGGCAGAGCAATCGGCTGTTAACCGGTAGGTTCTTGGTTCGAGTCCAAGTCGGGGAGCGAAGGGTCCGGGACTCCACTCTCGGGCCCTTTTTTCGTGCCCGCGAGCGGTCGCTCTCGAGGGCCCACCCGCTCGGACCGACGATCGGAGGCGCGATGCGCGAGGACGTGCTCGGTCTCCTGCGCCGCCGCCCCGACGTCGAGGCGCCGGATCTCGTCGCCGTCGACGCCAGCGACCGCCTGCTGCTCGACCTCGCCGCCGATCGCGGCCGCCTCGCCGTGATCGGGGACGCCTACGGGGCGCTGAGCCTCGGCCTCGCCGCCGACGGACGTGCCGTGCGCGTCGTGCAGGACTCGATCACCGCCGAGCGCGCTCTGGCGCAGAATCTCGAGACGGTGCGGGGGTCGGGCGTCGACCTCGCGCCGATCGAGATCGTCGACTCCGTCGCGGAGGCCGTCCGCGACGCCGACGCGGTGCTCCTGCGCCTGCCGCGCTCACTCGACGCCCTGGCCGCCGTCGCGGCCGGGACCGCACTCGCGAACCCGGCGGCGACCCTGATCGGCGCCGGCCGCATCAAGCACATGACCCGCACGATGAACGACGTGCTCGCCGTGCGCTACGAGCGGATCGACGTCTCCCTCGCCCGGCAGAAGTCGCGCGCCCTGCTCGCGAGCGGCGCGCTCCCCGACCAGCCGCCCGCGCCCGGGCCCGAGCGGCGCCGTCTGGACGAGCTCGACCTCGAGGTCGTCGCACTGCCGGGAGCCTTCGCAGGTGCACGACTGGACCTCGGCACCCGCGCCCTCCTCGCCGCCCTCGATCTCGACTCCCTCCCCCCGGGCACCGCACTCGACCTCGGCTGCGGAACCGGCGTGCTCGCCGCCGTGGTGGCCCGGGCCCGCCCCGACCTCGCCGTGATCGCGACGGACACCTCGCGTGCCGCGGTCGAGTCCGCCCGGGCGACCGCGGCGGCCAATGGGCTCGCCGTCCGCGTCCTCCGCGACGACAACGCTTCGACGCTGGAGGCGTCCTCCGTCGACGTCGTGCTCTGCAATCCGCCGTTCCACTCCGACGGTGCCGTCACCGACCTCGTCGCCCGGCGCATGCTGCGCGCGGCCGGCCGCGTGCTGCGCCCCGGAGGCGTGCTGTGGACGGTCTTCAACTCCCACCTCGCGCATCCGGCCGAGCTGCGCCGCGCGGTCGGGCCGACCACGGTGGTGGCGCGCGACCGCCGCTTCACCGTCACCCGCTCCGTGCGCTCCGACGGCTGAGTACGGCTCCGCAACCCCCTCCGCGGCCTCAGGTCCGCTGTCCGCGGCGCGGGTACGATCTCTCTCCGGCGCTCCTGTGCCGAACCCGTCCCGTCCCCCCCGGAGGCCGTCGTGCTCGAAGTCGTCCTCGTCCTCGCCCTGATCGCCCTGGTCGCGGTCGTCGTGCTGTGGCGCCGCGCCGTCGGCGCCGAGCGCCGTGCCGCCGAGAGCCGTGCGGAGGAGGCGGCGCGCGTCGTCCGCCTCGAGCTGGCGGTCGGCGAGCAGGAGGCGAGGCTCCGCATCGTCGGCGAGCTCGAGCAGCTCGCGGTCCGCAGCGCCGCGCACGTCGTCGAGGAGGCCGAGAGCGTCCGGCTCACGATCGACCGCGACCCCGCCGCAGCCGCGCGGTCGGCGCAGCGGGCAGTGCGGGCGGCCGAGGCCTCGATGGCGCAGCTGCGCCGCATCGCGACCGTCGCCTCCGTCGATCCGGGGGAGCTGCCGCGCACCGGCGGCTCCGTCCCCCTGATCGAGGGCGCCCGCGAGCGAGGCCTGAGCGTCCGCGAGGAGTCGTTCGGCGAGCCGTTCCCGCTGCAGGACGGCGCCGAGGTGGCCGTGCTCCGGGTGCTCGAGTACGCCTTCGACTCGGCGCTGGAGACCGGCGGCGCGGGGACCGAGGTCCGCATCAGCTCCCGATGGACGACCACCGGCCTCCGGGTGGAGGTCGACGACGACCGCGAGCAGCACGGCGCTGCGGAGCAGGACGCCAGCGCTCTCGAGGCGGATCTGCGCTCGCTCACCGAGCGCATCGACAGCCCCGCGCTCGCCGAGCTGCGCGAGCGGGCCGCCCTCTTCGGCGGTGACGTGACCGAGAAGCGGACGCCCGGCGTCGGCCGGAGCGTCACCGCCTCGTTCCCCGCGATCCGCCACCACAACGGCGTGCACGGGGTCGACCTGGCCTGAGTCAGTCCTCGAGGTGCTCCACGCCGGGCAGCCACGAGACGCCGGGGCCGCCCCAGCCGCGCTTCCGGGTGATCTTCGCGACCGGCTTGTGGTAGTCGTGCTCGAGGCGGTCGATGTAGAGCACGCCGTCGAGGTGGTCGAACTCGTGCTGGAACACGCGGGCGAACCAGCCGTCCGCGACGATCTCGAACGGCTCCTGCTCGAGGTCGACCGCGCGGAGGATCGCGCGCTCGGAGCGGCGGAGCGGGAAGCGCTCGCCGGGGAAGGAGAGGCACCCCTCCGACTCCGTGTCCTCGTCCGCCTCGCCGAGCGGGGTCGGCGTGACGAACAGCTCGGGGTTGATCGCGACGCCGCGGCGGGGGGTGCCGTCGTCGTCGGCGTAGTCGTAGACGAACAGGCGCAGCGGGACGCCGACCTGCGGGCCGGCGAGGCCGACTCCGGGGGCGGTGTCCATCGTCTCGAACATGTCGGCGACGAGGGTGCGCAGCGCATCGTCGAACTCGGTGACGGGGGCGGCGGGGGAGTGCAGGACGGGGTCGCCGGCGATGCGGATGGGGAGGACGGCCATGGTGGACAGGGTACCGCGGGGCCGCCGACCGGGTCCGCGAGGATCATCCGCTGGGCTCAGCCCCTCACCCGTGCGTCGGAGGACTCCCGGAGGCGTTCTGGGTAGGGTCGACCCATGCCCGCCGATCTCGCCGAACTCCTCAACGACCCGGCGAAGTTCATCGGCATCCCGATCGCTCTCGTGGGCGCGGTGTTCCTCTCCCTCGGCGCGCAGTTCCAGCACCGGGGAGTGGCGAAGGTGGAGCGGTTCTCGAAGCGCTCCGGCTCCTCCGGGCTCAGCGGCGGCCAGCTGGTCGCGCTGCTCTCGCGCCCCTCGTGGGTGATCGGCACCCTGCTCCTGGGTCTCGCGATCGTCTTCCAGCTGACGAGCCTCGGCTTCTCCCCGCTCATCGTGGTGCAGCCGCTCGGAGCGGTGGCGCTCGTGATCACCGCGGTCGTCAACGCGCGGGTCAGCCGGGTGCGCCTGAACGCGGCGTCGATCCGGGCGATCGTGCTCTGCGTCGGAGGCGTCGGCACGTTCGTCCTCGTAGCGGCGTTCAACGCGGTCGACAAGTCCATCCAGACGCCCGAGCTCATCACGATCCTCGTGATCCTCGCCGTGGTGCTCACGGTCTTCGTCGTCGCCTTCCGCGTCTTCCGCCGCGGAGCGAAGGCGATCTTCTACATCGTGGGCGCCGGAGTGGTCTACGGCTTCGTCGCGACTCTCGCGAAGGTCGTGCTCAACCGCATCAAGTACGGCGAGTTCGACCCGCTGACGGTGGTCTGCATCGTGGCGCTCCTGGCCGCGACCGCGCTCGGCGGGTACTTCGTTCAGAACGCCTACTCCTCCGGCCCGCCGGACCTCGTCGTGGCGGGCCTCACCGTCATCGACCCGCTGGTCGCCGTCGCGATCGGCATCGTCGTGCTCGGAGAGGCGCAGTACGCGGCCCCGTGGGCGATCCCGCTCTTCATCGCGGCCGGTGCCGTCGCCATCTACGGCGTCTTCCTCCTCGCCAAGCACCACCCGCAGGCGCGCTGACGGCGCGGGATCCCGAGTGGTGAGGACTCCTCTGCCTACAATGGGTCCGCGCCGAGAGCCACGAAACCGACCGACCTCCGCCGATCGCTCCCTTCTCTCCCCGAGCGGCACGACACCGATAGGACCTCCCGTGTCAGATCCCCGCGACGCGTCCCGACCGGGATCGCCCGACTCCCGACCGCTGACGGTCGTGATCGGCTGCGACACCTTCGCTCCCGACGTGAACGGAGCCGCGAAGTTCGCCGAGCGCCTCGCCGCCGGTCTCGCGCAGCGCGGCCACGAGGTCCACGTCGTCGCCCCCTCGGCCGACGGCTGGAGCGGCACCCGGGTCGAGACGCACGAGGGCCAGCGGATCATCGTGCACCGGCTCTACAGCTGGCGCTGGTACCCGCACGACTGGCTGCGCTTCGCGATGCCGTGGCGCATCCGGCAGAACAGCGCGCGCATCCTCGACGAGGTGAAGCCCGACGTCGTGCACTTCCAGTCGCACATCATCGTCGGCCGCGGCCTCGGGATCGAGGCGGCCAAGCGCGGCATCCGCATCGTCGGCACGAACCACTTCATGCCCGAGAACATGCTCGAGTTCACCCTCCTGCCGAAGGCCGTGCAGGCCAAGGCCGTGGCAATGGCGTGGCGGGCCGCGCGCCGCACCTTCGGCCGGGCGGAGGCGGTCACCACGCCGACCCGCAAGGCCGCGCAGTTCCTCGAGAAGTACACGGGCCTCCGGGGCGTCCACGCCATCTCCTGCGGCATCGACGCCGACAACTACACGCCCGACTTCTCGGCCCGCGCCGGCGACTCGATCCTCTTCGTCGGCCGCGTGACCGGCGAGAAGCACATCGACGTCCTGCTCCGCGCCGTCGCCCTGCTCGATCCGGCGCTCGACGCGAAGCTCGAGATCGTCGGCGGCGGCGACCAGATGCGCAACCTCCAGCAGCTCGCCGCGACCCTCGGCATCGCCGACCGCGTGCGCTTCACCGGCTACGTCTCGGACGCCGAGCTCAAGGAGGCGTACACGCGCGCCACCGTGTTCGCCATGCCGTCCATCGCCGAGCTGCAGAGCATCGCGACGATGGAGGCGATGGCCTCGGCCCTCCCCGTCGTCGCCGCCGACGCGATGGCCCTCCCGCACCTCGTCCACGACGGCGAGAACGGCTACCTCTTCGCGCCGGGCAGCGCCGAGGCCCTCGCCGACCGCCTCACCGCCGTGCTCACGGCCGACCAGGAGGACCTCGAGGCGATGAAGCGCGCCTCCCTCCAAATCGTCGCCGCGCACGACATCAACCGCACGATCAGCACCTTCGAGAGCCTGTATCGTGGGGAGCCGGTGGCCGATCCGGCCTCCGACGCAGCGTCCGCACCCGCCGCCACCTGACGGCCGCTCGGACGGCCGCCGCGGGGCGTTAGCTCAGCCGGTCAGAGCAGCGGACTCATAATCCGTCGGTCACGGGTTCAAGTCCCGTACGCCCTACTCCGCTCCACCCGCGGTGGTTCCTCCTCTCCAGCGCCGGGTCGGGCCTCCACCTGATGTCGTTCTCGTCGGAGCGGACGGTCCGGCCCCGTCAGGCCGACGGGCCGTGCCTCAGGACGGCGCCGACGCGGTCCTCGCCGGCACGCCGACCGCGGACGAGTCGGATGCGACGTCGCGGACAACGACGGCGCCGGCTCCGACCCGCACACGGTCGCCGACGGTCACGTCCCCGACGATCGTCGCGCGGGCGCCGATGTAGACGTCGTCGCCGATGACGGGCGTCCGACCCTTCGACTCGCCGATGGTGACGCCGTGGTAGATGAACGCGTTCCTCCCGATGACCGTGCGCGGGTGCAGGATCACGCCGCGGCCCCAGTGGGGGAGCCGCAGGCCGGGCCCGACCTGAGCGGCCGGCGGCAGCTCGGCTCCGACGATCATGCGGGTCCAGACGAGATCGACCAGGCGGTAGACGAGGTGGAGGGGGAGCCGGGTCCTCCGAGAGCTCGAGTACTGCCCGAGTCGGAGGACGAGGACGGTGAGCCGGTCGGAGGCGTGGCCCTTGGCGGCCAGGTCCGCGCGGACGACGGCGCGGAGGTCAGCGAGATCCATGCTCCCAGTCTGAGTGGGCGCCTCGCGGGTGAGGCCGGGCCGTCGGAGATCGTCCGGGGCGTGGCGAGCATCCGCGAGCGGACGACACGGTGGCGCGATGCGCTAGCACGTCCCGACGCGCCGCGCCCGTACTGGCCGCTCCCCGCTCGACGTGATTGCCTGATCCTGTGCCTGATCTTCCGATGTTCCCGCTCGGCTCCGTGCTCCTGCCGCACATGCCGCTCCCGCTCCGGCTGTTCGAGCCGCGGTACCTGCGGATGCTCGGCGACGTCCTCGAGGACGAGACCCTCGCGTTCGGCGTCGTGCTCATCGAGCGCGGCCAGGAGGTGGGCGGCGGCGACCAGCGGTTCGCGGTCGGCGCCCGCGCGCGCATCCTGAACATCGACGGGGCGGAGTCGTTCGTCACGCTCGACTCCGTGGGCGAGGAGCGCTTCGAGGTCGTCCGCTGGTACGAGGACGACCCGTACCCGCGCGCCGAGGTCCGCCTGCTGCCCGATCTGGAGTGGGACGAGAAGCACGCCCCCGCGCTGGCTGCGGCGGAGTCGGCGGTCCGCACGGCACTGGCGGTCGCGAGCGAGTTCGTCGAGCAGCGCTACGGCGCGGTCGTCGAGCTCGCCGAGGATCCGGCCGCGCACGCTTGGCAGCTCGCCGGCGTCGCACCGGTCACCGAGCTCGACCGCCTCGCGTTCCTCCGCAGCTCCACCATGGAGGAGCTGCTGGAGTCGGTCCGGGAGCGCTCCGCCGAGGCGACCGAGTCGTTCCGCGCCGGCTGGGCCTGAGCCCCGTCCCGGCGTCCCACGACGAGCCCGTCAGTCCTCGAGGCTGACGCCGCGCTCCTCCGCCAGCTTGACCAGGTCGTCGACGACCACGAGCGCCATCCGCACCGAGCGGTCGCGGCGGTACTCCTCGTCGTCCGGGTCGATCCGCGAGGTGCGGTCGAGGGTCTCCTCGATCGACTGCGCGAGCTCGCGCCACGCGTCCTGACGGGCGTCGTCGACGAGCGTCGCGAGGTACTCCTCGTCCTGCGCCCGCCTGTGGAGGGAGTCGGCGACCAGGAGCGAGAGCCGCTCGCGGTGGTCGAGGTTGTCGACGTCGGCCGAGCGGTAGTCGTGCACGTGGTCGGAGCGGCCGCCCACCGAGGTCACGTCGGCGGCGATGCCGCGCAGGCGCTCGGCGGCTGCCTCGGACTCGCGCGCCAGCTTCTCGAGCTCCTCCGCGGCGACGACGGAGTAGCGGCCCGAGTCGAAGGGGACGTCAGCACCGAGGCCGTCCATCAGCACACGGTTCTTCACGGCCATCCGGCTCGCGTACTGCGCGAGCATCAGGCCCTCCTCGGCGGCCTCCTCGACGGAGGCGGGCTCGCGCGACGGGTTCTCATCGGGGTCGTACGGCTCCATCTTGAACCTGCGTCGACGCCGGAACCACACGTGCGTCACCTACATCCCGGAGCAGGCGCCCCGCCCGCCGGAGCACCTCTTCGAGAGTACCCGGCGGGCGGGCGCCGTGGTCGGCGGCTCAGGCCTCGCGCCAGTCGTCCTGCCGGAGGTGGGAGCCGGCCTGCGGCCCCATCTGCAGCATCCCGCCGTCCACGACGTACGAGGATCCGGTGATGTAGGAGGCGGCGGGAGAGGCCAGGAAGGCGACCACCGCCGCGATCTCGCGGGCGTCGCCGGGGCGGCCGAGGGGGATGCCGGGGCGGTCGATCGTGACGGGGTCCACATCCTCGGCGTCGTTCATCGGCGTCGCGATCTCCCCGGGGGCGACGGCGTTGACGGTGATGCCGAGGGAGCCGAGCTCGAGTGCGGCCACCTTCAGCAGGCCGCCCAGCCCGTGCTTGGCAGCGGTGTAGGCGACGGAGCCGACCCGCGGCTGGTGCTCGTGGACACTGGTGACCGCGATGATCCTGCCGCCCGTGCCCTGGGCCGCCATGCGCCGCGCGGCGCGCTGGAGGCAGACGAACGCTCCGTCGAGGTTCAGGGCGACGGTCGAGCGCCAGCTGTCGAGGCTCTGCTCGAGGAAGGGCTCGCCTCCGCCTCCGCCCGCATTGCTGACGGCGACGTCGAGCCCGCCCAGTCGATCCGCGAGGTCGTCGATCACGTCGCCCGCGCCCTCCAGATCCGTCGTGTCGAGGCGCGCGATCTCGGCGCGCCGGCCGAGGGAGCGCACCTCCTCCGCCGTGCCCTGCGCGCCCTCCTCGTCGCTGTGCCAGGTGATGCCGACGTCCATGCCCGCCTCGGCCAGTGCCACCGCGGTCGCCCGGCCGATGCCGGAGTCAGAGGCGGTCACCAGTGCACGGGTGGGCCGGAAGTCTCGAGGTCCCTGGGTCATGTCGTCTCCTGTCTCGATCGGGCCGCCGATCCGGCGGACACGGGTCGATCCCATCAGGGGATCCGACGCGCTCGGGAGCCGGTTGACAGGTCCGGGCTCGCGCGAGACGCGTGGCGGTGTCCCCGCTGAGCGCCCCGATCGCGTTGACTGGGCGGATGGATCACCGGCGCATCTCGGTCGTCGTCCCCGTGAAGGACGACGCCCGCCACCTCGAGCAGCTGCTCGAGCTCCTCCGCGAGCAGACGCTCGCTCCGTTCGAGATCGTCGTCGTCGACGACGGGAGCACCGACGACAGCGCCGCCGTCGCGCGAGCGGCGGGCGCGCGGGTGGTGCGGCACGACGGAGCCGGGATCCCGGCGAGCACGGCGCACGGCTTCGACGAGGCGCACGGCGACGTCCTCGCACGGCTCGACGCCGACTCCCGCCCGGGACCCGACTGGCTGGCGCGCCTGGCCGGCCACTTCGCCGATCCCGAGGTCGGAGCGGTGACCGGTCCCGGACGCTTCGACGAGCTCGGCCCGATCGCCCGGGTGATCGCGCGGGTCGCCTACATGGACGCCTACTTCGTGCTGATGGGGTCGGCGCTGGCCAACTGGCCGCTCTTCGGCTCCAACTGCGCCGTCCGCCGGTCGGCGTGGGAGGAGATCGCGGAGGAGATGCACCGGCACGACGCCTACGTGCACGACGACGTCGAGATCAGCGTGCACCTGGGACTCCGGCACCGGATCGTGCTCGACCGCCACCTCGAGGTCGGCATCTCGGCCCGCCCCTTCGGCGCCTTCGCCGACATGCTCCGCCGGTTCGACCGCGCTCTGCACACGCTGGCGCGGCACCCCGGGATGGGGTCGTCCCTGCAGCGCTGGACGCACCGGGTGCGCCGCACCCACCGCGACCGCCTGCGAGCGACGGCCGCGGCGCGCCGCTCCGGCTGACGACGAGAACCGACGGCGCCGCCTGACGGCTAGGGCTGGGCCGCGTCCGGCCGGGCCGCGTCGGGCTCGGCCTCCGCCGCCCGATCCTCTCCGGGCGCGGGGCGCCCCTCCTTCGGCATCGCCCAGACCGCGGCGAGCATGCCCACGGCGAGGACCGTGAGCGCGATGCAGACGAAGCGGGTGCCCTCGGCGAGGTCCGCCGGTGCGGGGACGCCGCCGCCCGCCTTCGCGTTCACGATCGCGCCGAACACGGCCACGGCGACGGCGCTGCCGATGTTGCGGGCGAAGAAGTTGGTCGAGGAGACCACTCCGCGCTCGTTCCAGTCGACGCTCGACTGCGCCCGGATCAGCGTCGGAGTCGCCACGAGCCCCATGCCGGCGCCGATCAGCACGCAGAAGCCGGCGATCTCCCACAGCGTCGAGGAGGCGCCGAGCAGGATGGTCAGCGCCGTGCCGATCACGACGAGCCCCGCTCCGAGGAAGCCCGTGTTGCGGAAGCCGATGCGCAGGTAGAGCCGGCCCGACAGGCTCGCCGCGACCGGCCAGCCGAGCGTCATCGCCGCGACGGCGAAGCCCGCGCCGAGGGCGGAGCTGCCGAGCACGCCCTGCGCGAAGGTCGGGAAGTACGAGGTGACGCCGAGCGTGATCGCGCCGACGGTCACCGAGACCAGGCTGGTCGAGATCAGCACGCGCCGCGTGAGGACCCAGAGGGGGAGCACCGGGGCGGCAGCTCGCCGCTCGATCGCGACGAAGCCGGCGAACGCGAGGGCCGAGACGACGAACACGCCGACTCCGGCGGGGGAGAGCCACGGCCAGGCGCTGCCGCCCTCGAGCAGCCCGAGGATGAGCAGCGCGGTGCCCACGGCGAGCACGGAGGCACCCGCCACGTCGATCCGCTGCTTCTCGCCCCGCGTGGTCTCGCGGAAGCTGCGGATCAGGAGGAACGCCGCCAGGAGGCACAGGGGGATGTTGACGAGGAAGATGCCGCGCCAGGCGCCCAGGTCCGAGAGCACGCCGCCGAGGGTCGGCCCGACGACCGAGGAGATGCCCCAGACGCTCGCGAGGTAGCCCTGGGTCTTCGCACGCTCGGCGACCGTGTAGATGTCGCCGGCGATGGTGATGCCCATCGGCTGGATCGCTCCGGCCCCCAGGCCCTGCAGGGCTCGGAACGCGATCAGCGCGGGCATGCTCCAGGCGAGGCCGCACAGGAGCGAGCCGACCAGGAACAGGGCGATGCCGATCAGCATGATGGGCTTGCGCCCGATCACGTCGGCGAGCTTGCCGTAGAGGGGGACCGAGACGGCCTGGGCCAGCAGGTAGATCGAGAACAGCCAGGGGAACTGCTCGAAGCCCCCCAGGTCGGCGACGATGGACGGCACGGCCGTCGAGAGGATCGTGGCGTCGAGGGCGACCAGAGCGGTCGAGATCATCAGGGACAGCAGGATCGGGCCGCGCTCCGAGCGCAGTCCGACACTCGCGCGGGTGGGGGCGTCGGTCACTCTGCCCAGGCTATTCCACAGCCGGGGGATGGAAGCGGGGAGGAGAGGATCCGCTCCGGGGCTCGGTAGACTGGTGGCATGGAACTCGTTCTCTGGCTCGTCGTGTCCGCCATCGCCGGTGTCGGCCTCGTCTCCGGAGTCGCGGCTCTCATCGCCATGACGCGGGCGCCCTGGTCGGCCGACAAGTAGCCGCCCGGCCGGCCTCGCGCCGGCACTACTCGTAGATCCGCACCACGCTCCACTGCGGCTCCGTCGACGCGACCACGTCGAGCACGAACGCGCCGCCGGTCGCGAGGTCCGTCGCCTGGAAGCGCCAGCCGCCGATGCTCACCGGTGTGCGCCCGAACGTCGGCGGGAACCCCTCGAGGGGCGCCCACCACTCGCTCGTGCAGGTCCACACCGTCGGCCGGTCGGTCACCCGGTAGCTCCCGCCCCGCCACTCGAGCGCGATCGGCACTCCCTCGCCGTCGGTCGAGACCAGCGCCGTCTCGTCGATCACCGCCATCGTCGTGCTCCCGTTCACTCGCCGGACCCGGTTGGCCGTTCGAACATGTGTTCGATAGTCTGCGAGTGTACGCCGCGGCGCTCGTGCTCGCCACGGCCGCGGATCGACCGGTGGGAGGCGCGATGATCGAGTGGAGTCCGCTCCAGATGCTGCGCAGCAGCGGGCAGGACGAGTGGGTGATGGTCGACGCCCTGCGCACCGGCCGGATCGGCCTGGTGCGCCGCATCGAGACCGGCCCGTACCGCGAGACCTGGTTCCGCGCGGTGACCTGGGCGGCGGAGCCGGAGAGGCGGACGCTCGTGGGCTACTCCCGCTCGATGGACACCATCGCGGCCGCCCTGTGGGCCCATCAGCCGCCGACAGCGCAGGAGAAGCCCTTCCCCGGCTACCCGCCCTCGCGGCCGTCGCCGTGACTCCTTCAGCGAGAGGGGGCCCGGCCGTCCCCGCGACGGCGGCCTCCGTGTCCGCCACGGGGGAGAATGGCCCGATGCTCCTCGCACTCGTCGGCGGCCCCACAGGGGCGTGGCGGGCGGTCGACTCCGTCGGCGTCGCCGAGGCCGGGAGCGGCCGGGGCCCGGCCGAGCTGGCGGCGTTCGTCCGGGAGCGGGAGCCGGAGCGCCCGCGCTGGGTCTGGGACGACACCGCGCGCTGGTACCCCGCACTGCTGTCGGCCGGCGTGGTCGTAGCCCGGTGCCACGACCTCCGGCTGGCCCGCGCGATCCTCCGCCGCTCGGTCTCCGCCGCCGCATCGGCTCTCGCGCGCTCGCCCCTCGACCCGTGGGACGCGGGAGCCGCGGCTCCCGCCGCGCAGGACACGCTGATCGGATTCGAGGAGGCGGCGGGCGGCTCCGACGAGCTCGACCCCGTCCTCGAGCTGGCCCGGCAGGAGGAGGCGCTCTCCGGCGCCGCCGAGGCCGGCCGGCTCCGCCTGCTGCTCGCCGCCGAGTCCGTCGGCGCCCTGATCGCTCGCGAGATCGCCCACGCGGGGCTGCCGTGGCGCGCCGATGTGCACGACCGGGTGCTCACCGGGATGCTCGGCCCCCGCCCGCTCTTCGGCGGCCGCCCGGCCCTGCTGGAGGCGCTGGCCGTCCGTCTGCGCGACGAGCTCGGCGCGCCCGAGCTCAACCCCGACTCGCCGGCCGAGCTCCTCAAGGCGCTGCGGCGCGCGGGGCTGCCGGTCGAGTCGACGCGCTCCTGGGAGCTGCAGTCCCTCGAGCATCCCGCGGTGCCGCCCCTCCTGGAGTACAAGAAGCTCTCCCGGCTGCTCACCGCCAACGGCTGGGCATGGCTCGACGCGTGGGTGCGCGACGGACGGTTCCGGCCGGAGTACGTGGTGGGCGGCGTCCTCACCGGCCGCTGGGCGACCTCGGGCGGAGGGGCGCTGCAGCTGCCGCGGCAGATCCGCGCCGCGGTCACCGCGGATCCGGGCTGGAGCCTCGTGGTCGCGGATGCCGCGCAGCTCGAGCCGCGCATCCTCGCCGCGCTCTCGGGCGACTCGGCCATGGCCGCCGCCGGGCGGGGCCGCGACCTCTACCAGGGCATCGTCGACGCCGGCGTGGTCCCCGACCGGCCGAGGGCGAAGGTCGCGATGCTGGGGGCGATGTACGGGGCGACGAGCGGGGAGGCCGGACGGCTGCTCCCGAGGCTCGCCCGTGCCTACCCGCGCTCGGTCGCGCACGTCGAGGCGGCGGCTCGGGCGGGGGAGCGTGGCGAGAGCGTCTCGACGTGGCTCGGGCGCAGCTCGCCTCCCGGCCCCGAGGGGCTCTCGGCCGATGCGGCGCGAGCGCGCGAGTGGGGACGCTTCACCCGCAACTTCGTGGTGCAGGGGACCGCGGCCGAGTGGGCGCTCTGCTGGATGGGCGAGCTGCGGGCGCGACTGCGCGCCGAGGGCGGCGCGGTCGGCCGGGCGCACCTCGTCTACTTCCTGCACGACGAGGTGATCGTGCACGCTCCCGCCGACGTCGGCGAGCGGGTCGCCGCGATCGTCCGCGAGGCGGCGGTGCGCGCCGGACGCTCGCTCTTCGGAGTGGGCGAGGTCGACTTCCCGGTCACCGTCGCCGTCGTCGACTCCTACGACCAGGCGAAGTGAGACGCGGGATCAGTACCAGTGCGGCGAGCGGTTGTTCCAGCTCGACCACGCGTTGCAGGGCGAGCCGTAGGCGCTCTTGATGTACGAGAGGCCCCAGTCGACCTGCGTCGCCGCGTTCGTCTGGTAGTCGGCTCCCGAGTTGGCCATCTTGCTCGCCGGGAGGGCCTGCGGGATGCCGTAGGCGCCGGAGGAGCGGTTCAGCGCGTTCCAGCGCCATCCCGACTCGCCGTTCCACAGCGGGATGAGGCACCGGTCGACCTGGTCGGCGCCCCAGCCGAAGCGGCCGACAGCGGTGCGGGCGTAGGCCTGGGCCTGCGCGGGGGAGAGGCCGTCCGTGCGTCCGGCGTAGGTGCCGAGGGCGGCGATGGTCTTGGCGGAGCTGTTGCGCGCGCCGGTCGGGTCGTCGTCGCCGAGTTCGACCGGTCCGCCTCCGCCGCCTCCGCTGTTGGAGGGCGCTGCCGGAGCGGCGGCCGCGGCGGGAGCCGACGCGGCGCGCTGGCGGGCGGCCTCGGCCTCGGCGGCGAGGCGGGAGAGGCGCTGCTGCTCCTCGAACGCCGACTTCGCGTCCTGGCCGTCGGCGTACTCCCGCTCGATCTCGGCGGTGGTGTTCTTGAGCGAGGCGAGCTGCGTGTAGAGCTCCTGGCTGTACTTCTCCTGGTCGGCGACCTTGGCGTCGGCCTCGGCCTGAGCGGAGCGGGCGACCGAGAGCGCGTCGGCCGCGGCGGTGGCGAGGGAGACGCGCTCGCCCCGGGCCTGCTCGGCCTGAGCGGCGAGGGAGACGGCCTGGTTCTCGGTCGACTGCGCCGCGGTCTGGAGCCGGCTGGTCTGCTGGGTGAGCTGCGTCATGGTGCCGAGGCGGTAGAGCAGCTCGCTCGACTCGTCGCCGCCGATGAGGAGGTTGAGCGTCGCATCGGTCCCGCCGTTGCGGTAGAGCTGCGCGGCGAGACGGCCGGCCTGCTCCTTCGCTGCGTCGGCGTCCGAGCGGGCGGCGGAGGCGCGCTCCTCCAGGACGCTCACGCGCTGGGTCGCCTCGTCGAGAGCGCTCTGCGCGGCGTCCGCCTCCGCGGCCCGGCTGATGGCGGCGTCGGTGAGGGCGGCGGCCTGGTCGCGCAGGTCGGCGAGGAAGGCGGTGATGCGGTCGACCTCGGCGGCGGTGGCGCTCTCGCTCGACTTCGCGGCCTCGACATCGGACCACGAGGGGTAGTCGGACGGGTCGTAGGCGGCGGACGCGGAGAGCGGGGCGGCGAGGGCGGCGCACAGGACGAGGACCGTGCCCGCTCCGGCGGCGACGAGGCGCCGGCGCGCCCGGGAGGGGACGCGGAGACCGAGGGGGGTGCGGGACATGCGAACCACCCTAGGCGACGGCACCCGCGCCTGTCTCGTCCTAGCTCGAGGCTCGACGGCCCCGACGGGGACGCTCGAGAGCGTATCCGCGGACGCCCCGTCCCGGCCCGTCGCCCGTGAGCTCGTCGCGGGCCGCCTCGAGGAGGCGCCTCAGGGCCTCCTCCCGCACGCCGGCGGCGATCGCGGCGAGGCGGCGCTGCGGGTGCGCGTCCTCCTCCTCCGCCTGCTCGTCGGCGGTGGCGGGCAGCGAGCTCTCGTACGCGTCGAGGACGGCGGCGAGGTCGGCGCCGGACAGGCTCGAGGCCAGCAGCACCCGGTCGAGGACGTCGTCCCAGTCCTCCTCCGGGGACGCTCCGTCACCCGTCAGCCAGGCGGCCGCCTCCGCGCGGCCCTCGCCGGTGAGCGCGTGCAGGGGGAGGCCGTCGTCGGTGGACCCGGCCGAGACGACGAGGCCCCGCTCGCGCAGGCGCTCGAGCGTCGAGTAGATCTGGCCGACGTTGACCCGGGGCCGGTGCGCGGCACGGTCGAGGAGCTCGGCGTGCAGCTGGAGGCCGTAGGCGGGGCCGAGCGTGAGCAGGGCGAGCAGGCCGTCGCGGACGGACACGGTGCTCCTCCCGGCGGGCGTCTGGCGGTGTGCGGCGTCCGGCGGCGCGGACGACCCGAGTATAGGCAGGAGCCGCCCACGGCCGGTCGAGCAGGCGCGGCGAGCCGCCTTGACGGAGGTCCGCCGCTCCTGCATGATCGGGCGTGGTGGCACGTCTACCGTCATAATCGAAGAAGGCGCACCGCAGAGTGTTCCGTGGTCCGGGTCGTTGGGGAAGACGCACCGGGACGAACGGAGGACACCATGGTGGCGCAGCAGACTCGGGGTGTGCTCTTCGTGCACTCCGCCCCACGCGCGCTCTGCCCCCACCTCGAGTGGGGGACAGGTCGCGCCCTTGGTCGTGCCGTGAACTTCGCCTGGATCGAGCAGCCCGTGCTCCGCAGCACCCTGCGCGCCGAGTTCGCCTGGGAGGGCCCGGTCGGAACCGGTGCCGTCATCGCGTCCGCTCTCCGCGGCTGGGCCGACGTCCGCTACGAGGTCACCGAGGAGCCCTCGCCCGGCGTCGACGGAGGCCGCTGGATGCACACTCCCGAGCTCGGCATCTTCTACGCCCAGACCGACAGCGCGGGCAACACCGTCGTGCCCGAGGACCGCATCCGCTCCGCCATGGAGCTCGCCGGCGCCGACCCCATCGAGCTGCACCGCGAGCTGCGCCTCGCCCTCGGCCAGGCCTGGGAGGACGAGCTCGAGCCCTTCCGCTACGGCGGCGACTTCGCCCCCGTCGTCTGGATGCACGGGGTCGGCTGAGTTCATTCGACGCCGCTCCTCGCGCGGCGTCGCGCAGTCGGCTCGGTCGGGTGGTCGGGTTCCGTGGAGCGGCTTGCGTCCGGCGACGCCGATCCGCTGGCACGCGGATCGGCGGATACGCCTCGCGGGGGCCGCTCGCTCCCGCCTCCCTGAACCAGGCGGCCAGCGGACCCCCGTTCCGGCAGAGGCCCGCCTCGAAGTCGCGTCGTCACCTCGCGGTTGCCGCTCGCTGGCACGTCGACCAGACGGTCGGCGGAGCACCGCGTTCCGGCGGAGGGCGTCGGAAAGCTCGTGGAGCCGCCCGCACCTCTGTTGCGCACGACACCGAAGGCTCGAGTCGCGGCGAAGCCCGCGCTCCCACCCGGACAGCTTCGTTGATTGGAGCGTGCAACCCGAGTCTCGGCGAAGCCCGCGCTCCCACCTGGTCGGCTTCGTTGATTGGAGCATCCGACCCGAGTCCCGGCGAAGCCCGCGCTCCCCTCGAGCACAGCTGCTTGAACCGAAGCCTTCTACCCGAGCCGCGGCGAAGCCCGCGCTCCCACCCGGACAGCTTCCGCAATCGGAGTACCCGACCCGAGTCGCGGCGAAGCCCGCGCTCCCCACCAGCACGGCGTGCTCACCAGCCCGCACCAGACGGCGGCGCAGATCCCTCGCGGCACGAGGCGTATCCGGGGATCCGCGTTCCAGCGGATCACCGTCGCCGCACCGCACCGGCCCTCGGGAACCCCGCCCCCCACCCCAGCGGACGCGCCTGCGCCGCGCAAGGAGCGGCGCAGCCCGCTTTCCGCACGGTGGAGCGGGGCTACGCCCCGCTACACCGTCCGGAAAGCGGCAACAGCATTGTGCCCCCCGAACCCGAACGAGTTCGAGATGGCGACCAGCGGTCCGTCGCCGAGGGCGCGGGGGCTGGTGACGACGTCGAGGGGGATCTGGGGGTCCTGCTCGAAGAGGTTGATGGTGGGGGGTGCGGTGCGCTCGTGGAGGGCGAGCACGGTGAAGATGGCCTCGAGCGCGCCGGTGCCGCCGAGGAGGTGGCCGGTGGACGCCTTGGTCGCGGAGACGGCGATGTTCGGGAGGTGGTCGCCGAAGACGCGCAGCAGGGCGCGGTACTCGGCGATGTCGCCGACCGGGGTGCTCGTCGCGTGGGCGTTGACGTGGGTGACGTCGGTGAGCGCGGCTCCGGCCTGCTCGAGGGCGCCGATCATGGCGCGGGCGGCGGCGGAGCCCTCGGGGTCCGGCGCCGTGATGTGGTACGAGTCGCTGGTGACGGCGCCGCCGGCGAGCTCCGCGTAGATGCGGGCTCCGCGGGCGAGGGCGTGCTCCTCGGTCTCGAGGATGAGCGTCGCGGCGCCTTCTCCGAGGACGAAGCCGTCGCGGGAGACGTCGTAGGGGCGCGAGGCGGTCGCCGGGTCGTCGTTGCGGCGCGAGAGGGCCTGCATCGACGCGAAGGCGGCGATCGGGAGCGGGTGGACGACCGACTCCGTGCCGCCGGCGACGACCACGTCGGCGAGGCCGAGCTGCATGTGCTCGTAGGCGTTCGCGAGGGCCTCGGTGCTGGAGGCGCAGGCCGACACGTCGGTGCGGGCGTAGGCGCGGGAGGGGATGGCCATGCTGATGGCGGCGGCGGCCGCGTTGGGCATGAGCATCGGGATGGTCATCGGGAGGACCCGGCGGGGTCCGCGCTCGCGGAGGGTGTCCCACGCGTCGACGAGGGTCCAGAGGCCGCCGATGCCGGTCGAGTAGTCGACGCCCACGCGGAGCGGGTCGACGTCGGTGATGCCGGAGTCGGCCCAGGCCTCGCGGGCCGAGATGAGCGCGAACTGGCTGGAGGGGTCGAGGCGCTTCGCCTCCGGGCGGGAGAGCACCTCCTCTGGGCGGACCTTGGCCTGGGCGGCGAAGGTGACCGGGATGTCGTACTGGGCGACCCAGTCCTGCTCGAGGGAGCGGACGCCTGATTCGCCGGCGAGGAGTGCGTTCCAGGACTCCCGGGCGGTCCCGCCGAGGGGAGTGCTGGCACCGATTCCGGTGACGACGATCTTCTTGGTCATGACGAGCTTCTCTGTTCCGTGTGGGTGGGTGCCGGGCTCACCCCGGCCGACGATCGCCGGCCGGGGTGTCCGCCACGAGGACGGGGTGCGCGGGCGACGACTACTCGGACGCCTTGACGATGAAGCGGACCGCGTCGCCGACCGTCTTGAGGTTCTTGACCTCGTCGTCGGGGATCTTCACGTCGAACTTCTCCTCGGCGTTGACGACGATGGTCATCATCGAGATGGAGTCGATGTCGAGGTCGTCGGTGAACGACTTGTCCATCTCGACGGAGTCGGTGGCGATGCCCGTCTCGTCGTTGACAAGCTCGGCCAGGCCGGCGAGGACTTCTTCGTTGGACAGTGCCATGGTTCTCTCCTTGGGGGTTCTTCGGGTGTTCGTCAGTGACCGTAGGTCAGTTTAGGGGTGGGGTCGCGCCGGTCACGGGAGCACCACGACCTGCGCGCCGAACACCAGTCCGGCGCCGAAGCCGATCTGCAGCGCGAGTCCGCCGTGCAGCTCCGGGTGCTCCTCGAGCAGGCGGTGGGTGGCGAGCGGGATCGACGCGGCGGAGGTGTTGCCGGTGGTCTCGATGTCGCGGCCGATAGCGACGGTCTCGGGGAGCTTCAGCTGCTTCGCGAGCTCGTCGATGATGCGCATGTTCGCCTGGTGGGGGATGAACGCGGCGAGGTCCTCGGGCTGGACACCCGCCTCCGCGAGCGCCTGCTTGGCGACCTTGGCCATCTCCCAGACCGCCCAGCGGAAGACCGACGGGCCGTCCTGGCGGAGGGTGGGCCATTCGGCGGTGCCGTCGCGGTAGGCCGCGAGCGGGTTGTCCATGCCGACGGTGTCCCACTTGGAGCCGTCGGATCCCCACACGGTCTTCGAGATGCCGGCGGTGTCGCTGGGGCCGACGACCGCGGCGCCCGCGCCGTCGCCGAGGAGGAAGGAGATGCTGCGGTCGGTCGACTTGACCAGCTCGGACAGCTTCTCGGCTCCGACGACGAGCACGTACTCGGCCAGGCCGGAGCGGATGAAGGAGTCGGCCTGGGCGATGCCGTAGGTGTAGCCGGCGCAGGCGGCCGAGATGTCGTACGCCGGGGCGGGGTTCGCGCCGATGCGGTCCGCGAGGAGCGCGGCCAGCGACGGGGTCTGCACGGTGTTGCTGATCGTGGAGACGAGCACGACGCCGATCTGGTCCGGGCGGATGCCCGCCTTCTCGATCGCCTCGAGGGAGGCGGTGGTCGCGAGGTCGACCGCGTGGATGTCGGCGGAGGCGCGGCGGCGCTCGATGATGCCGGTGCGCTGGCGGATCCACTCGTCGGAGGAGTTGATCGGCTCGATCAGGTCGTCGTTCGGGACGACGAGGTCGCCGCGTGCCGCGCCGATGCCGAGGATCCGGGTGTACGCGCTGCCGCTGGACTGGGTGAGGGAAGGGGTCGTCATGGGGTCTCTCCTGCTAGGCGGCGTGCTCGTCGAGGAAGGCGCGGGCGGCGTCCACGTCGTCGGGGGTCGTGATGGCGATGCTCGGCACGCCCTTGAGGCCGCGCTTGGCGAGGCCGACCAGCGCGCCGGCGGGTGCCAGCTCGATGATCCCGGTGACGCCCGCGTCGGCGAAGGCCGCCATGCAGAGGTCCCAGCGGACGGGGGAGGCGACCTGGCCGACGAGCAGCTCGAGGAACGCGGCGCCGGAGTCGACGACCGACCCGTCGCGGTTCGTCCAGAGCCGGAGCGTCGGGTCGGAGGGGGTCAGCCCGGCTGCGACGCCGGCGAGGGAGTCGCGGGCGGGCGCCATGTAGCGGGTGTGGAAGGCGCCGGCCACCTGCAGGGGGATCACGCGGGTCCCGCGGAGCGGCTCCGCCTTGAGCGCCTCGAGCGCGTCGACCGCGCCGGCGACGACGATCTGCCCGCCGCCGTTGTAGTTGGCCGGCTCGAGGCCGAGCTCGTCGAGACGGGCGATCAGGGCCTGCTCGTCGCCGCCGAGGACCGCGCTCATCGCGGTCGGCTCGGCGGCGGCCGCAGCGGCCATGGCACGGGCGCGCTCGCGGACGAACACCAGCGCGTCGGCCTCGGTGAGGACTCCGGCTCCGGCGGCCGCGGTGATCTCGCCGACGGAGTGGCCGGCGATGCCCGCGATGCGATCGCGCCGTCCACCCTCGAGGAGGGCGGCGAGGCTCACGAGTCCCGCGGAGACGATCAGGGGCTGAGCGACCGCGGTGTCGCGGATGGTGTCCGCGTCCGAGACGGTGCCGTGCGCGGCGAGGTCGATGCCGACCGCCTCCGAGTGCGCGGCGACCTGCTCGGCCACGGAGGGGATCTCGAGCCAGGGGGCGAGGAATCCGGGGGTCTGGGAGCCCTGACCCGGGGCGACGACGACGATCACGGTATCCAGTCTTCCGATCTGCGCTCGCACGTGCGGCGCGTGGAGCCACTGACAAAGCACAAAGAGCTTGTCGCGGGTCTACAAGTGTTCAGGGGCGGGAGGGGTTCGGCGAGCGGAGGGCCTCAGCGTCGGGACGGCTTCCGGCGGACGGCGCCGTCCGGGTCGCTCATGGAGCCGAGGATGAGGGCGGACTGGAGGATGAGCGCCTCGCGGGCGCCCGTCGCGTCCCAGCCGATCACCTCGGCGACCCGCTTGAGGCGGTAGCGCACCGTGTTCGGGTGCACGAACAGCTCGCGGGCGGTCGCCTCGAGGGAGCGGCCGTTGTCGAGGTAGGCCCACAGCGTGGTCAGAAGCTCGGTCGAGTGCTTCTGCAGGGGCCGGTAGATCTGCGTGATGAGGCTCTGCCGGGCGAGCGGGTCGCCGGCGAGGGCGCGCTCGGGAAGGAGGTCGTCGGCGTTGACCGGTCGCGGCGCGTTCCGCCAGGAGCGGGCGACCGCGAACCCGGCGAGGGCCGCGCGGGCGCTGCGGGACGCCTCGACCAGGGTCGGCACCTCGTGGCCGAGGACGAGGTGGCCCGTCCCGAAGCCGGGCTCGAGCGCCTCCGCGATCTCGAGGAACGCGACCGGCGGACCGGTCTCCTCCGTGGCGTTCTCGCTCGGCTCGGCGCGGCCGATGACCAGGACGAGCCGGCTGCCCTGCACGCCGATCAGCACGTCGGCGTCCATGTGCCGGGCCGTGCGGCGCAGCTGGTCGACGTCGAGCATCTTGGGGGCGGTGCCCACCAGGACGGCGACCTCGCCGTGGCCGTGCCAGCCGAGGGCGGCGATCCGGCTGGGCAGCTCGTCGTCGGCCTCGCCCGTGAGGATCGAGTCGACGACCAGCGCCTCCAGGCGCGCGTCCCAGAGGCCTCGGGCCTCGGCGGCGCGCGCGTAGACGTCGGCCGCGGCGAAGGCGATCTCGCGCGAGTAGAGGAGGATCGCCTCGCGGAGGTCCTCCCCGCCGTTCTTGATCCGGTCCTCGACGACCTCGACCGTCACCTTGATCAGCTGCAGCGTCTGCGTCAGCGAGACGGAGCGCAGCAGCTCGCGGGGAGCGGCTCCGAACACGTCCGCCGCGATCCACGGCGTGGCCGACGGGTCGTCGAACCACGAGATGAACGAGGTGATGCCGGCCTGGGCGACGAGGCCGACCGCCGAGCGCCGACCGGGGGGCATGCTGCCGTACCAGGGCAGCGTGTCCTCGAGTCGCTTGATCGTCTGCGTCGAGAGCTCACCGGCGAGGGTGCGCAGCCAGGCGAGGGTCTGCTCCTTCGTGCGGGGAGCGCCCGGCCGGGTGGCCGGACGCTCCGCCGCAGGAGCAGGACCCCGCGCACTCGACGGTGCGGGTTCCTGCGAGAGCACGGACTCGTCCGTCAGCTCTCGCCGCCCGCGTTGCCGGTGGTGCCGGCGTTGACGTCGAGCAGGCGGTACTTCTCGATCGCCTGGACGGCGAGCGAGGGGTCGACCTCGCCGCGCTTGGCGAGCAGCTGCAGCGTCCGCACGACGACCGAGGGGCCGTCGATCTGGAAGTAGCGCCGCGCCGCCGCACGGGTGTCCGAGAAGCCGAAGTCGTCCGCGCCGAGCGTCGCGAAGTCGCCCGGGATGAACTGGCGCAGCTGGTCGGGGACCTGGTGCGAGAAGTCCGAGACGGCGACGAAGGGGCCCTTCGCGTCGGCCAGCTTCTGCGTCACGTACGGCACCTGCTCGGCGTCCTCGGGGTGGAGGAAGTTGTGCTGCTCGGCCTTGATGCCGTCGCGGCGCAGCTCGTTCCACGAGGTGACCGACCAGACGTCCGCCGAGACGCCCCAGTCCTCGGCGAGGAGCTTCTGCGCCTCGATCGCCCACGGCACCGCGACGCCTGAGGCGAGGAGCTGGGCCTTCGGCCCGTCCCACTGGCCCCAGGAGATGCGGTGGATGCCGCGGACGATGCCCTCGACGTCGACGTCCTCCGGCTCCTTCGGCTGCACGATCGGCTCGTTGTAGACCGTGATGTAGTACATGACGTTCGGGTCGGTGTGCTTCCCGCCGTACATGCGCTCGAGTCCGGACTGCACGATGTGCGCGATCTCGTACCCGTAGGCCGGGTCGTAGCTCACGACGGCGGGGTTGGTCGCCGCGAGGATCGGGGAGTGCCCGTCCGCGTGCTGGAGGCCCTCGCCGGTCAGCGTGGTGCGTCCCGCGGTGGCGCCGATCATGAAGCCGCGCGACATCATGTCGCCGGCCGCCCAGATCGCGTCGCCCGTGCGCTGGAACCCGAACATCGAGTAGAAGACGTAGACCGGGATGAGCGGCTCGCCCTGCGTCGAGTACGAGGTGCCGATCGCGGTGAACGCCGCGAGGGCGCCCGCCTCGTTGATGCCGACGTGGAGGATCTGGCCCTGCGGGCTCTCCTTGTAGGCCAGGAGGAGCTCGCGGTCGACCGACGTGTAGTGCTGGCCGCGCGGGTTGTAGATCTTCGCGTTCGGGAAGAACGCGTCCATGCCGAAGGTGCGCGCCTCGTCCGGGATGATCGGGACGACGCGGTTGCCGAAGTCCTTCGAGCGGAGGATGTCCTTCAGGATGCGGACGAACGCCATGGTGGTGGCGATCTCCTGCGTCCCGGAGCCCTTCTTGCCGACCGCGTACGCCGAGTCCTCGGGGAGGTTCAGCTGCGTGTACTTCGAGCGGCGCTCGGGGAGGTAGCCGCCGAGCGCGCGGCGGCGCTCCTGCAGGTACTCGATCGCCTCGTCGTTCTGACCGGGGTGGTAGTACGGCGGGAGGTAGGGGTTCTCCTCGAGCTGCGCGTCCGTGATCGGGATGCGCATGGTGTCGCGGAACGACTTGAGGTTGTCCAGCGTCATCTTCTTCATCTGGTGGGTCGCGTTGCGGCCCTCGAAGCTGCGGCCGAGACCGTAGCCCTTGATGGTGTGGGCGAGGATGACGGTGGGCTGGCCCTTGTGCTCCGTCGCGGCCTTCATGGCCGCGTAGATCTTGCGGTAGTCGTGGCCGCCGCGGCGCAGGCCCCAGATCTGCTCGTCGGAGTAGCCCTCGACGAGCTTCTTGGCGCGCGGGTCGCGGCCGAAGAAGTTCTCGCGGACGTAGGCGCCGTCCTCCGTCTTGTAGGTCTGGAAGTCGCCGTCGGGCGTCTTGTTCATCAGGTCGAGCAGCGCGCCCTCGGTGTCGCGGGCGAGCAGGTCGTCCCACTCGCGGCCCCAGATGAGCTTGATGACGTTCCAGCCAGCGCCGCGGAAGTACGACTCGAGCTCCTGCACGATCTTGCCGTTGCCGCGGACGGGTCCGTCGAGGCGCTGGAGGTTGCAGTTGACGATGAAGTTCAGGTTGTCGAGGCCGTCGTTCGCGGCGACCTGGAGCTGACCGCGCGACTCGACCTCGTCCATCTCGCCGTCGCCGAGGAACGCCCAGACCTGCTGGTCGGAGGCGTCCTTGATGCCGCGGTTGGTGAGGTACTTGTTCGCCTGCGCCTGGTAGATCGCGTTGATCGGGCCGAGGCCCATCGACACGGTCGGGAACTGCCAGAACTCCGGCATGAGCCGCGGGTGCGGGTAGCTGGAGAGCCCGCCGCCCCGGTGCGACTTCTCCTGGCGGAAGCCGTCGAGCTGGTGCTCGCTCAGGCGTCCCTCGAGGAAGGCCCGCGCGTACGGGCCGGGGGAGGCGTGGCCCTGGATGAAGACCTGGTCGCCGCCGCCCGGGTGGTCCTGGCCGCGGAAGAAGTGGTTGAAGCCGACCTCGTACAGCGAGGCGCTCGACGCGTACGTCGAGATGTGGCCGCCGACCCCGATGCCGGGACGCTGCGCGCGGTGCACGAGGATGGCCGCGTTCCAGCGGATCCACGCGCGGTAGCGGCGCTCGACGTCCTCGTCGCCCGGGAAGTCGGGCTCGTTCTCGGGCGCGATGGTGTTGATGTAGTCCGTGGTGGGCACCATCGGCACGCCGAGGTGGAGCTCCTTGGAGCGCTTGAGGAGGCTGAGCATGACGTCGCGCCCGCGACCCCGGCCCCGCTCCTCGACGAGCGCATCGAGCGACTCGTTCCACTCCGACGTTTCCTCGGGGTCCGAGTCCACGTGACCGACGGAATACGGGTCCTGATCGTTAACAGTCACCCTCGACCTCTCTCTGGGGGCAGATCGTGCCCGAGACATCACTCTCATGAAGCGGTGCGGATCCGCGGATCCGGGGCTCGGATGACGAGCCGCGCGCGGGCACCTCCGTCAGCCTAGCGATTCCCGTGCCCCGAACCTGGAATCGCACTGTGGTGATCCACGAGGAATGGGCGCCGACGACTGTAGGAGAGCGCCAGACGGGACGCGTCGACCGGCCCGTGATCGGGGGAGACGGGCCGTTCCTTGGAGTCTGCGCGGAGCGGGTCTAGCATTGCCCCTCGTGCTCGCGCGACTCTCGTGCGCACGGAAGGACATCGGACCGATGGCTCTCGAGAAGCTGACCCTGGCTCCCGACTTCGAACTCGCGAACCAGTACGGCGAGCGCATCCAGCTGGGCGACTTCCACGGGCGGCGCAACGTCGCCCTGGTGTTCTTCCCCCTCGCCTTCTCCGGCACCTGCACGGGCGAGTTCTGCGCGCTGCGCGAGAACCTCTCCCTCTTCGAGCACGCCGACGTGGAGCTGATCGGCATCTCGGTCGACTCCAAGCACACGCTGCGCGCCTGGGGCGAGAAGCAGGGCTACGACTTCACGCTCCTCTCCGACTTCTGGCCGCACGGCGATGTCGCCAAGCAGTACGGCGTGTTCACCGAGGCGAAGGGCTACGCGACCCGCGCGACCTTCCTGATCGACAAGGCCGGCGTCATCCGGGACACGTTCATGACCGCCCCGGGCGAGGCGCGCTCGATCGACGCCTACCGCGCCGCGATCGACGCGCTCGCCCCCGCGCACGTCTGACCCTCCGGAGGCGGACCGCCCCGGTCGTCAGCTGAGGATGTTGACGGCCCGCGAGATCACGAGGGCCAGCAGGACGAATCCGGTGAACGCCTCGGCGATCATCAGGAGCTTCATCCGGCTCGACAGCGGCATCGTGTCGGTCGGACTGAACGCCATGGTGTTCGTCGTCGACACCGAGAGGTAGTCGACGAAGCCGGGCCGCCAGTCGGCGCGCTCGGAGGAGGTCGCGGCGACCTCGGGCGCGGTGTCGCGGTAGGTGTCCTGCGGGAAGGCGAAGTCGGCCGCCGGCAGCTCGGTGCGGGGAAGCGTTCCGCGGGCGACCGGACCGCCGCGGTCGAGCTCCCAGAACAGCAGCGCGTACGCGACGACGTTGGTGACCCAGACCTGGAGCGCGGTGAGCAGCAGCGGAGGGCCGTCGGCCGTCCCGTCGACGAGGTCGATCACCACGGCGACCACGTTCACCTGGTTCGCCACGGCGAGCACGACCGCCAGGGCGATGGAGACCCCGCGCGACCAGCGCGTCTCGCTGTCGAGTCGGTGCGGGTTCACGACGAACAGCGGCACGAGCAGCGCGAGCGTGATGCCGGCGGCGACGAGGCGGACCACCGAGGTGTCGGCGCTGTGGCCGGCCACGTTCAGGGCGACGGCCACGAGGATCGCGGCGGAGGCGGGCCAGCGGCTCTCGGCGCGCCGCCTCGCCCGGGAGTCGCTGTCGGCGGTCATGTGCCGAGGCTAGTGCCCGCAGGGGGCCGCTCCGCCTGCCGTAGGATCGAGTCGATCGTCCGCGGGTGCTCCCGCGACGGGGGCCTTTAGCTCAGTTGGTAGAGCGCCACGTTTACACCGTGGATGTCATCGGTTCGAGCCCGGTAGGGCCCACCACATCCGACGATCGGACACTGCGCGTCAGCGGGACTGGCGGCGCTTGTAGGGCTTCGGCTGGCCCTTGACGATCGGGGCGCGCCCGGTCCCCTTGGAGGCCTTGGCCTTGCCTCCCGACTTCGGGGCCGCCTCCGGCTCGTCGCCGAGCGCGGCGAGCTCCTCGCGGGCCGAGGCGAGGCGCTGCCGCCCGGCCGCGGTGAGGGTCGTGGCGGCGGCACCGGGCTCGAAGAGCGGCTTGCCGAGGTCGAGCTCGACGGCGGCGACGGAGGAGTCGAGCTTCTGCCGCGAGATGCCGAGGCGCTCGGCGGCGCGCACGAAGTGCAGCTCCTCGGCGACCGCCACGAAGTGGCGCAGCTGGCTGATCTTCATCCCGAACCCTTCACGGCCGCTCCCTGCGGCACGACCACGGTACGCGGTCCGGGAGGGGGCGCCGACCGCCGGGAGCGCCACCAGGAGCAGCGGCGACCCGTCGATCCGCGCCAGAGGCCCCGGCGGACATTGCCGGACGGAGGCGGGAGGCCTACGGTCGCGCCCGTGGGCGGTCCCGAAGCCGGCCACGGAGAGAGGCCGACGTGGGCGCGCTCATCTACAGCTCGATCGCGTCGCTCGACGGCTACGTGAACGACGCGGACGGCGGATTCGCCTGGGCGGAGCCGCGACCCGCCGTGCACCGCTTCATCACGGAGCGCGAGGGGCGGGTGCGCACGTACCTGTACGGGCGGCGCATGTACGAGGTCATGCGCGCGTGGGAGCAGACCTGGGCACTGGCGGAGGAGTTCGCGTTCATCCGCGACTTCCAGGAGATGTGGCGGGCGGCCGACAAGGTCGTGTACTCGACGACGCTGGAGTCGGCCGAGACCCGCCGCACCCGCGTCGAGGGCGGGTTCGACCCGGTCGTCGTCGCCGCGCAGGTCAGCGCCGCCGACCACGACGTCTCGATCGGCGGGCCGACCCTCGCCCGGCACGCGCTGCTCGCCGGGATCGTCGACGAGGTGCAGGTCTACACGGTGCCGGTGGCGGTGGGCGGCGGGACCCACTTCCTCCCGTGCGGGTTCCATGCGCGCCTCGACCTGCGCGAGGAGCACCGCTTCGCCGACGGCACGGTCTTCACGCGCTACAGCGTGCGGCGCTGAGACCGGCTACTCGGCGCCGACCAGCGCGGCGATCCGCGAGGCGAGCCGGGCGCCCTGAGCACGTCCGGCGCGGGCGGAGGCGGCGCGGACGGCCGGGTCGAGCGAGTTCGGGCCGAAGGCGCGCACCGACTCCTCGTCGGCGTAGAGCACCTCGACCCGCGAGTCCGCGAGGGCGTCGAGCTCGCCGGTCGGGATCAGGCCCGCGCCGGGCGTGCCGACTCCCGGCAGCGGAGTGACGATCAGGACCCAGTCGGCTCCCGCGGCGAGGTCGGCGTTGCTGCCGGAGCGCACGCCGCCGTCCATGTAGCGCACGCCGTCGATGCTGACGGGTGGCCAGACCCCGGGGACGGCGCAGCTGGCGGAGATCGCGTCGACGAGGCCGACGCCGCTCTCGCGGTCGAACACGCGCAGCTCGCCGGTGGCCGTGTCGACCGCGGTGATGAGCAGACGCTGCTCGGGCCAATCGGCGTCGCCCACGCGGGCCGAGATGACGGCCCGGCGCGTGTCCTCGGGGAGCGTCTCGGCCTCGAGCGCGAGGGTGCCGATGCGGCGCCGCGCGTCCTGGGGCGAGGTCGCGCCCTCGACGGCCGCGGCGAAGAGGGCCTGGAGGCGCTCACCGTCGACGTCCGCTCCGATCTCGGCGGACTCCTCCTGGAGCTGGGCCTCGTACGACTCGTCGAGGCCGGTGCCGGTGCTCAGCTGCGCGGCGACCGCGGAGCCCGCGGAGGTGCCGATGAAGGTCGTCGACGGATCGAGCAGGAGGCGGGCCGCCTCGGGGGAGGCGTCTGCGAGGCCGCGGAGGACGCCGAGCTCCCAGGCGATTCCGGCGAGGCCGCCGCCGGCGAGGACGAGTGCACCAGGCATGGGGGAGGTCCTTTCGATCAGGATCAGGAGGGGGCGGGCGCTGCGGAGCGCCGCAGCACCAACGCTGTCACATCGTCGTGCGCGTCGTCTGCGAGAGCATGCAGACGCTCGAAGAGAGCGGGGTCGTCGTTGCTCCGCACCAGCTCGGCGAGACGGTCGAGCGCGTCGAGGCGCCCGCCGAAGACGTCGAGCAGGCCGTCGCTGCAGGAGAAGAGCGCGTCGCCGGGGGCGAGCACGCGCTGCTCCTCCTCCCAGGAGACGTCGGCGGCGATGCCGAGCGGGACGCCGGTGGAGGCGAGCCGCTCCGTGGTGCCGTCGGCGCGCAGCAGGAGGGTGAGGCCGTGGCCGCTGTCCACGAACGCGACGGCGCCGCTCGCGAGGTCGACCCGGGCGATCAGCGCGGTCGCGAACATCCCGGTCGCGGTCAGGTCGGGCAGGAGCTGGCGGTTGACGGCCTCGACGGCTGCCGCGGGAGGGAGCTCCGGCCGCGCCTGGAACGCGGAGCGGATCGCGGAGGCGACGATCGCCGCCGACACCCCCTTGCCCATCACGTCGACCAGCTCGAGGGAGAGGTCGTCCCCGCTGCGACGCCACGCCGTGTAGTCGCCGGCGACGTCGTGCAGCGGCGTGGTCAGCGAGTCGAGGCTCCACTCGCCGAGGTCGAGGCGCGGGGGCCAGAGCCGCTCCTGCGTCTCGCTCGCGCGTCCGGAGAAGGCGATCTCGCGCAGCTCCCGCTCCGCCCACCGGCCGAGGTCCTCGAGGATCTCGCGCTCCTCCTCCGAGAAGCCGCGCACCTCGCTGTCGATGATGCAGATCGTGCCGACGCGGAGGCCGTCCCCCACGACGAGCGGGCGGCCCGCGTAGAAGCGCACGTGAGGGGATCCGGTGACGACTCCGCGGTCGGCGAACCGCGGATCGGCGGTGGCGTCCTCGACGACGAGGATGTCGCCCTGCTGGACCGTGACGTCGCACATCGAGTCGGCGCGCAGCATCCTGCTCGCCCGCGCCGAGCGCTGGGGCGACTTCGTGAACTGCGTCGACTCCTCGAGGATGTTGATCTCGGCGAGGGGGACGCGCAGGAGCCGGCGGGCGATGCGGGTGATCCTGTCGAAGCGCTCCTGGGGGGTGCTCAGGCCGATCCCGAGCTCGGCGATCGCGGCGAGGCGGGCGCGCTCGGTCGGCTCGCTCACGTGCGGGTCCGGGCGAGTGCCCAGAGGTTCTGCCCGTCGACACGGCGGTAGGAGAACTCGGTGACGAGGGCGTGGATGAACGGGATCCCGCGGCCTGCCTCGTCCCACTCGTCCGGCATGTCGCGGGGATCGGCGACCTCGGCGGGCGCCTCCTCGGCGGAGTCGTTGAGCGAGGCGCGCAGCTCGGTCGCGTCGACGCGGATCTCGACCAGGCAGATGATGTGCCGGTACGACCGGGCGTGCTGGACGATGTTCGAGGTCAGCTCGACCAGCGCGGTCTCGAACGACATCCGGTCGACCGGCGCGACGCCCGGCTCCTCGAGCCACAGCTCCTCGAGCGCCTCGTGGACGGCGGTGACGCCGTCCTCGGGCGGCGTGCGCACGACGAAGGAGCGCTCAGGCACGGTAGGCCTCCTCGACGGTCTCGGCGCTCCCGAGCAGGCGGTCGAGGTTGGACAGGCCGAGCACCATGGCGGGCTGCTCGCCGGCGGCGGCCACGCGCAGCTCGCCGCCCGCCTTCCGCGCCTCCTTGAGTCCGGCGACGAGGACGCCGAGCCCGGACGAGTCGAGGAACTCGACGGCCGCCAGGTCGACGACCACGCGGACCTCTCCCGCCTCGAGCGCGCGCTGGAGGACCGCTTCGAGCTCCCACGCCGTGGACAGGTCGAGCCGGCCGACGGGGCGGATCACCACGATGTCGGGCTCGATCCGCTCGGTGCTGATCCTCGAGCTGGGCTCCATGGTGTCCTCCTGACGGGACGGCACGCGGTTCCGCAGGGCTCGGAGACGTGGTGAGGACGCGGTCGGGCGCGCGACCGAGGGGCTCCGGATCCGATGCGGGGGTGAATCGGGGAGTTCGTCCGCCTCCGACCGTACAAGGGAACGGGGCGCCCCGTGGGAGGCGTGACCGCATCCGCGCTGCGACACGCGGTGCGCGACCCGGGGGAGGAGGCTCCGCTCAGCCCCTCGCGGCTGCGAGAGCGTCGGCGGCGAGCCGCACGGAGGCGTCCCGGCCGGTCAGCCAGAGCGGCACGGAGCGGGCGCGGAGCCCCGCCGACTCGAGCGCCGGGACCGCGTCCGCGTCCTCCTCGCCGACGAGCCAGGCGTCGAGGAGGCCGCCCCCGCTCCGGGCTCCGTAGTGCCGGCCGACGGCCTCGGCGGAGGTCTCGACGCCGATCGCGGCGAGGCAGGCGTCGGCCATGCCGCGCACCACCGCGCCTCCGATGACGGGGGAGACGCCCACGACGGGTGCGGAGGTCCGGCGGAGGGCGTCCGCGATCCCGGGCACTCCGAGGATCGTGCCGATCGAGACGACGGGATTGGAGGGGGCGACGAGCACCGCGTCGGTGTCGGCGATCGCCTCCAGCACGCCCGGGGCGGGGCGGGCGCTCTCCACCCCCTGCTGGACGAAGCGGCGCGCGGGCGCTGACGCCCGAAGCCGCACCCACCACTCCTCGAAGTGGAGGAGCCGCACGCCCTCGCCGGGAAGGTCGACCTCGACGTGGGTCTCGACGTCCTGGTCCGACATCGGCAGCAGGCGGACCCCCAGTGGCCAGCGGGCGGTGATCCGGGCGGTCGCCTCCGAGAGGGTGAGGCCGTCGCGCAGCATCGAGCTGCGGGCGATGTGGGTGCCGAGGTCGAGGTCGCCCAGGGTGAACCACGGCCAGCCGACGCCGAAGGCGGTGAGCTCGGCCGAGACCCGCTCGCTCTCGCCGGCCCGCCCCCAGCCGCGCTCCGTGTCGTTCACTCCGCCGAGCGCGTAGGTGATCGAGTCGAGGTCGGGGCAGACCTTGAGGCCGGTGAGCCACATGTCGTCGCCGGTGTTGACGACGACGGTGATCTCGCTCACCTCGCCGCCGGCGGCCTCGAGATCGCTGAGGTGCTCGCGGACCGCCGAGGTGAAGCGGGCGCCGCCGACGCCTCCGGCCAGGATCGTGATGCGCATCCGACCACGCTAGCGGCACCGACGGATTCCTCCCCCGGCGAGCCTTAATGCTGCGGATCCGCGCCGGAAACACCGGGGAAACGTCGAACCCCGACGATGAAGCCCTGTCCCCGGAGCCGGACGGTCCGTCATTGCCTTCGGGCCCGGCGGGGACCACAGTGGGTCCACGTCCCCGGCTCCGCACCGCCCGGCGGAGCACACCGGAGCCGGACAGGGACGCCCGAGCATGGAGGTACCGATGACCATCGTCCGCGCAGCGATCACCCAGACGACCTGGACCGGCGACAAGGAGTCGATGCTCGACAAGCACGAGCGGATGGCCCGGGACGCCGCAGCCGACGGCGCGCAGATCGTCTGCTTCCAGGAGCTGTTCTACGGCCCGTACTTCGGCATCACCCAGGACAAGAAGTACTACCGCTACGCCGAGCCCGCCGACGGGCCGATCGTGCAGCGCTTCGCGGCCCTCGCGAAGGAGCTGGGCGTGGTGATGATCCTCCCGATCTACGAGGAGGAGCAGACCGGCGTCTACTACAACACCGCGGTCGTGGTCGACGCCGACGGGACGATCCTCGGCAAGTACCGCAAGCACCACATCCCGCACCTGGACCGCTTCTGGGAGAAGTTCTACTTCCGGCCCGGGAACCTCGGCTACCCGGTCTTCGCCACCGCCGTCGGCAAGGTCGGCGTCCACATCTGCTACGACCGCCACTTCCCGGAGGGCTGGCGGGAGCTTGGCCTGAACGGCGCCCACCTCGTCTTCAACCCCAACGCCACCAAGCCCGGCCTGTCGAACCGCCTCTGGGAGGTCGAGGGCCCGGCGGCCGCGGTGGCGAACGGCTACTTCGTGCTGCAGCCCAACCGCGTCGGCCGGGAGGACAACGAGTACGGCGACCTCGCGGTCGACTTCTACGGCACCAGCCAGATCATCGATCCGCGCGGGGAGTTCGTCGGCGAGCGGGGCTCGGGCGAGGCCGAGGAGATCCTGATCCGCGACCTCGAGATGGACATGGTGCAGGAGATGCGCGACGACTGGCAGTTCTACCGGGACCGCCGGCCGGAGTCGTACACCAGCATCCCGAAGCCGTGACCGCAGACCGAGACGGGGAAGACCGATGAAGACCCTCATCACCGGCGGGACGGTCGTCAACGCGACCGGCACCGGAGCCGCTGACGTCCTGATCGACGGCGAGACCATCGCCGCCGTCCTCGCCCCCGGCTCCACGCTGCTGGGCTTCGATCTGGCGGCCCACGTCGACCGGGTGATCGACGCGCGCGGCAAGTACGTGATCCCGGGCGGGATCGACGCGCACACGCACATGGAGATGCCGTTCGGCGGCACCTCCGCCTCGGACACCTTCGAGACCGGCACGCGCGCCGCGGCCTGGGGCGGCACGACGTCGATCGTCGACTTCGTGGTGCAGTACCCGGGCGAGAGCGTCGTCGACCGGTTCCAGGCGTGGCAGGAGAAGGCGGCCGGCAACTGCGCGATCGACTACGGCTTCCACCAGATCCTCTCGGACGTGCAGGACTCCTCGCTCGTCGCGATGGACGAGCTGATGCGCGAGGGGGTGACCAGTTTCAAGCTGTTCATGGCCTACAAGGGCGTGTTCCTCTCGGACGACGGGCAGATCCTCCGGGCGTTCCAGAAGGGCGCGGAGAACGGCGCGATGATGATGATGCACGCCGAGAACGGCGCCCTCATCGACGAACTGGTGAAGCAGACCCTCGCCGCCGGGAACACCGCGCCGTACTTCCACGGCACCTCTCGACCCTGGCAGGCGGAGGAGGAGGCGACGCACCGGGCGATCATGATCGCCGACCTCACCGGCGCGCCGCTGTACGTGGTGCACGTCTCCGCGAAGCAGGCGGTGGAGCAGATCGCGCAGGCCCGCGACCGCGGCATGAACGTCTTCGGCGAGACCTGCCCGCAGTACCTCTACCTCTCGCTCGAGGAGCAGCTCGGCGCGCCGAGCTTCGAGGGCGCGAAGTGGGTGTGCTCCACGCCGCTGCGCTCGAAGGCGGAGGGGCATCAGCACCACATGTGGCAGTCGCTGCGCACCAACGACATCCAGATGGTCTCGACCGATCACTGCCCCTTCTGCATGAAGGGCCAGAAGGACATGGGGATCGGCGACTTCTCGAAGATCCCCAACGGCATCGGCTCGGTGGAGCACCGGATGGACCTGATGTACCAGGGCGTGGTGTCGGGGCAGATCTCCCTGCCGCGCTGGGTCGAGCTCACCTCGACCACCCCGGCGCGGATGTTCGGGATGTACGGGAGGAAGGGCGTCATCCAGCCCGGGGCCGACGGCGACGTCGTCGTCTACGACCCGAGCGGGCACACCTCGATCGGGATCGGCGAGGGCCGAAGCCACCACATGAACATGGACTACTCGGCCTGGGAGGGCTTCGAGATCGACGGCCACGTCGACACGGTGATCTCCCGCGGCAGGGTCGTCGTCGACGACGGCTCCTACGTCGGCACGAAGGGCGACGGGGCGTACATCCCGCGCGGTCTGAGCCAGTACCTGATCTGAGCCGGCACCCGATCCGAGCCAGCACCTGATCGAGCAGAAGGAACCCCATGGACTTCGGAGTCGTCCTCCAGACCAACCCGCCCGCCTCGCGCACCGTCGCGCTCGCCGTCCTCGCGGAGACGCACGGCTTCGACTACGCGTGGACCTTCGACTCGCACCTGCTCTGGCAGGAGCCCTACGTGATCTACTCGCAGATCCTCGAGAGGACGCACCGGATCACGGTCGGCCCGATGGTCACCAACCCCGCCACGCGCGACTGGACGGTCATCGCCTCGCTGCACGCGACGCTCAACGAGATGTACGGGAACCGCACGGTGTGCGGGATCGGACGCGGCGACTCGGCGGTGAGGGTGACCGGAGGAGCTCCGACGACGCTCAAGACGCTGCGGGAGTCGATCCACGTCATCCGCGAGCTCGCCAACAGCCGTCCGGTCGAGTACAACGGCCAGACGCTGCAGTTCCCGTGGAGTCGGGGCTCGTCCCTGGAGATGTGGGTGGCCGCCTACGGCCCGCTCGCCCTGAAGCTCGCGGGCGAGGTCGGCGACGGCTTCATCCTGCAGCTGGCCGACGTGGACATCGCGCGCTGGATGATCGGCGCCGTCAAGGAGGCGGCGGCGAACGCCGGCCGGGATCCCGGGTCGCTGCAGTTCTGCGTCGCGGCGCCGATGTACATCGGCACCGACCGGGAGCACATGCGCGACCAGTGCCGCTGGTTCGGCGGGATGGTCGGCAACCACGTGGCCGACATCGTGGGCCGCTACGGCGCCTCCGGAGCGGTGCCGCAGGCGCTGACGGACTACATCGCCGGGCGCGAGGGCTACGACTACAACGAGCACGGCCGCGCGGGCAACAGCCACACCGCCTTCGTGCCGGACGAGATCGTGGAGCGCTTCTGCGTGCTGGGCACGGCGGACGAGCACGTCGAGAAGCTCCGGGCGCTCGCCGACATCGGCGTGACGCAGTTCGCGGGCTACCTCCAGCACGACAACAAGGAGGAGACGCTGCGCGTGTACGGCGAGCGGATCATCCCGGAGCTGCGCGAGCACATCGTGGCCCGCGCATGAGACCGGCCCTCGCGCGCGGGCTCGTGCTCGGCGCCGCCGGGCTGCTCCTGCTCGCGCTGGTGTGGGAGGGCTGGAAGGCGCTCGGGCCCGAGGCCGGGGTGGTCGTCGGAGGAGTCACGGTGCTCCCGCGCACGAGCGCCATCGCGATGCCCCACCTCTGGGAGATCGCGGCCCGGCTCGGCGAGCCGGTCACCGGAGCGCGGAACGCCCCGGCGCTCTGGTCGGCCGTCGTGGGGGCGAGCGCCTTCTCGCTCGGGATCGCCGCGGTCGGCTGGGTCGTCGGCACGGTCGTGGGGCTGCTCCTGGCTCTCCTGATGCAGCGGTTCCGCACGGCGGAGTCGGCGGTGCTGCCCTGGATCGTGCTGAGCCAGACGGTGCCCCTGATCGCGATCGCGCCACTGGTGCGGCGCTGGGGGTCGCAGCTCGAGCTCGGACCGGTGACCTGGGAGAACTGGATGTCGGTGGCCCTGATCGCCTCCTACCTCGCGTTCTTCCCCGTCTCGATCGGGGCGCTCCGCGGGCTCGGCTCGCCGACGGCCCACCAGGTCGAGCTGATGCACGTCTACGGCGTCGGCTGGTGGAAGACGCTGGTGCGCCTGAGGCTGCCGGCGAGCGTGCCCTACCTGCTGCCGGCCCTCCGGCTCGGAGCGGTCAGCGCCGTCGTCGGCACGATCGTCGCCGAGGTCTCGATCGGCCTGCGCGGCGGGATCGGCCGCATGATCATCGAGTTCGCCTCCGCTGCCGGAGGCGACCCCGCCAAGCCCTGGGCGCCGATCCTCGGGGCGGTGCTGGTGGGCCTCGCGGCCGCCGGCTCCGTCGCTCTGCTCGGCACCCTCCTCCGTCCGTACCGCCGAGGGGAGCAGCCCGCATGAGCCCTGCAGGATCCGCGGTCGTCGTCGACTCCGTCACGAGGACCTTCACCACCGCCCGCGCCGCGAGCGTCACGGCGCTCCAGGACGTCTCGCTCGAGGTGGCCGCGGGGGAGTTCGTCTCGCTGATCGGCCCGTCCGGCTGCGGCAAGTCGACGCTGCTGCGGCTGATCGCCGACCTCGACGAGCCGGACTCCGGCTCGATCGCGGTGTTCGGCAAGACGGCCCGGCAGGCGAGGCTCGACCAGGACTACGGGATCGCGTTTCAGCAGGCGGGCCTCCTGCCGTGGCGCACGATCCGGGCGAACATCGCCCTGCCGCTGGAGCTGCACGGCGTCGCCGCGACCGCCCGGCGCTCGCGCGTCGACGAGCTGCTGGCACTGGTCGGGCTCGGCGACTTCGCCGACTCCTACCCGGACCAGCTCTCCGGCGGGATGCAGCAGCGCGTCGCCATCGCGCGGGCGCTCGCCGAGAGCCCGCGCCTGCTCCTCATGGACGAGCCGTTCGGGGCGCTCGACGAGATGACCCGCGAACGGATGCAGACGGAGCTGCTGCGGATCCGGCGCGAGACCGGCGCCGCCGTCGTCTTCGTCACCCACTCGATCCCGGAGGCGGTGTTCCTCTCGGACCGCGTCGTGGTGATGTCGCCGCGGCCGGGCAGGATCCGCGACGTCCTCCCGGTCGGACTCCCCGGAGCATCCGAGCGCGACGCGGCGGTCAGGGAGGACACGGCGTTCTTCCGCGACGTGAGCGCCGTGCGCGAGCTGCTGCACGGCGATCCCGCCGCCGTGCCGCGCGGAGTGGAGAACCGGTGAGCACGACCGCGCTGGCGCGCAGCGTGCTCGCGCCGCTCGTGCTCGGGATCGCCGCGGTCCTGCTCTGGCAGGCCGGGGTCACCGCTCTGGCGATCCAGCCGTTCGTGCTCCCGTCGCCGCTGGCGATCGGACAGGAGTTCGCCGCGAACCTCGGCTCCGTCGCCGAGGGCAGCGCGGTGACCGGCCGCAACGCGCTGGTCGGCCTGCTGGTCGGCGCGGTGCTGGCGGTCGTGGTCGCCGGGCTCTCGGCGCTCGCGCGGGTCTTCGACGGACTGGTCGCGCCGATCGTGGCCGCGGCCGCCGTCGTGCCGATCGTCGCCCTCGCTCCGGTGCTCTACACGATGTTCGGAGCGAACGCCGAGACCGCGAGGCAGCTCGTCGCGGCGCTCGCCGTGTTCGTGCCGGTGTACGTGACGACGCTGCGCGGGCTGCGGCAGGCCGCTCCGGTGCACCGCGACCTGCTGAAGGCCTACGCGGCGACCCCCTGGCAGACCGCCCGCACGATCACGCTGCCCGGAGCAGTGCCCTACGTCTTCACGGGGCTCCGCATCGCCTCTTCGCTCGCGGTGATCTCGGCGCTGGTCGCCGAGTACTTCGGCGGACCCGTGGGCGGGCTCGGCAAGTCGATCACCACGGCGGCCTCGGGCAGCGACTACGCGCTCGCCTACGCCTACGTCCTGGGCGCCGTGCTCGTCGGCCTCGCGTTCTACTGCGTGACGGCCGCGCTCGAGGCGTTCGCGCTGCGGCGCAGCCGGCTGCGCTGAGCGCGGCGCCGCGCGTCCCCGCACCCTCCTCGATCCTCCCGATTCCCGATTCCCGATTCCCGACTCCACCCGACGCACCATCCGCACCGCCCGCATCATCAGCGCCACCTGCACCACAGCACCACCTGCACCGCCGCACCACGGGGCGCGCCGCACCGGCGACCCCGCAGACCGCACCAGGAGGACCCGTGACCAGACGCACCCGCATCACCCTGACGACGACCGCCGCCTTCGCGGCCGTGGGCCTCGCGCTCACCGGCTGCAGCGCCTCCGGCGGCTCCGACCCGGGGTCGGCTTCCAGCTCCGGCGGCCTCGCGCCGGTCACCCTGCAGCTGCAGTGGGTGGCCCAGGCGCAGTTCGCCGGGTACTACGCCGCGCTCGACCAGGGCTACTACGAGGACGAGGGCCTCGACGTGACGATCGCCGAGGGAGGCGGCGACATCGTCCCCCAGGACGTGCTCGCCTCGGGCGACGCGGACTACGCGATCTCCTGGGTGCCCAAGGTCCTCGGCTCGATCGAGCAGGGGGCCGGGATCACCGACGTCGCGCAGATCTTCGAGCGCAGCGCCACCACGCAGATCTCCTTCAAGGACAAGGGGATCACCTCGCCCGCCGACCTCGCCGGGAAGAGCGTGGGCAGCTGGGGCTACGGCAACGAGTGGGAGCTGTTCGCCGGCATGCAGAAGGACGGCGTCTCCCTCGACGACATCTCGCTGGTGCAGCAGCAGTTCGACATGAACGGCTTCCTCGCGGGCGACATCGACGCGGCCCAGGCGATGACCTACAACGAGTACGCCCAGGTCCTGGAGACCGTGAATCCCGCCACAGGCGAGCTGTACCAGCCGGACGATCTGAACGTCATCAGCTGGAACGACGTGGGCACCGCGATGCTCCAGGACGCGATCTGGGCGGACGCGGGCAGGCTCGCCGACGACGACGCGTACGCCGAGCAGACGGTCGCCTTCATCAAGGCCTCGATCAAGGGCTGGATCTTCGCGAAGGACGATCCGCAGGCGGCGGCCGACATCGTCACCGCGGCCGGATCCACCCTCGGCACCAGCCACCAGCTCTGGATGACCAACGAGGTCAACAAGCTGATCTGGCCCTCGACGAGCGGCGTCGGGATGATCGACGAGGCCGCGTGGCAGCAGACGGTCGACATCGCGAAGGAGACGGAGAACGAGACGGGGGCGACGATCATCAGCGCGGACCCGCCCGCCACCGCCTACTCGAACGAGTACGTCGAGGAGGCGCTCGCGGAGCTCGCCGACGAGGGAGTGGACACGAGCGGTGCCGACTACGCGCCGATCGACGTGACGCTGGAGGCCGGCGGCGCCTGAGCCCGGACTCCGCCCCTCCCGGCTTCTCCCGGCCCCTCCGGCCCCGGAGGGGGCCGGGAGGGGTAGGCTGGACCCTTGTGACTACTTTCAAGAAGACGCCGTTCACCGTGAACGTGCGCGACCTCGTGAGGCGACCGGGCGAGATGCGCGAGCACCGCCTCGAGCTCGAGGCGCCGGAGCAGTTCGGCGAGGGGATCGTCGCGGTCCGCAAGGGATCGGCCGTCGATCTCGACGTCCGGCTCGAGTCCGTGCACGAGGGGATCCTGGCCAGTGTCGAGGTGTCGGCGAGGGCCGACGGCGAGTGCAGCCGGTGCCTGACCGACATCTCCCTGCCTGTCGATGTCGAGTTCCAGGAACTTTTCGCGTACTCTTCTGACGAAGCTTTCGACTATGAGGTTCACGACGACCACGTGGATCTTGAACCTCTGGTCAGGGATGCGGTGGTTCTGTCGCTGCCGTTCCAGCCGGTCTGCCGGCCGGACTGTCCGGGCCTCGACCCCGTCACGGGGGAGCGGCTGGCCGATTCCTCCACGCCCGAACCCGAGGCGCCGCGCGACTCCCGGTGGGCCGCGCTCGCAGGGTTGAGCGAGGGGGACGGCGGGGCCGCAGCGCCCGGAGCTTCCACCGACAGAGCTTCCGCAGACAGCGGTGAGGGCGCGACCGCCCTCACTGAATCCGACTAGAGGTAGAGAAGAGAGAATCATGGCTGTTCCCAAGAGGAAGAAGTCCCGCGCGAACACCCACGCCCGTCGTTCGCAGTGGAAGGCCGAGGTCCCCACCCTCGTCAAGACCATCGAGAACGGCAAGGTCGTCTACAGCCTTCCCCACCGCGCCAAGGTCGTCGAGGACTCCGCGGGCACCGCGCTGTTCCTCGAGTACAAGGGCCGCAAGGTCGCCGACGTCTGATCCCGCTCCTGGTCCGCACGGCGCGGGGCGCACCGCCCCTCGACGAACGGACCGCGGTCCATGGTGAACCAGACCTCCGCACGACCCTCCAGCGACGACCGGTCGCGTCTGGAGGCCACGCTCGGCGTGAGCCTCGACGGTGAGCTCTTCGAGCTCGCCCTGACGCACCGGTCGTTCGCTTTCGAGCACGGCGGCATCCCGCACAACGAGCGCCTCGAGTTCCTCGGCGACTCGATCCTCGGGCAGGCCGTGACCGTCATGCTCTACACCGAGTACCCCGCCCTCAGCGAGGGCGACCTGGCCAAGCGCCGGGCGAGCCTCGTCTCGACCGTCGCGCTCGCCGAGATCGCCCGCGGCATCGGCCTGGGCGAGTTCCTCCGCCTCGGACGCGGCGAGGAGCTGACCGGCGGCCGCGACAAGGCGTCGATCCTCGCCGACACCGTCGAGGCCATCATCGGCGCCGTCTACCTGGGCACCGGGCCCGACGCGGCCCGCGACCTGGTGCTGCGCCTGATCGCCCCTCTGCGGGCCGATCCGCTCCGCTTCGGCGTCTCGATGGACCCGAAGACGAGCCTCCAGGAGGCGGCCGCCGAGCGCGGTGCGCCGGCCCCGCGCTACGAGATCGCCGCCACCGGCCCCGACCACAACAAGGTGTTCGTCGCCACCGTGATCGTCGGCGGACTCGTCACCGCCCGCGGCGAGGGGACGAGCAAGAAGGCGGCCGAGATGGCCGCCGCGCTCGACGCGTGGACGCGTCTGGCGGCCCCCGGCGCACCCGCCGCTCCCGCGGTCTCGGACTGACCGTGCCCGAGCTGCCCGAGGTCGAGGTGGTGCGGGCGGGCCTCGCTCCCGCGGTCACCGGCTCCCTGGTGACCGGCGTCGAGATCGTCGACGAGCGCTCGCTGAAGCGGCACGTGCATCCGCACGGGACCTTCGAGCGCCTGCTCGTCGGGCGCACGCTGGAAGCGGCGGTGCGGCGAGGCAAGTTCCTCTGGCTGCCCGCCGGCCGCGACGAGGCGCTGCTGGTGCACCTCGGCATGAGCGGCCAGGTGCTGCTGCGCACGGCGGATGCGGCGCTGCCGCGGCTGGCGCGCATCCGGATCGGGATCGAGCACCCCGAGCACGGCGAGCTCGCCCTGCACTTCGTCGACCAGCGGATCTTCGGCTCGATGGCGGTCGACGCTCTGGTGCCGACCCCGGACGGAGCGCCGGGCGGCTACGCGGGCGTGGAGGCCCGCGGAGGCGGCTGGCTGCGCGCCGTGCCCTCGCAGGTCGCGCACATCGCCCGCGATCCGCTCGACCCCTCCTTCGACCTGGGCTCGGTCGTCGCGTCGCTGGCGAGGAGGAGCAGCGGGATCAAGCGGGCGCTGCTCGACCAGACGCTCGTGAGCGGCATCGGGAACATCTACGCGGACGAGTCGCTGTGGGCGGCGGAGCTGCACCCGGAGCGGCCGAGCTCGTCGCTCGGCGAGGCGCGCATCCGCCGCCTCTTCGCCGAGGTGCGCTCGGTGCTCGAACGGGCGCTGGCCGAGGGCGGCACCAGCTTCGATGCGCAGTACGTGAACGTGAACGGTGCCTCCGGCTACTTCTCGCACAGCCTGCACGCCTACGGGCAGACGGGGAAGCCGTGCGCCCGGTGCGGCGCGGCGATCGAGCGGGTGCCGTTCATGAACCGCTCCTCGCACCTCTGCCCGCACTGCCAGCAGCTGCCGCGCTGACGCGCCGGGAGGCGCCGCCTCAGGCGGCGGCGTCGGCGGGCGCCGGAGCGTACCGGGAGTGGACGACGAGCTCGCCCAGCAGCGTCGCGACGAGCGTGATGACCGCGGCGATCGCCAGGCCGAGCCAGAGTCCGACCAGCAGGGCGAGCGCGCCGACTCCGGCACCCGCGGCGATCAGGACGATCGCCGCCGCGCGGCGGAACCACGGCTGACCGGAACCACCCGCCAGGCGGGAGTCCGCAGCGAGGCCCGTGATCGTCGAGGTGACGACGACCGTCGTGACGTCCTTGACGGCGAGGTGGCGGGCGGTCGCGGCCTGGAGGCCCATCGCCCCGCCCAGCACGCCGGTGACGGTGAAGGCGAGCGGCTCGGGGTGCTCAGGCACGACCGCGAGCACGATCGCCAGGACGCCGAGCAGGATGCCGACCACCGCGAAGAGCCAGGTCGAGCGCGAGGTCCAGCCCTTCTTCACCGGGCGGAGCACCCGGCCGCCGATCACGGCGCCGATCATGAAGGCGCCCAGCGCGATCAGGGGGCCGACCACGGGCAGGTCGGCCGCGCCGGAGAGGGCCATGCCGAGGATGACGACGTTGCCGGTCATGTTGCCGGCGAAGACGCGGTCGAGCCCGAGGTACCCGACGGCGTCGATGATGCCGGTCGAGAAGGTGAGGGCGAGCATCAGGCCGAGGGTCGCGCCCTCGGAGCGGGTGCGCAGGCGTCGGAACACGGGAGTCCTGTCGTCGGGGGCGGGTCTGGAGAATCGTGGCACACGCGTGCACATGCTCGAAACACGGCGCGGTTAGGGTCGGACGGCGCGGACGGGCCGCGCGGGAGGCGGACGTGCATGCGGTGGACGGAGTGGGCGGTGCAGCCCGGTGAGGGAGTGCCGCCGGGGGTGGACTACCTGCCGGCCGAGCCCGGTTCGGTGCTGTGGGGGCGCCTGCCGTGCGCGGCGGACGCCCCCGTGCTCACCGTCGACTCGGGGGCCGAGGTCGTCATCGACACGCTCAGCCACGAGGGCGTGCTGGAGGACCAGGGCCGCGATCCGGTCGCCTTCTTCGGGCGCCACGGAGTCGCTCCGGAGGGGGTGCTGCGCGACGCGGTCGCGCTCGCCGCGGACGGGCCGTTCCGCGACGGCGAGACGGACGGGCCGCACGTGGTCACGGGGCCGATCGCCGTCCGGGGAGCGCTGCCGGGGGACCTGCTCCGGATGACCCTCCTCGAGGCCGAGCCGCGCGTGCCGTACGGAGTCGTCTCGAACCGGCACGGCCGCGGCGCGCTGCCGGGCGAGTACCCGCTGCAGGAGGGGCCGTTCAGCGTCTTCGCGCGCGTCGACGAGGACGCGCAGGGCGGTCTCCGCGGCGTGATCCCGCTGGTGCCGGGAGGAGAGCGGGCCGCCCGGTTCCCGCTCCGGCCGTTCCTCGGGATCATGGGCGTCGCCGTCGCAGGGGAGGAGCGCCCGCACTCCGTGCCGCCCGGTGCGCACGGGGGCAACATCGACATCGCACTGCTGACCGCCGGAACCAGCCTCTACCTTCCCGTGCAGGTCCCGGGCGCGCTCGCGTACGTCGGGGATCCCCACTTCGCGCAGGGCGACGGCGAGGTGGCGCTGACGGCGATGGAGGCGAGCCTGCGCGTCCGGGTGCGCCTGGAGGTTGTCCCGCGCGCCGAGGCGCTCGCGGCGTTCGGGGAGCTGCTCGGGCCGATGGGGGAGACCGGCGAGTTCCTCGTGCCCACCGGGATGGACGAGGACCTGGACGTCGCCGTGCAGAAGTGCGTCCGCGCGGCCATCGCGCTGCTGGCGGCCCGCTACGGGATGGACCCGGCTCACGCCTACGCCTACCTCAGCGCGGCGACCGACTTCGACATCTCGCAGGTCGTCGACCTGGTGAAGGGCGTGCACGCCCGCGTCCGGACGGCCGACTTCGATGACTGACCCGCGGGTGACGACGCTCGAGGGTGACCTGCCGGACGGGCTGGTGGACGCGGTTCTGGCGTACGAGGCGGCGCTCGGGGCTGACGACGTCGCGGCGCTCGCCGACGCGTTCGTGGACGCGCCGACGACGCTCCGGGGCGACGCCTCCGGACTGCTCGTCGGCCACGCGGTCATCACCGGCTTCCGGGGTCGTCGCGGCGGGGCGCCGGTGCGGGAGCTGGTCGAGCTGCACGTGCGGGCGGTCGATGCGGACACGGCGCTCGTGGTCAGCGTGAACGCTCCGGCCCGTGGCGGGCGCGGGCTCGTCACGCAGCTGTGGTCGCGCGAGGGCGGGACCTGGAGGGTGCGCGCCGCGCAGGTGCAGGCGCCCTCGCCCGCGCTGGACCCCCGTGTCTGGCGGGCCGTCGGCGCGCCGCTCGTGCCGGCCGCCGGCTCCGGGACCCTCGACGGACTGGACGTCGCGGTCAAGGACCTCTTCGCGATCGAGGGCCAGCGGATCGGCGCGGGAGTGCCGGCCCGCCTCGCTTCCGCGCCGATCGAGGCGGCGACCGCTCCGGCCGTCGCGCAGCTGCTCGCAGCGGGAGCGTCGGTGCGCGGGATCGCTCAGACCGATGAGTTCGCGTACAGCATCGCCGGCCGGAACTCCGGCTACGGGACGCCGCCCAATCCGGCCGCGCCCGGAGCGATCCCGGGCGGATCGTCGAGCGGACCGGCGACCGCCGTGTCGCTCGGGCAGGCAGCCGTCGGGCTGGCGACCGACACCGCGGGATCGATCCGGGTACCCGCCTCCTACCAGGGCCTGTGGGGGCTGAGGACGACCCACGGTGCAGTGCCCGTCGAGGGGCTGCTGCCGCTGGCGCCGAGCTTCGACACCGTCGGGTGGCTGACGCGGGACCTCGGCACGCTGAGGCGGGTGGCCGAGGTCTGCCTGCCGTCCGGCCCGCCGGTGCGGAGTCTCGCGGTGGCGCCGGCACTGCTGGGCGGAGTGGACGCGGCCGTCCGGGCGGCGTTCGGATCGGCCGTCGGGAGGATGAGCACCGAGGAGGTCGAGCTGCCCCCCGTGGCGGAGATGCTCGAGGCGTTCCGGCTCGTGCAGGCGGCGGAGGCGTGGCGGTCGAGCGGCTCGTGGGTCGCGGCGCATCCGGGAGTGCTGGCGGCGGACGTCCAGGCGCGCTTCGACGCGGCCTCGCTCGTCGACGAGCAGGAGGAGACGGCCGCGCGGGCGCGGGTCGCGGGGTTCCGGGAGGCGCTCGACCGTGCGCTCGAGGGGCGGGTGCTCCTCCTGCCGTCGACGTCGTCGGTGGCGCCGGCCCTCGATGCGTCGGCCGAGGCGATCGACGCGGCGCGGACGGCGACGCTCGGCCTGACCTGTGTCGCCGGGATCGGCGGGTATCCGGCGCTGTCGGTGCCGCGGTCGAGTGTCGGCGGCGCTCCGGTGGGGCTCTGCCTGGTGGGACCGCGGGGGTCGGATCTCGCACTGTTGGAGCTGGCCGGCACGCTCTGAGAGGGCCCACGCCCGGAGCTCGTTCTCTCCCTCGTCGTGAATCGAGGCGGAAGCCGTGACCCGCTCTCCCGCTCGGCGCCTCTCCCTCTCCCTCTCCCTCTCCCTCTCCCTTTCTCTTTCTCTCTCGCTCCGTCCCTCCGTCGCTCCGTCCCTCGTCGTGGATCCGAGGCGGAAGCTGCGCCGTCGCGCCCGAGTCGCTGCGGTGATCGCTGTCCTCGGGTGCGATCTCAGCGGTGAGCACGGGCGCCGAGCCCGGAGGGTGGAACGGGCCCGGGTGCAGCGAGTGCGGGCTCGGTGGACCGGTTCGTCGGCGGGCGCGTCGGACGACCGGCTTCCACGGCTCGGCCATCGGCTGAGACAGGCCGCCGGCTCGGACCCGCGCGGCGCGAGCACGCCTGCTGGAGCACGCCCGCAGGAGCACGCCCGCTGGAGCACGCCTGCAGGAGCGCGGCTCCTTCCGCCGTCAGAACGGGGGCGGCGCATCGCTGAAGCTCGGCCTGCGCTGCGGCGGGGCTGGCGGCGCGGGCGGATCGGGTGGACGGGTGACCACGCGGCGGCCCGTGGGGGTGGTCCAGTCGGCCGATCCGTCGGGGTGGAGCGTGTAGGTCCAGCGGTCGCCGTGGCGGACGTGGTGGTGGGCGACGCAGAGCGACGCCAGGTTGTCGAGGGCGGTGGCGCCTCCGTGACGCCACTCGAGCGTGTGGTCGGCCTCGGCGGTCGCCGCGGGCCGGGTGCAGCCGGGGAAGCGGCATGTCCGGTCGCGCAGCTGGAGGGCGAGGCGCATCCGCGGGGGAGGGAGGCGGTGCGTGCGTCCGACGGAGACCACGGCGCCCGTGCTCGGATGGGTGAGCACCGGGGTGACGGCCGAGTCGGCTCCGAGGAGCTCGCGCGCGACGCCGGCCGGGATGAGGCCGTAGCCGTCCAGTTCCGCGGGGGTCTCGTCCTGCCCGGCCGCGGTGCTCGCGGCGAGGGTCAGACGCACCTCGGCCCGGATGCCGCGAGCGGACGTGCGCGGACGCTCGTCGCCCGGCGCCGTGCCGGACACGTCGCCGTCGCAGAGCAGGTCGACCAGGGCGTCGGCCCGCAGCTGCGCGAGCGTGCGCTCCTCCGCTGCACCGCTCCCGTCGCGGAGGGTGCGGGCGATCCGGTCGAGCCGCGCGAGCGCACCGAAAGCGGCCGGAGCGGGGAGGGTCGCGCAGAGCGTGGCCATGCCGTCCTGCTCGGGCGAGACCCGGACCGACCGGTCCTCCCGAGCGCGGGCGTGCCGGTCGGCCAGAGGACTCTCGTGGAGTTCGTCCCGCAGCCGGGCGAGGCGTCGCCGCAGCTGGGTCGGCGTCATCGAGGCGGCCAGTCCCGCGGCGCGCTCGTCGAACTCCGGGAGGGTGGCCGGCGGCAGGGTGGCCGCGACTCCGCAGATGATCTGCCCCGCCTCCCAGCGCAACCGCGCCTCGGCCAGCGCGGCGCGCGTGCAGGGCAGGTGGTCGACCAGCAGGCGGGCGTGCTCGAGCTCGCGCGCGGCCACACGCTCGGACACGGCGAGTGCGACGGCGAGCTCGGCCCGGACGGAGCGCTCCACGAGGTCGCGCGACTCGGCGGGAGACCCGCCGCGCGCGAACGCCTCCGGGCGACGCAGAGCAGCCGTGTACGCCTCGTGCAGCGCCTCGGCGGAGGCGAGGTGGAGCGGAGCCGCCGAGCGGGCGAGCAGCGCCGCGCGGTCGCCGAGGGCGCGGACCTCCTCGAGTCCCTGCCGCATCCCATCCGCCATACCCGTATTGAACCAGAGACCACCGACACGCGGGCCGCAGGTGCGTCCGATCGGGAGGACCCGCTTCCGGAGGACGCCTGTGGAGGAGCTTCTGTCGAGAATCTCGACCCCCCACACCGCGAAACACCGGCGAAACGTCCGTCGCATAGGCTCTGCGGGTGAAACGACTGTTTCTCTCCCGCTCGTGAAGAGGTGGCCCATGACCGCGCCCGCACCGTTCCTCCCCGTCGATCCGCCGCCGCGCCTGCTGATGGGGCCGGGCCCGATCAACGCGGATCCGCGCGTCCTGCGTGCGATGTCGGCGCAGCTGGTCGGGCAGTACGACCCGTTCATGACGGCGACGATGACGGAGACGCAGGAGCTGTACCGGCAGGTGTTCCGCACCCGCAACGAGAAGACGATGCTCGTCGACGGCACGAGCCGTGCGGGCATCGAGGCGGCGCTGGTCTCGATGCTGGAGCCGGGCGACCGCGTGCTCGTGCCGGTCTTCGGGCGGTTCGGGCACCTCCTCCGGGAGATCGCGGAGCGCTGCGGCGCGGAGGTGCACGTGATCGAGGCCGAGTGGGGGCAGGTCTTCCCCGTCTCGGCGATCGCCGAGGCCCTGGCCCGGGTGAAGCCGAAGATGCTGGCCGTGGTCCACGGCGACACGTCGACCACCATGGCGCAGCCGCTGGAGGAGCTCGGCGCCCTCTGCGAGAAGCACGGCGCCCTCTTCTACACCGACGTCACCGCCTCCCTCGCGGGCAACGCCTTCGCGACCGACGAGCTCGGGCTCGACGCGGTCACCGCGGGGCTCCAGAAGTGCCTGGGCGGCCCGTCCGGATCGGCTCCCGTCACCTTCTCGGAGAAGGCCGTCGCGGTGATCGAGTCGCGCAGGAGCATCGAGGCGGGGATCCGCGACGAGGGCGACACTGTCAGCGCCCGCCGCGTCCGCTCCAACTACTTCGACCTCGGCATGATCTTCGACTACTGGGGGCCGCGCCGACTCAACCACCACACCGAGGCGACCACGATGCTCTACGGCGCGCGCGAGTGCGCCCGCATCGTCGTCGAGGAGGGCCTGGACGAGACGGTCGCCCGCCACGCGCTGCACGGGTCGGCGATGCTCGCCGGAGTCCGCGGCCTCGACCTCGAGGTGTTCGGCGACGTCGGCCACAAGATGACGAACGTCGTCGCGGTGCGCATCCCGCAGGGCGTGAACGGGGACGCGGTGCGCGGGGAGATGCTCGCCGACTTCGGCATCGAGATCGGCACGTCCTTCGGGCCGCTGCACGGGAAGGTCTGGCGCATCGGCACGATGGGCTACAACGCCCGGACGGACGCGGTGCTGACCACTTTGTCGGCGCTGGAGGCGGTGCTGCGCCGCGCGGGCGCCTCCGTGCCGGTGGGCGGCGGAGTCGCGGGGGCCTACGAGGTCTACGGGGCGGCACGCGCATGACCGGCACCACCACGGACCCCGCCACCACGAC